>JAJBVP010000130.1 GCA_020859755.1 Bacteroidales bacterium | reverse complement strand
ACTCCCCACTCCCTCTCCCCGCACCTTCCCTCCCCCCCCCCCCCCCACCCCCACCGGCCCCCGCCCCCGCCAACCCCGCGGCGGAGTATTTAACAACCTGTATTTCAGAGTATTTGAATAGAATACCTCTAAAAGAGATTAACAAGGATGCTATGAGGATATTTCTTGCCGGAGGCATTTCAGGCAACCTCCGCGAATTTTGGCAAAAGGTTATGAAAATTTACTGTGCATCGCCCAACAGCCGCAAAGAAGTCATCGAAGCGATGAACAGCTTTCTTGCGGGCGACAAGGACAAAATAATGCGGGAATCCATCTACGGAGCGGACTTCTTCGTCGGGGACGGGGATAGCACCCTATCAGGTATCAATGTCCTCGAAAGCTACTATTACCTGCGGAAGAACGAGGATTTCATGCCTCTCGTCAGGCACTTCGGGTCATTCCTGCTCGATAGCGGGGCTTATACGTTCATGGCGGGTTCTCACAAGGGCGGCTGCGATTGGGATGCCTATGTATCGGAGTATGCCGACTTCATCAACCGCTTCGATGTAAAGCTCTTTTTCGAGCTGGATATCGATAGCGTCGCCGGGCTGGCGGAGGTCGAGCGGTTGCGGCACAAGCTCGAAAGAATGACGGGCAAGAAGCCCATCCCCGTATGGCACAAGAACCGAGGCAAGGAGTATTTCGTCAAGATGTGCGAGGAATACCCCTATGTCGCCATCGGAGGCATCGTAACGAAAGAAATTCCCCGCAAAGTCTATGAGACGGCGTTTCCGTGGTTCATCAACACCGCCCACAAGCACAAGGCGAAGATTCACGGGCTGGGATATACCACCGTCGCCAATCTGCAAAAGTATCGGTTCGATTCGGTTGATAGCACCGCATGGCTCTACGGTAATCGCGGCGGCTACATCTGCAAGTTCAACCCGCGCACCGGATTGATGGAGCAAATGAGCAAAGAGGGATGTCGGCTCAAATCGAGAGAGGGTGCTGTAAACAACTTCAACGAGTGGATCAAATTCAGCCGATACGCCGAAAAATTCCTGTAATTCCGATTCTTATTAAAAAGCACAAGGTTATGAAAGATTCTGTCATCATCGTATCGGGAGGCATGGATAGCATCACCCTCCTGCATGAAAAGGCCGAGGAGATCGCATTGGCAGTAACGTTCGACTACGGCAGCAACCACAACAAGCGCGAGGCCGAGTGCGCCGCGCGGCATTGCCAGCAGCTCGGCATCGAACACATCATCATCCCGCTCGCATTCATCGGTCAGTATTTCAAATCCTCGCTTTTGGAGGGCGCGGACGCCGTGCCGGATGGCCACTATGAGGCCGAAAACATGAAATCGACCGTCGTGCCGTTCCGCAACGGCATCATGCTCTCCGTGGCCTGCGGATTGGCAGAGAGCCGGAAGTTGAGCAAAGTTCTCATCGCCAACCACCACGGCGACCATGCGATCTATCCCGATTGCCGCGCGGGATTCGTGCATTCCATGTCGGAGGCCATGCGGCACGGCACCTACATCGGGGTACAGATCGACGCACCCTATACAGGCATCAGCAAGTCCGACATCGCCCGCATCGGCAAACGGCTTGGCATCGACTACTCGAAAACCTACTCCTGCTACAAAGCGTCGTCAGCCTTTGAATGCGGGAAATGTGGGACTTGTGTCGAACGAAAGGAGGCGTTTAAGGATGCGGGAATCATTGACCCAACCCCCTACGAAGATGAATTGAATCTTCAACCTATCGAGGGATTTGATGATTATTTCGTATCTGCAAGAGGTGAATTTTATAGCCAAGTATATGGCGAATTAAAAAAAATGGCCCCTTATAAAGTGAGAGACGGATACTTGAGATTAGATTTATTCAAGAATGGAGAAAGAATAACCGTATCTCCGCATAGAATCGTAGCTCAAACTTTCATTTCCAATCCGGAGAATAAGCCCGAAGTAAATCATATCGACGGAAATAAGAGTAATAACTGTACGAGTAATCTCGAATGGGTTACGCATTCAGAAAATATGCGGCACGCTTATGATAATGGCCTTTGCCAAAATCAAAAAGGAGGAAACAACGGAAATTGCAAACTTTCAGATGATGAAGTAAAAGCGATCCGTCAACTCTATAAACCCCGTAGCAGCGCTTACAATCAAAAGAAATTGGCGCAGATATTCAACGTATCGGTCGCCACTATCGACAATATCGTGAATAACAGGACGAGAGTGCAAGATTCAGAAATAATCGACCCGACGGAGTATGAAACGGAATGACGCCAATCTCATCACGCTGAATGTCGTGTTTGTCGTGTGCCTGATCGTTGCGAACGTCGTTACGAGCAAGGTGCTCGATACCGGCATCCATATCGGAGGGGTTCCCGTCCTCATTCCGGGCGCGGCTCTGACCTATGCCCTGACATTCCTCTGTACGGATGTCATCGGCGAGATATGGGGCAAGAAAGAGGCGAATAAGGCCGTCATCAGGGGTTTTGCCGCCCAGCTTATCGCCCTCGCCCTGATTATCCTAACGATGTATCTCCCCGCCTACGACGAGGAGATGCAACGGGCCTACCGGCTGCTGCTCGGTCAGACGCCGATATTCGTATTCGGGTCGCTGGTCGCCTATCTCTGCTCCCAAAGTTGGGACGTATGGATATTCCACAAGATACGGAGCCGGTTCTGCGGCAATCCCAAACGACGGTGGATATGGAACAACGCATCGACCCTGACCTCGCAGATCATCGACACAGCGATTTATATCTCAATCGCATTCGGCATCGGTCTCGGATGGTTCATACAGGAGGGCGGCATGATGCTCGTCCTCGGCATGGTCATCGGGCAATACCTGCTCAAAGCGGGGTTGGCTCTATGCGACACGCCGTTTTTCTACCTCTTAACTCGCAAACATCAAGAAGAATAGCAATGTATTACGTTTCCAAACGAATGGAGATCGCGGGAAGTCATCGGCTGACCCTCTCCTACAAAAGCCAATGCCAGCAGTTGCACGGCCACAACTGGGTCGTAACGGTGTTCTGCAAGGCAAAAAAACTGAATGCCGACGGAATGGTCTGCGATTTCAAGCGGATCAAGGACAAGATTCACGGCTACCTCGATCACGGTAACTTCAACAAGCTGCTGCCGTTCAATCCGACGGCCGAAAACATCGCCCGATGGATCGTCGAGCAGATTCCCGAATGCTATAAGGCGACGGTGCAGGAGAGCGAGGGCAACGTCGCAATCTATGTCGCGGACACCAGCAAAGACGAGGAGGGCGCATTATGAGGGTAAACGAGATTTTCTACTCGATTCAGGGCGAGGGCCGATATACCGGCACTCCGGCGATCTTCATTCGCCTTGCAGGATGCAATCTTCGCTGCGATTTCTGCGATACGGAGCACCAGCCCTACCAAGACCTCACCGAAGAGGAGATCATGCGTCAAATCGCCGATTTTCCGGCCGACCACGTCGTGATTACGGGCGGCGAACCGATGCTGCAACTCACCCTGTCGTTCATCAATCATCTGCATAGCGCAGGGAAATTCGTGCAGATCGAAACCAACGGCACGATTCCGATCAAGGGCTACCGCCTTATCGACTGGATCACCTGCTCGCCGAAATTCGACTTTTGCCCTCGTGCCGAGCTTCGGCTCCAACGCATCGACGAGCTGAAAGTCGTCTATCAGGAGCAGGATATGTCGGCATACGACGGTATCGAGGCCAAAGAGTACTACTTGCAGCCCTGCGACTTCAAGGACGAGGCGCGGAACGCGGAAAACCTCGCGGCAACCATCAACTACATCAAATCACATCCGAAATGGAAGCTATCACTCCAAACGCAGAAGATATTATCGGTGCGCTGAAAACGCTCATCCGCGCCATCGGGGAAGACCCCGACCGCGAGGGACTGATCGGCACGCCCGACCGCATTATGCGGATGTGGAAAGAGATATTCCGAGGTTACGATCCGAAGCAGAAGCCGAAGATCACCACGTTCGCCAATGAGGAGGGCATGTCGGATATTGTGTTCGACTGCGGCGACTACTATTCGATGTGCGAGCATCATATCCTGCCGTTCTTCGGCCGGTATTACTTCGCCTACATCCCCAGCCCGAAAGGGCGTATCCTCGGCATCAGCAAAGTCGCCCGCGTGGTCGGCTATTGCGCCGCCCGCTTGCAGTTGCAGGAACGGCTGGCACGGGACATCGTGCAGATGCTTTCCGAGGCTCTGAATAACGAGGCTCTCGGCTTCGCTATCGTGATGAAAGGGCAACACCTATGCAAGACGATGCGAGGAGTGCGGAATGACGGCAAGATGTCCGTAGCGCATTTTACGGGCGTCTTCAACCTAAACTCTGATCTACGCAAGGAATTTTACAAACTCATAGACCTGAACAGCAATGGCTAAATACAATGCGGCAAAAATCGAGGAGTGCGAGGCATGGGTAGCCGCTCACGGCCTGATCGACTACGGCGGGGCGAAGCTGAAAGAGTTTGTCCGCGAGATGGGGATCGACGAAAAGACCTACCGCCTATGGATGAAAGGCAAGCCGCAGTTCAAAGAGGCTATCGAGCGGGCAAAGGAGGTTTTCAAGCAGAACCTCACCCATGATCTCGCCATCTCGCTATCCAAAGCCGCCAAAGGGTATGAGCATGAGGAAACCGAGCAGGAGTTCCGCGTCGGAGCGGACGGACAGCCGACCCCGTTCAAGATGAAGAGGAAGAAAATCCATGTGCAGCCGAATATCGGAGCCGCGATTTTCCTCCTGACGAATCTCGACCCCGAACACTATCAGAACAGGCAGCGCAACGATATAACGCTCAAAAAGGACGACGAAAAACCTATGACACTCGATGAAATCAATGCAGAAATCGCACGACTTGAAAGGTTTGAGGATAAGGCGGATAAATAATGAGATCATCTACAATCGAGGTACGCGAACAGTTGATGAGGTTGAAGCGCGAGAAGTTGAAACTCGAAGCTCCGACCTCCTTTTCGCGTTTCCTCGGTTATAGTAATCCGAAATACGAGTTGGAGTGGTTCCATAAGCTCATCGCGGATCATTGCCAAATGCTGTTGGAGGGCAAGATCAAAAACCTGATGGTTTTTATGCCCCCGCAACATGGCAAATCGGAAATCATCTCCCGCAATTTCCCCGCATGGGCGCTCGGACAAAACCCCGACCTGAAAATCGTCGGATGCTCCTACTCCTCTGACCTCGCGCAGCAGTTTTCACGCTCGATTCAGAGGACGATAGACAGCAAGGAGTATCAGGCGATATTCCCTGAAACCTATCTCAACGGCTCGAATATCCGCACGGATTCGCGGGGTTATTTGAGGAATGTCGATCTCTTCGAGATGGTAGGTCATCGAGGGTTTTACAAGGCGGTCGGCGTAGGAGGTTCTTTGACAGGTACACCCGTCGATATTGCGATCATCGACGACCCGGTAAAGGATGCGAACGAGGCGAACTCCATCACTTACCGACAGAGGGTGTGGGATTGGTACAACACCGTTCTTTCGACCCGTCTGCACAACAATTCGCGGCAGCTCTTCATCATGACGCGTTGGCATGAGGACGACCTCGCCGGGCGCATCCTCAAAGCCGAGCCGCAGGAGTGGACGGTACTCGCCATCCCCGCGATCTGCGAGCAGGAATACGACGGAGGATTGAGCGAACGGCATATCGGCGACGCATTGTGGCCGTCGCGCCACTCCATCGAGAAGTTGCAGAAGCAGAAAGCCCGCGCCCCGCGCGAGTTCAATGCCCTGTATCAGCAACACCCGACCATCGAGGGCGGCAATATCGTGAAAAGGGACTGGTTCCGCACGATTTCGCTTGCCGAGTTCCGGTCGCTACGGTTCAACGAGCCGATACACTTCTACCTCGATACGGCCTATAACAAGAAGAAAAAGGGCCAAGACAACGACCCCAGCGGCGTATTGGCGGCCTGCCGGATCAGGAATTACATCTATCTGATCGACGCGCAGAAAGTGTATAAGGAGATGCCCGACCTGTTGCGGTTCCTGCCTCAATACATCGCGGCGCATGACGGCAATTCCGAGAGCAAGCTCCATGTCGAGCCGAAAGCCAACGGCGAGAGCGTGGTGCAGATGCTTCAAGAAATCTCGACCCTCAATGTCAAGCGGACGCCCACGCCTACCGATGACAAGGAGGTGCGATTACGGGCCGTTTCGCCGCGCGTGGAGTGCGGGCGGGTGTTCATCGTCGAGGGGTCATGGAACGACGATTTTCTCGATGAAGTATGCGGATTTCCGAGCCAGCCGCACGACGAGTTCGTCGATATTCTCGGATATGCGATAAACGACCTGTACGATGAGGACGACGATATAGATTACGACGTATTGAGCAAGTCGAGTTTAGGGATGTAAACCAGTAAATTTTAAGGATATGATGCTATTTGATTTGTTTCGTAATTACCTCAATGCTCTTGTAGGACGGAATCAGGAGTTTGAGAAGCTGTTGGCCGCCAAAGACATTTCGGCGGTCAAGGAGCGCATGGGCAACCGTATGGATATGGCGATTGCCGCGCTCAAAGAATATGAAGTGTCCACCCATGAAATCATGAAGCGGGAGGACAAGATCATCACCGACAAAAAGGGGAATTTCATCCGGTTCGAGCCGGTATGGAAGCTGCCGATCCCTTATCAGGTTTACATCAATGAAATCGCCCTCGTATTCCTCTACGGCCGTCCGGTGAAATGGACGCAGCAATCCACCGGGACAGATCAGGCGTTCCAAAAATTTCAGGATGTCATCGAGCGCACTCACTTCAACAGCAAACTCCGCCAATGCAAGCGCATCGCCGGATCGGAGACCGAAAGTGCAATGCTTTTCCGCGTTTTCCGCGATGCGAACGATGAGCCGGACGTTCAGATTCGGGTGCTCGCCAAGAGCAAGGGAGATGAGATTTACACGCGCTGGGATCAGTATGAAAACCTGATCTCCATAGCTTGGGGCTACTATGTCCGGGAGCAGGAAAACAGCCTCGTCTATCACTTCGACATCTATACCCCGAATATCATCTACCGATGCACGCGGAAGAGCATCGGATGGGAGGTCGTCGAAGAGACGAATTTCATCGGCAAGATTCCGCTCATCCTCTTCCAGCAGGACAAGGAATGGAACGGCGTCGAGCCGCTTATCCATCGTGAGGAGCTGATCGGCTCGCGCACCGCCGATACGAACGACTATTTCGCCGATCCTATCGCTATCATGGCCGCCGACCTCATCAAGAACCTGCCGGAGAAGAAAGAGGCGGCGAAACTGCTCGTAACAAACGATTCCGAGGGCGTGGACAAGGCGGCGAAGTACCTGACATGGGATAGTGCGCCGGAAAGCAAGAAACAGGAGATCGAATGGTTGCAGAATCATATCCTTTCCAAGTCGTTCACCCCGAATATCTCGCTCGACACGCTTAAATCGTTGAGCAATCTGTCGGGAAAGGCCCTGCGAACAGTGATGTTGCTTGCCGACATCAAAGCGGCCAAGCACAAGGAAACTCACGACGAGCTGTTATCCCGCACCTCTTCACTCATCACGGCGATTATCGGCAACGTCCTCGACGTGCATCTGAAAGCCGAGTGCGATAACCTGAAAATCGGGCATGAGTTCCAAGAACCGTTCGGTGATGACATCGCGGAAGCCCTCGAAAATATCATCAAGAGCCTCGACGGCGGCATCATGGCGACCGAAACCGGCGTAGAACTGAACCCTCTCGTCAAGGATAAGAAGCTCGAAATGGAGCGTCTGAAAGCCGAAGAGGAGGAACGGGCGCAGAAGCAGCAGTCGATTTTCGGTGATATGGAGAACGGCGGGCCTCAATCCGCCTCGGATGGCGGCGACGACCCCGATGACGAAAACGGAGATGAAGATGACCCGAAGAACAAGCAGCAACAGAAGAAGTAGGTAGCCGATGGCAAAAAAAGCATATTCTCCCGACCCGAAAGCGGAAACCATCAAGCGCATCCAGCGCACGGAGGCTTACGCCGAGAAAGTGAGGCAGCTATTCGCCGCAACGGTGAATGAAATCCTCGCTCTCAACAAATCCGTGCCGACGCTGGACGAGGGCGTCATGTACTCTTTCGACGGGGATAATATGCGAATCCAAAAGAAAGTCGAGGCATTGCTCCGGCAACTGCATTCGGTGGTAACGACGGCGATCCGCAAGGGCATTACCCTCGAATGGGAACAGGCAAACGTCGAATGCGACAAGCTCGTAGCCTCCTGCTTCGGCAAAAAGGTGTTATCCAGCCCGGAGTTCAGCGCATGGAACAACCGCAATACTGCGGCGATGAACGCCTTTGCCGACCGGACGGAGGATGGCCTCAATCTGTCGGGCCGGATATGGCAGTCGGTTCAGCAGCTCCGCGATGAAATGGAGATCGCCATGACCGTCGCCATCGGCGAGGGAGATTCGGCGCAATCCATATCCCGCAAAGTCCGGCAATACCTGAATGACCCTGATCTGATGTTCCGCCGTTTCCGCTTCAAGAAAGGCGAAGACGAGCAGGGCAAGCCTATCTATGGGCGGAAGTGGAAAAAGCGCATCAAGGACGAGAAAACGGGCAAATACCGATGGATCGACTATGAACGCAAGGACTACAAAACCGGATCGGGCGTTTACAAGTCCTCGGCCAAGAATGCCATGCGCGTTGCGAGGTCGGAAACGAACATCGCATACCGCCGCGCCGACAATGAGCGGTGGCAGCAGATGGATTTCGTCCTCGGCCAGCGTATCCAGCTATCGAAGAACCACCCGAAGAAAGACATCTGCGACAAGCTGGCAGGCGACTATCCAAAGGATTTCGTATTCGATGGCTGGCATGTGCAATGCTTCTGCTTCGCAACGCCTATCCTGATCGACGAGGACGAGATGGCGAAAGTTACGGAGGCATTCCTCAAAGGCGAGAAATACACTCCGCGAGGTAGGCAGATCACCGAATATCCGGCCAATTTCAAGAACTGGGTGCGGGACAACAAGGAGAATATCCTTGCATCCCGCAGTAGAGGCACGGAACCCTACTTTATTCGCAATAACTCTGCGGCTATCGACCAAATACTCGACCCGAAGCCGAAAGAGCTTACAATCGCGGAAAAGGCGGCATTACGCCATGAGGCCCGAACGCCCGAACAGGAGGCGGCGATCCGTAATGCGTGGGCCGAACGGCAGAAGAAGCACTAGCAGATCAAGACGACGGCAAACAACATCGCCAAAGTCGCCGGGGATTATGGCGAGGTCGATTATTCCGCCCTGCAAAAGTACATCGACGCAGGCGATCTGTCGGCCATGCAGACCGAGACCAAGAAAGTGGCGCAGGCCATCCTCGCCGCCAAGAAAGCGGAGCAGGCTCTCGCCGACATCATCCCCAATGCTCACTCATGGCATAAGCAGTTCACGATGGATCAACTGCACGGGGTGTATAATGCCGTCAAATCGAAGATCGAGAGCTGGTCGGGCCTATCCCTCGAACAGCAGGCAAAAAAGCTGCATTTCGAGGCTTATGACTTCCTCGGCGGCAACATGAAAGGCGTTCAGGAGAAATACCCGACATGGAAAGTATCGCAGGAGGCGTACATCAAGGAGCTTAACGCCGTCAATTATAAGATTTCGCTCAAACAAGCGATGGCTGATGTCGCGCTTGTCGAGCAATGGGCCGAAGCGCATCCGAAGAGCCTCAATGTCGCAAAGCTCCTTGCCGATGCAAAGCATGCCATCGCCAACGACGAGGATATTGCGGTTATCAAGCAAAAGGTTTCACTCGCAGTCGCCGAGAAGCAAAAACGCGAGATGGAGCAGGCACGGCGCGACGCGAAAAAGGTCATCAAATCTCTCACCTTGCCAAATATCAGCAAGGCGGAGATAAATCGACTTCTCGACCAATATGAATCCGAGACATTCGATGATGCAGATGCCAGATTGCGCTCCATGACCGGAAGCATATGGAAGAGCCTGACGAAAGAGGAGCGGATCATCCTGACGAAGTACACGCAGACTTACAGCTATCTGAATGAGCCGCTGCGAGGACAGACCTATTACGGGGCACGAGGCAACGATGAGTTTGAACACGACCTGCCTATCCTAACGAGGGCACTTGAAAAGTTCTCCATGCCTCAAAATACCGTCGTCAGACGCGGCGTCGGCAGCTTCGAGATCAACGAACTCGGATATGGCCTCGGAGAGCTGAAAGTTGGGGATATATTCGTTGATAAAGGATTCCTCTCGACGGCAATCCATAGGTCAGGAGGATTCAGCGATTCATACAATTTGATAATCGTGGTTCCCAAAGGAGCAAAAGGCGTTTATACCGAACCGTTTTCTCATTATACCGACTATAATAAATTCGAGTATGACGGCGAAATATGGGACGGAGAATCGGCCGAACCGGTAAGATCGGAAAAGGAGTGGATCGGACAGCGAGGCAGCCAATTTCGAGTTCTCAAAAGGCAAGGCAGAACGATCTATCTGCAAATGATCGGACAGCTCAAATAAACAAAGGGAGCGCGATTGCGCTCCCTTACTTGTAGTATCGCTTGTAGAATTTCTTGAACGGCTCGACACAATCCATCATCGACGACATATTGCCCTGTGCATAGCGATTAAACAGCAGGGATTTCAAGGTAATCGGCACTCCGTCCGCATTCTCGAACTCTGCCAATCCGACCGCGGTATATTCGTCGAGATTTCGACTTTCAGAGGCATTCACATCATCTCTTGCGATGACTGCCATAGTGTCGTGAACCCATGTCCGCTCGTAAAGCCAAAGCATCATTTTGTTTTGATCTTTTCCCTCGTATGGGTTCTCCCGCTCGCCCTTATAGTAGTGGCAGGATTGCAGTAAATCTGATTCTTTCATCGGTAGGTTGCATTAAATTTCCGAATGACGTTCTGCATATCTTCCGGCAGATAGCTCATCACGGTTTGAATAATTGCCGGATCAACCACGAAATAAGCCTCGGCAAGTGAGCCGACAATAGCTCCGAGCGTATCGCTGTCGCCGCCGTAGAGAATGGCCTTGCGGATTGCATCCTCGAAAGACCGGCTCTCTTTTACGATATGAAAGGCCAGCGGCACGCATCCCTGACATGTCTCGTCAAACTTGCCGCGAGGCGGGAGATGCCTTTCCCAATCCTCACCGTAATATCGTGTGGCGACACTCTCGATATTGAGTATTTTAGAATCCTCACAACGAGCATTTTTCAGCCAATATATCAATTCAGCAACAGAGACCGCACCGATTATCCCCTCGATATGGTCATGCGATATTCTCGCCGTTTCCGTCGCTTCTCGGATAACTTCCGCCATCGATCCGCAGGCCCACGCAACAGGACTGACCCGCATCGCCGCACCATTGCCGAAACTGTTGTAGGGCTGCGGATCGGGAGAATTGAGCCACAAGGCGAAAGACGCCCCGTATGCACCCATCGGATTGGGGTATTTCCTACACCAGCGCAGAATGCTCGTTCGATAATCTTCCCCTCGCAGAATTGCATCGGCTACCGCCACCGTGCATATCGTGTCGTCGGTAAAGCTGCATTCCGGGGAGAATAGCGCGAAATTCTTATCCCGCGTATTGTTGAACTCGAATCGAGAACCTACTATGTCGCCAATTATCGCACCTATCATATCAAAAATTTTCAGAATCTATCACTTCGTCTATATCCAGCACTCCGTCGGCATCCTCTTTCATTGAGTGTAGGTAGATATAGCCATTTCGGTAAAATGAAACCTTTGCCAGCTTTTCACGATACATAGCCTCCGCTTTCGCTCTATCGACGAAATACAGATGCGTAACGAGATCATATGAATCCGCAACATAGGTCAGCCGATATACCACCTTGCTATCCATCGCACTCCGATTTTAATGACCGTCCTCTCGTCTTTCGCTGGATTTGCCCGATGCGAATGAGGACTTTCTTGTTCTCGTATTCGCTTCTGCCCCTCGTCGCATTGGTGAGAGACTTGTATGTGATGCCGACCGCCCCGACAGGAACGGTATCGTAGATCGCTTTCAGGGAACCGAAGTAGAAATCGGTTTCACCGTTGTACGGCTCCTTGAACTGCAAATGCACTATCTTCTTTGCTTCCATAATCCAATACTTGTGCAAATTTACCGCTTTTCCGGCGTTCTGCCACGCTTTCGCGCAAGAATCGACCAATCTACCGGCCCGACCGCAGATATGCGAAAATTGGCGGCATTTTCATTTTTCTTTTTTCGCGGAACTTTTTTTCTTTTTCAACAAATGAATTTACGAGGTTTTTGCCCGATGGGTGATCCGATGTTTTGTATCGAAAAAACATCCCCTCTATCTATCTTAATATATCTATATATTCTTATCTTCTGTGCAGGGGTCGTTGCACCCGTCGTTGCAGGGGTCGTTGCTGTACCCGTTGCACCCCGTCGTGCTATTCTACTGGTAGTCATCGTGTTATATACATCAAATATCATTGCGCCCCTAAATACGCTAAATATCAGATATTTTACACACAATCAACGCATTAAACATCGTTGCACCCCTCGTTGCAGGGGTAAATGGTGCCAATTATCATCATCGTATTGAATTTCAACATAATAAATAGTTCACTACGTCATTGCACCCCTCCGAATTTATGATAATAGGCAATAATTCGCCAATTATTCATCCGAGAAAAAATCACGAACTTCATCATCGACTTCCAGCGTGGGAGTTTCGCCCCATTCTGCCGGTTCGTCCCACCCATCGGCAGACATCGACCATTCATATTTTCGTTTCTTGCCGATCTCTACGTTTGCCGCGGGGCGTGCCGGATCACCGGCACGCTGTTCCTCTTGCGGCTCGACCCTCAACTTCTCGCGTTTCATAACTGCGAGTAGTTCGAGTTGATGATATTGTTCCGCATCAGTTCTTCGATCTTGTCGAGCCAAAAGCCCTCGTATTCGCAAAGAACCTCTGCCTGCCGTTCCTTTTCTGTAGGCGTAACATCCATCTTTCGGTTGTAAATCGCTACTGCCCGATTATGCAACGCTCGAAATTGAGCGAACAAGCCCAGCAATTCGGACGTTTCTGCCGATAAGACCGCTCCGGTTGGAGAAGGAATTTTCGACGTTTGGGTTTCGGCAACAGATACACTGCTCGACGGCATGGTTACAATACGGTTATTATTCATCGTAGGATTGATATTGTTTTTCATGACTTATGCCTCCTTGTTGATTAAATTGTGAAGAAATTGACGGCCTAATTCGGTTACGACCGTTGATAAACTGGTTCCGATCGTGTTATCGGATTTGACATATTTCGCCGTGCGGGTCTCGAAATAACCCCGTCCGGCGACTTTAGCCGTCGGTTGCCATTGCCCGCTTTGGCGGTAGAGAATGTGTTTCTCGGAAAGAAATCTCGTAAGCACATAAACACTACGCAATCCGAGATCATGGGCAATTTGAGTAAGAGTGTAGGTCGAGGTCGATTGCAACACCTCATCAGCGTACTGCGCTTTCGGGGTGAGCGCATGAATAGTTGCCTCCCGACAGTCAAGCAGTAATTGTGCGGTTTCGAGTTGTCGCCGTGATTCAACAAGGCGTCTATTCAAAACCTCCATTGCGTAAGCGATTGCTTCGTCGTCGTTGCGGACAGTCGTGACGCCAGTTCGCAGGAGTTCTTTAATACGGTCGTTGCACCAAATGGCGAAAAGCGGTGATAGCCAGCGTGCGAACTCCAATGCCACGTCTTCATGGAAGAATGTACCTTGAATGCCGCATCCTCCCCTGATGACCCGTACCAGTTCCGTTCGGGGAATTCCCCGAACGGCTGATAATGAAGCAATAAACTCTTTCGTTTGTTTCAACCGCATCCAGTCACTCGGTTGCTTGTGAAACGGTTTGCCCATTTCCGTGGCATTGATCATTACACTATCACCTTGACTGAATGTGATAGGGCTTCCGTTGTAACGAAAGATTTGATTTTCGGAGTTTTGCATACAAAAAAATCAAAAAAAAGCAGCGTTGTCCGTCCCGCTGCAAAACTCCTATTAGGGAAATTCGAGGGCATTACTGCGACCTCACGGGGGTACAACGCTGCAAATCGTTTACCGAATATATGTACAGGCATAAAAAAAGCCCTTGATGGGCATTACCTGCCCTAATAAAAGTTTTGCATTGCAAAGATAGACATTTTTTGTTATTCTGCAAAATATATTCACCTTTTTTGTGGACATATCGAGATAAAGCACTATATTTGCATTGAAAACGATACGGCACGATGTTCATAGAGTTCGACAAAGAGTATTTGCGTGAGTTGTTCGAGCAGGGACGCACGAGCGATAAAAAGCACCGCTACCAACCCGAAGTGATACGGGGTTATTACAAGTGCGTCATGTTATTGAAACGATCGGATAGTGTGGAGGAGTTATACCGGATCAATTCGTTAAATTACGAGGTTCTACAAGGCGATAAGGTCGGTATATCATCGGTTCGGATCAATCGCAAATACCGACTTGAATTTACTGTAAGGGAGGTTATGAACGAACAGATAATAACCGTATGCCGATTGTTGGATATTAGTAATCATTACCAGTAAAGCGATATGGAAACAACAAAAAAGATTTACGCCCCGCATGAGTTGATACCGGCAGCCCCTATTCACCCCGGTGAAATGCTCAAAGACGAATTACAGGCACGGGGCATATCGCAACGGAAATTCGCCGGTATTATCGGAATGCCTTACACGGCGTTTAACGAGATTATCAACGGACATCGACCGATAACGACCGATACGGCATTGAAAATCGAAGCGGCAACAGGCATAACCGCTAATTTGTGGATAGGCTTGCAATCCGACTACAATATGCAGACCGCTCGCTGCGATACTGGACTTGCGGCAGTGCTGGATCAGATTCGCAAGGCGGTTGCGGTATTGTAGAGGTTTGCCAAAACCGAGGGAACAAAAAATAGCCGAGGAAACTCTCGGCTATTTTTTGTGTTTACAAATGACGCACTACCGCTTTTTACATCGAATATCTACGCTGCTACCATCCATCGTCATAGTCATTTCGGCAACATTATCCGATAAACTGCGGACGTCATAGCGGGCGTATTCGCTGCCGGAAATGTAGCAGACAATCGTACTTCCGCTGGCCTTGTAGGTTCCGCTGCCAGCCCCGAAATACCCGCTGCCCGAATACGTGCCGTCCGCATTGAATGTTGCCGACGCCTGGTATTTGCTGAACAACGGCGAGGTGATGTCAATCCATGATTTGTCGCTTTTGACATGGGTAACATCCCACGTACCGTAAATGGCATCGCCATACTTAAAACCGTCGTTGTCATTGTCTTTCGAACATCCGACGAACGCCATGCAGGCAATAGCCGCAAATAAAAGTAAAATTCTTTTCATCTTGATATGAATTTTGGTTATCGGCGGCAAAGTTATGAAATTCCCCCCCAGCAAATTTTGAGCCGATTTTTTTGCATTACTCTGCGAAAAGGTTATTCTTCAACCACTCCTTGTCAGCTTCCCACAGAGGCAAATTCCTGTTCAACTTACGGCGGATCACCTCGCGCATCCCGATCATCTTCGACGCCTCCAAAAGGAATCGGATGTCGCCGTACTTTTGCCCCATTTCGAGCAGAAAGTCCGCAGTTTGCGATTTCCATGCACTCAGATCGTCAATTTCAGTATTATTCATGTTTTCACACTTATTAAGTATCTGTTTGATGATGCAAATATATAGCCAACTATTATAGTAAGCAACTTTTTTCGCAGAAAAAGTGCGCTCAAAATCAGTCAAAAATGCGGATTTACGGATAACTGTGTCATAACCACACAGATAATTTTTGCCGAAATTTTAGATACCTAATAGATATTTTTCATTACCTTTGTCCGTAACGATACGTTTTAACAAATTTTTTCGACCATGAAAAAGAAATTTCGCAAGCTCTTATCCGAAAAATGCAAGGATATGGGACTGACTGACAAGGCACTCGACGACCTCGTAGAGATCGGGGCGGAGGGTCTTGCCGACGATGCCTCGGACGAAGACATCGCCGCGAAAGTGGATTCGCTCGTGCCCTATGCAAAGGCGATGCAGGGGGAGATCACGAGGAAGACGCAACGTCCGAAACCGCAATCAAAGAAAACGCAATCCAACGACGAGGGCGAAGATGAGGGCGGAAACGATGATGAGGCCCCCGAATGGTTCAAGCCTTTCCAAAAGAAATTGACCGATCTCGAAACCGAGAACGCCGCTCTCAAAGCGGAAAAGGCAAAGACCACGCGACAGGCCGAAATCTCGGCAAAGGCTAAAAAGCTCGGAATCCCCGACTACCTGATGAAGCGAGTCTCATTCGCAGAGGATGCAGACCTCGACAAGGAGCTGGCGGATTACAAGCAGGAGTTAGTCAATAACAACCTCATGCCCAAGGAGCAGGCGCATGAAACGGGAAGTAGCAAGGAGGCAATGGAAGCCGACGCCAAGGCTTGGGCCGAAAGTCTTCCCAACAAGTAACAGCTCCGAATCATTCACCCCTTAAAATTGATTGCAACAATGGCTATTGATTTCAAGAAAACGCAGCTATCGGGCCATACGCCCGAAATTTGGCGCGGCGAGTGCAAGATTCTGCCGGGCGGCTTCAAGCCGGTGCAGAACTTCCCCGTCGGAACGGTGTTGCATCGGGGAACTCCTATCTATGTCGATTTCGAGGCGATGAGTGCCGCCGTTTGCAAGACCGCCAAGGTTCTCGCAGGAGGCACGACCACCGCGCCCCACATCGCCAAAGGTCATTACTTCGTCGCAGGCGACGTGGTGATGAAACTCGGAGTAACCGACAAATCCCCGATCATCAAGTCCATCGACACGGCCAATGCCGAGTACGATATCCTCACGTTCGCATCCGCCATCGCAGGGCTGGCCGAGGGCGACATCCTCTCGGAGGCGACCGAATATGCTTCTACGGGCGGCGGCGCGGAAAAGACCGATCCGATTCCCGCTGAACCCAAATACACACCGAACATGGTTGTCGGTGCTGTCAAGGAGTTTACCGGGAAAGGCATCCCGACGATTGATGCCGCATACGAAGCGGTCGTTCTCTATCCGAGCCTGAACTTCCCGCTGTTGGAAGACTGGCTCATCAACCCCGGCAAGGTATGCCTCAAAGCAAACCCGAACATTCTGTTCATTAAACAGTAACGATCATGCCCGAAATTCTTTATAGCTCAATCTTTGGCGCATTGACGCAGCATGTACAGGCTCGCTTCGATGCCGCCTCGAAACTGCACAAGCAGCTTTTCGACAACGTAATCTTCGAGCGTTTCCTCGACTGGGACACCCCGACTATCGGCCTCGACTTCGAGGAGATCATCGGTCAGTACAACATCACGGTAGCCGCCCCGACCATCGGCGACCAGTCGAAAGAGGCTATCCTCGGTACGGAGGGGCTGGAAACCGTGAAAGAGCGCATCCTCAATCATGCCGTAACGCTGCCGATGACGATTCAGGACTATCGTAAGGTTCTGCAAATCCTCGACAGCAAGTCGCTCCCCGACAAGGCAAAGACGGAGCAGCTCATCAAACTGATGTGGGGCAGCTCGACGACGGTCGTAAGCTCCGTCCTCGCAAAGCTCGACATCCTGTTCCTGCGCCCGCTCTCGAACGAGGGTATCGTCGAACTCGACGACAACATCAACCCCGAAGGTGGCGTGCGCGGCACGATCAACTTCAACCAGCCCGCCGAGAATATCGCATCGTCCAAAACCCCGTGGACGGATGCCAATCTCGAAACGGTGGACTGCTTCGAGGACGTGCAGGGCATCATCGACGCTGCACAGGACAAAACCGTATTCGGCAAAATCCTCTGTGCTCCGTCGCGCATCTCCTACATGTGCCGCAGCAAGAAGATCAAGCAGATGATCTGGGGAACCGACAAATCTGCGAAGATCGTGCAACTGAAAGACCTGAACGCCTATATGCAGGAAAACAGCTACCCTGTTTTCGAGCCTATCCGCCGTCAGGTTCGCATTCAGAAAGGCAAACTCCGCGTCCCCTATACGCCGTGGAACGAGAAGAACATGGTCTTCATTCCCGACGGCAAGCTCGGCATCGTCAAAAACGCATGGGCGAACAACGAGCTGAAACAGGAGGCCGGAGTAGCGTACTCCAACTACGGGCGTATCCGCGTCTCGCAATGGGGCGTGGGCGAAACGCAGGGCAGCAACGGCGTTGAGTTCACCAAGGCCGAATCGCTCTCGTTGCCCGTGATTACGGAAATGAACGGCATCTACACCCTCAAAACGCAGCAGTAGCCGTGGATAACCTTACCGCAACGAGGAGTTTGTGCAATGCAATAGCAAACACATTCTATCCTGATAACGCTACCATCGAATTTGCGCTCTTCAATGAGGGCATCGACGCAAAGGCCGAGGCGACCCCGAAAGACCCTATGATCTTTCGGGTTGCTGCTCGCCTTGTCATCGGTTATGTCGAAAACAGCCGCTCCGAGAACGGCGTATCGACCTCCGTAATGAGCGAAGAGGCACTCAAACAGAGCCTTTCGATTTGGTGCGGCTATTATGGCCTCGATGCGGATGAGGTTCTTTCCGACTATATGCGCGTGATCGAGGACGGCACGCATCTATGGTGATATGAGGTACAACGGCACATTACGCTACGAGATACTCACCGAGGGCGGTATCGACGAATGGGGCGAGCCTATCAAGGCACAATCCGCATGGAGCGAGGCGATCCCCTGCTCCATCAAGACCAACAGCGATAACCGCAAAGGGCGTTACGAAGACGGCGAATTTCGGCAGGCTTCGTTTACGATCTTCGTTGAGTGCATCCCTTTCCCCTACAATCGGGTGAAACTCGAAAGGATGGGCGAAAATCTCGGCGAATACCGCGTGATGAACGCCGAACCTCTTACCACCGTAGGCCGAACTCAAATCGTGGTGTGATATGGCGAAAGTCGCTACTTCCCACGGCAAGTACAAGGGCGTCATCGTCAGCAAAATGGACATGCGTAAGCTGAAAGCCGGATTGCAGGCCAAGATGAAAGACATCATCGCCCTGCTCGTGAAACAACTCTCTTTCATCGGGGAGGAGTGCATACGAATCGCCCGCGAGAGTGGCAGCTACAACGATATTACCGGCAATTTAAGGTCGTCAATAGGCTATGTAGTTCTTGTGGACGGAAAGCCCGTAGTTACGAGCCAATCGAAGCAATACGACGGAGAAAAAGGCAACGGCGAAGCAGGGCCACCCGCAGCCGAAGCCTTACTCAAAACATTGCAAGCAAAATTTCCGTGGGGCGTGGTTCTGATCGTCTGCGCAGGCATGAAATACGCCGCGTATGTCGAATCAGTCCACCACAAGGACGTACTTACATCCGCCGAGTTGAAAGCCGAATCGCTTGCCAAGAAGTTACTCAACGGTCTAATCGAATAGCGAGATGATAAAAACGGAGACGCAAATAGAGCGGGATTTCTACTCTTTCGTCAAGAATAGCGATCTCGGAAAGGCCATCAGAGGAAAGGTTTACCGATCCGAAATGCGCCCGACCAATGCCACGACGGAGGATTTGATCGTCAAGTTCCTCGCAGGACTTGATGAACAGGTGCAAACGGGTGTGGTAATCTTCAATCTCTATGTCCCCGATATACCCCATGCCGACGGTCGGATGGTTCCCGATAAGAACCGTATCGGCAAGTTAGAGGAGCTGATTCTCGCATTCGTAGAAACCGCAGGAGGGACGGAATACTGGCTTGAAACCGATACGACGCCGACCACGATGCGCAATGAGGAGATAGAGCAGCATTTCATTTACGCAAGAATTAAGTTTAACCGCATAACAGAATAGGATTATGGCAAAGAAAATCATCATGTCGTGGTCGAAGTGCAAAATCGAAGTTGGCAAGACCGGCGACGACGAGGCAATGGCTGCCACTCTGACCGATGTAGGTACGATCAACGACAAATCGACGACGCTTGCCACCGAGGACGGCGAAACGCTGACCGCAACGGCAACGGGCGGGATCGTGGTTGCCGAGGAGGAGGGCGAGCCGGTCGTTACCCTGACAACCCGCGTCAAGGAGATGGACTTCGACAAGGAAAAGATGTTCAACGGGGCAGAGGTCTCGGAGGACGGCAACGAAATGACCGTCAAGACCAACGTCGTATCGGACGACTTTTCCGTGAAGCTCACGCCCAAGAATATCGGTGCTATCGGCATCAAGATTCGTCGGGCACATGTTTCGTTCCGCCCCGGCAGCTCCGAGGAGGAGGGATCGTATGTCGATCTCACATTCAAGGTGCTCGCCTGCTCCGACGGGGAACTCTACAAGAAGTTCCGCGTCAAGGCCGAAGATTGGCAGGCATCAGAGGCCGTGTAGTATCACCAATGACATGCGGAATAGACGCCCTTTGCGGTTGGCAGGTAAAACCGCGTTTCGGAGGGTTGGCAGAGTGGCTGAATGCACCTCACCGCTAACGAGGCAAGCCGTCAGGCTTCGGGGGTTCGAATCCTCCACCCTCCGCAATTTTATTTCAGGATATGGAACAGACTACTATCGAAAGCCGCGTCGCATCGGCCATACTCGAAAGAAATGTAGGGAATATCGAGATCGAGGGCGTCACCTACGAAATAGCACCGCCGTCTATCGCAACGCTCATCGTCGTTTCGGAGTTCATCGCCTCCCTACCGATTGTGGAGAAAGTGGAGAAATCCGAGATCGTAAACTCCGTACTGCATCATGCGCGGTTTTTCCGGCCTCTCGGCGACATCGCGGCGACGCTTATCCTCGGAGCGAAGAGCCTCACCGAGGAGCGCGTCGTCGTGCAGGAGAAACGCTATTTGTTCGGTCTCATCAAGCGCAAGAGCAAGAAGAAAATCAAGATCGACAAACGGGCGGAACTCGCCAAAGCCATTTTAGAGAACGTCCGTCCGACGGTTCTGTTCAACGTCGTCGTACAGCGGCTTCAAGACATGGAGATCAGCAGTTTTTTCGCCATTACCACTTCCCTGTCAGAGGCGAATATCCTCAAACCGACAAAGGAAGTGGTAAAAGGCTGAACGACAGCATTTGGGCTACCGTTCTCGGAATCGCAAGAACGCTCGGAGTAACAGAGAAATACGCCTTATACGACATCAGCTATGTAAACGCGATCCTGTATAGCCGTGCGATGCCGATGCCCGGCGACAAGGGCGAGAATGGCGACGCGCCGCTTTACGATGGCAGTAAAGACGCGAATAACCCCGAAAATTTCACGGATTTCACAGATGACGAGGAGATTGTAAGAATATGAAAAACGACGACGGCGCATTAAGTTTTGGCACGGCGATAGATATGTCCGGCTTCGATGCCGGCATCGAGCAGATCGAGGGGAAAGTCGCAGGATTGACCTCCAATGTTGAAGTTGAGACCTCCAAAATCTCTCAACTGCTCGCCAACGTCCCGACCTTGAATATCGAAGTCGTCACCAATGCGTCGCAATCCCTTTCCACCATCGACACCGCATACGCCGAACTCGACCGAGTGATCGACACCAACCGCTCGTCCGTATTGGCGTTGGAGGAGCAATACCGGCAGCTCGGTTCCGAAATCTCGAATCTCGGACGGCAGGCCGCAACTCCCGCTATTCAGGCCGAATACGATGCCCTCAAACAGCAGCAGACGGCGATCAAGGAGAATATAGCGTTACGCAAGAAAATCGTTACCGAGGCCGAGAAAGTCGGCGACGAACTCTATCAGACCGAACAGCGGTTGAAGAAAGAGGCTGCCGCCGCCGAGAAGAGTGCCAACAGCCAAGTATCGCTCCGCACCCGATTGAGGCAATTACGGGAAGAACTCGTAATGATGGAGGCGTCGGGACAGCGCGGCACGGCGCAGTATCGCGCCTTGCAGGAGGAGGCGGGAAAACTCACCGACGCATGGGCCGACGCCACGGCGCAGGCAACGATCCTCGCCCATGACCAGCGCGGTATGCAGGGCCTCATTTCGGGGCTTTCGGGCGTTGCGGGGGCTTTCTCCGTAGCACAGGGCACGATGTCCCTATTCGCCGGAGAAAACGAGGATTTGCAGAAGATCATGGTCAAGGTACAGTCCCTCATGGCGATCACGATAGGACTGCAACAGATACAGCAAACCCTCAATAAGGATTCGGCCTTTACCCTCGTCACCCTCAATTCGCTCAAAGAGTGGTGGAACAAGCTCACGGGACAGAGTGCCGTCGAGCAGGCCGCCGAAACCGCCGCGACCGAGATCAATACCGCAGCACAGGTAGCCAATGCAACGGCGACGGCCGCCGATACTGCGGCGCAGACGGCCAATAATACAGCCACCGCAGGAGGGACGGCCGCGCAAGTGGCGAATACCGCATCGACAACGGCACAGACCGCCGCGACGACCGCCGGAACCGTCGCTACGAAAGCCATGTCCGTAGCGATGAAAGGTCTGCGGGCCGCACTCATTTCTACCGGTATCGGAGCATTGGTCGTTCTTTTGGGGTCGCTCGTGAATTGGCTGATGAAAGCGTTTGAGGCGTCATCGAAAGCCGATAAGGAGTTCGAGGAGCAGCAGGAAATCCTCAAAGCAGGCAACGAAGCCTACATCAAGGCCTCTATGGAGATCGAGAACTATAAAAACAAACTCGAAAGCTTCAAGGGGACAAAAGCGCAGGAGAAAGAGGTCGTCAAAGAGCTGAACTCCAAATACGGGGAGGCAATGGGCTACTATAAGACCCTTGCCGAATGGAAAACCGTCTTGAAGCAAAAGGGCGAGAAGTATTGCGAAATGCTCATGCTCGAAGCGCAGGCGCAGGCTCTTCTGACCAAAACGACCGAAGCATATATCAAGCTCCAAGAGGTCAAAGCAAAGGCCGATAATGGAGATTTCGATAGAGGGTGGTACAATCCCGGTCGGTGGTTCGGTCACAGCAACGCATATCGCAGGAATCAGGCGGTCAAAGAGGCAAACGAAGAATACGAAAACTGGAAAAAACAATGGGGCGAGATACAGGAAAAGGCGTCGCAGTTCAAGAAAGATAACGACCTCGATTTCCATATCGACCCGTCCAAAGACAAGTTCGACCCGAAAAAGGCGGCCCTCACGCAAAAGAAATCCATCGAGGAATGGAAGAAAGCGGTCAAGCAGTATATCAAGGATGCGCATAGCGAGATCGCCGACTACACGATTGATGCAATGGCGGAGGGGCAGGCCAAAGAACTCAATCAAGTAGAACTCGATACCGTGCGCAAGCGTAATGCGTGGCGGGATCAGTTGCGCCAGCTCGCCAAAGTTCGGCAGGATGCCGAGAAGCAATATTACATGTCGCAGAAAGGCGCGACGGAGGTCGGATGGGCCAATTCCAAGCGTGGCAAGATGACTATCGACGATTACGCCAAAGAGTTGCTCCAAGACCCGAAAATCGCCGAGGAGTTCAATCGCGTATTAACTGCCATCACGGAGCAGGGAGAGCGGGAAAAGGCCGAAATCCGCAGGAAATACACCGACGCGCTGATCGACGAATACGGCACGGTCGAGCAGAGGATCGAGAAACTCAATCGGGAGTGGACGAAGAAACTATCCACTATGCCGACTGAATACCTGCACAATGCGATCAAGCAGATGAACGCCGAGTTTGCCGCATTGGAATCCGCGGATTTCAAGAAGTCGATCAACTGGGAGAGCGTATTCGGCGACCTCGGAAAACAGTCGTTATCGACCTTGCAATACAACCTCGATAAGATCAAGGCTTATTTCGCCTCGAACAAGGATTCGATGGGCGCAACCGAGATCAAGGACTATCAGGAAGCGATTACCAAGATGGAGGAGGAAATCGCCTCTCGAAACCCCTTTGTCGCCCTGCACAAGTCGATCAAGGACATAGGCAACGCCAAAACGGAGTTCGTCGCCGCATTGCAGGCATGGCACGACGCGCAGGATGGGATCACGACCGCGCAGCGGGAATACAACGAAGCCCTCGCCGTCGAGCAGGCCCTCCGCGAGCAGATTGATTTGGGTACTCTCACGGAGGACAGCGATAAGTACCGCGAAGCCGAAGAAAACCTGAAATTGGCGAAATTCCGCGTTGCCGAAGCGACGGAGCGCAACTCGCAGGCTGAACAACGGGCTTTATCCGCGCGGAACAATATCACCGTTGCCTACAAGAATTTCGCAACGCAACTGCGGGCTGTCGGAGGCGTGATTTCCGGCATCGGCGGCCAAGCGCAAAACCTCGCGGCTATATTCTCCGACGATGTCGCAAACGGCATCGGCAAGGCCCTCGATACTATCGACGCAGTATTGGATGCCGCATCTACCGTCATGGACGCAATCGGAGATGTCGGTAAAGGCGTTGCCGAGGGCGTAGAAGCCACCGTCGATGCAACAGCACAGGGCGCAACGGCCGCAGCAGCAGCCGGAGCCGCCTCTATATCGACCATCGAGAAAGCATCGGTCATTCTCGCCGTCATTTCGGCGGCTTTGCAGGTCGCTACGGCTATCGCCAACCTCTTCAACGACGACGATGCCAAGCAGAAAGAAATCGAGAACCTGCAACGCCGTATCGACCAACTGCAATGGGAACTCGACAATGCCGATACCGTCCGATTGCAGAATAACGTCGGGGATGCCGTGCAGAGATTGAGGGACATCTACGCGGAAACGACGCAGGAGGTATTGAGGCTGCACCTCACATCGCAGCAGTACGGCAACGCATGGACGCGGATGTTCGCCCGGATGCGGTATGACAGCGAGGTTTACGAGAAATCCGTCGAGAAGATCGCCGATGCGTATGCAAAGGTCGCCTACACCGCTGACAAAGCCCTCGGAGGGAAGAAATACGACGAAAGCCGCAAGCAGCTCGAAAATCTTGCCGAGCAGCAGATACTCATTCAGAAACAGATCAATGAGGAGCAGAGCAAGAAAAAGACCGACCACGGCAAGATCGCAGAGTGGGAAAACCAAATCCGCGAAATTGCGCAGGAGATGGCGGCCATCATCAACGAGATGCTGGAAGACATCATCGGCTATACCGCCGCCGACCTTGCCTCGGAACTCGGAGATGCTTTCTTCGAAGCGGCCAAGCAGGGAGAGGATGCGATGGAGGCATGGCGCAAAAAGGTCAATGATATTGTCGCCGATGTTCTGCAAAGGATGCTCGTACAGAAATATTTGGAGGAGCGCATCGGAGGCATTTTCGACAGATACAAAAAAGAATGGTTCGGCAATGACGGCACATTCAAAGGCATCGACGCCGTGATCGGTTCGATGAATGGGTTTGCCGGAGAACTCAATCAGGTCGGAGAAGAGTTCAACGCGATCTATCAAGGTCTGTCCGATAGCCTCAAAAACTATTTCACGGGAGATGCCGAACGCGAGGGGACGAGCAAGGGTATCGCCACCGCGTCGCAGGATAGCGTCGATGAGAACAACGCCCGCCTGACGACCATTCAGGGGCATACCTATACCCTCGTGCAGGGCATGAACGACCTGAATCGCACGAGCAATGCCGTCCTCGACAAACTGACGGGCATCGAGAAGAACACCTCCGACGCCAACGACAAACTCGATAGGGTCGATAAGAATATCAAGGACATCAAAAACACGGTCGATGATATTGACCGGAAAGGATTAAAACTCCGCAGCTAAAATGAAAGAACTCATCAGACGAATACAGAGGGAATGGAGGGCGGCCAAAGATGCCGCCCAAGCCCAATGCGCCGACAGCGGGCAGCAGGAAATGGCGGCCAAGCTCGAAGCCTGCGACATGTTCAAGGGCGACGAGACATTGGAGGAGCTGATCGGGCTGATGTTCTCCCCGCGAGGGGTCGAATTTATGACAGCCTACAACTTCCCCGACATCGCCACGTTCAGGCGGTTCAAGAAATACCGTCCGGAGCGATACGGGGTATATATCGACAGCGGCGAAATCTCGCTTTCAGAGGCCCGAAAAATCTTTTTGATAGGAGATACCGTCGCAGAGCTGAAATACCGTCAAACCGCCGGAAATCGGCTATTCCTGATGTGCGGAGCGAAAGCCTCCGTCACGGCATCGGGATATGCGGTCGTCAAGGTCGAAAAGGATAAGGATTCCGAGGTGAGTTACATCGTTCAGGACAACGCGAAAATCTTATGGTAGGCAAGCTGTTCATAGACGGGCTGGATGCGTTCAGCGAATACGGCATCTTCGTAGAGCAGTACGGGTACAAGGCACTCGTACAGATGCCGTCATTCAAAAAGCTGAACAGCACCGAGTGGCCCGAATATGACGGCGAGGAAACAGACCTCTCGAATCCGATCCTCGACAGCAAGACATTCTCGATACCGTTTTGCATCACCGATATTTTGAGCGCGAGCGATCTGTTCGAGGTGCTTTCCGACGGGGCGTATCATATCTTCGACTTCGCCGAACTCGGCAAGTCCTACAAACTGCGGCTTCTGACCAATCCCGCATTGTCCGCCAAAATCCAGCTCGGAAAAATCACGCTGAATTTCGCCGATGACTTCCCGCCCGTCTATCCGACCGATGAGACAGACATCGAGAGCCTGAATGAGTACAATACGCTACTGAATCAGGCTCCCTATGCAATAGCTCCGGCGGGCTTCAAGCAGAACGGCTACGAGATGGATG
>JAJBVP010000116.1 GCA_020859755.1 Bacteroidales bacterium | reverse complement strand
CATTAATCCTTAAATAGCTTTAATTTCCAGTCAAGCTATTTCAGGACGACACAAATTCCCTATCTATCTCAAAAATACAACGAACTTAACTAGACACGGTTTACTGAAAGCAACTAAGGCTAAATCTCTTCCAGTGACGGAACAAGCATTTAAGGAGAAAACATTTAAACAAGCAACATTTCTAATCCCTTTTAAATTGTATGGAAGCCGGGTGGCGAGTACGCGAGTATACGTCACCTTTTTTATATCCCATCCCCATCCCAGCCTTCCACCTCTGCCCTCCTCCTACTCCTACTACTCCTCGCTAATTAATTTTCTCATTTCACAGATTATTAGTACCTTTGCGGCGAATTTTTTAATGCTTCGAAGATGCGAATCATACGTAAAGTTGACCAATTGCGCGAAGCGCTTCTCCCCCTGAGGGATAAAGGCTTGACTATCGGTTTGGTACCCACCATGGGCGCCCTGCATGCAGGTCACCGTTCCCTCGTTGAGCGTTCCGTAAAGGAGAATGACGTCACAGTCGTGAGCGTCTTTGTCAACCCCACTCAATTCAACAACCCAAACGACCTGGCCACTTATCCCCGCACCGAAGAGGCCGACGCCGCTCTGCTCGAAAGGGCTGGCGTCGATATCGCTTTCATCCCATCGGTCCAGGAGATTTACCCTGAAAAAGACAACACCCAATGGGACCTCGGCCCCGTCGCTGAGGTAATGGAAGGACCCATGCGTCCCGGCCACTTCAACGGCGTATGCCAAATCGTCAGTCGTCTGTTCAACTACGTCAACCCCCACCGCGCCTACTTTGGCGAGAAGGACTTCCAGCAGATTGCCGTGATACGCCGCATGGCACAGATCATGCAATCCCCCATCCAGATTGTGGCTTGCCCAATCGTCCGCGAGGACGACGGACTGGCTCTCAGCAGCCGCAACGTGCGCCTGAGCAAGGAACAGCGAGCAATCGCCCCGCATATCCACCGCGTGCTCGCTAAAAGCCTCGACTGGAAAGCCCAGGGATTGGCTCCCCGAGAGGTGGTGGATCGAGTGGTCGCCGAGATCAACTCCCAGCCCGGGCTCGAGGTGGAATACTACGAGATTGTCGATTCAATCACCATGCAGCCCATCGACCAATGGCCCGCTGAGGGTGAAACTCCCGCCGCTGGCTGCGTCACTGTATACTGCGGCGACGTCCGCCTTATCGACAACATCAAATATTAAGTAATAGTGATTAGTGATTAAGTGTTAAGTATAATACCCAATCAGTCACTCACCACTAACCGTTAACCACTAACCGTTAGCCAAATGCAACTCCAGATACTAAAATCCAAGATACATCGCGTCACCGTCACCCAGGCGTGCTTGGAATATATAGGCTCGATCACTATCGACTCCGACCTGATTGAAGCCGCTGGCATTTTACCCGGCGAGCGAGTGTTCATCGTCGACAACAACAACGGCGAGAGATTTGACACCTACGTTATCCCCGGCGAACGCGGCTCCGGAGTGATCTGCGTCAACGGCGCTGCCGCGCGGCGTGTCCAGCCAGGCGATGTCATTATTATCATGGCATATGCCCTGATGACACCCGAAGAAGCCGCTTCTTTCAAGCCCCGAGTAATTTTCCCCGACACCGAAACCAACTCCCTAATCAAGTAATATACGCGCACTTATGTTTGAAAACCTAAGCGAACGATTAGAACGTAGCCTTAAACTCCTTAAGGGACAAGGCAAAATCACCGAAATCAACGTCGCCGAAACCTTGAAGGACGTGCGTCGTGCCCTCCTCGACGCCGACGTCAACTACAAGGTGGCTAAATCTTTCACCGATACAGTTAAGGCCAAAGCGCTTGGCCAAAACGTAATCAACGCCATCAAGCCCTCCGAACTCATGGTGAAGATCGTCCACGACGAACTCACCACACTCATGGGCTCAGAGGCCGCCCCTCTCAACCTCTCCGGCAATCCCACCGTTATCCTCATGTCCGGACTCCAAGGATCCGGTAAAACCACATTCTCAGGAAAACTCGCCCGCAAGCTCAAAAGCGAGAAAGGCAAGCGACCCCTCCTCGTGGCCTGCGACGTATACCGACCCGCCGCTATCGAGCAGTTGAAAGTGCTCGCTGGACAGATTGACGTGCCCGTATACACCGAGGAGGGCAACAAGAACCCCGTTGAGATCGCCCAAAAAGCCATCGCATATGCCAAGGCCAACTATCTCGACCTCGTGATCGTCGACACCGCTGGCCGCTTGGCTGTCGACGAGCAGATGATGAACGAGATTGAGGCTATCAAAAAAGCCATCAAGCCTCAGGAGACCCTATTCGTCGTCGACTCCATGACCGGCCAGGACGCTGTCAACACCGCCAAGGAGTTCAACGACCGCCTCGACTTCGACGGCGTTGTCCTCACCAAGCTCGACGGCGACACCCGCGGTGGCGCCGCGTTGTCGATCCGCACGGTTGTCACCAAACCCATCAAATTCGTCGGCACCGGCGAGAAACTCGACGCCATCGACCAGTTCCATCCCTCCCGTATGGCCGACCGTATCCTCGGCATGGGCGATATCGTATCGCTCGTCGAGAAAGCCCAGCAGCAATACGACGAGAAAGAAGCCCTCGCCCTCCAGCGCAAGATCCAGAAGAACCAGTTCAACTTCAACGACTTCCTCAAGCAGATTGAGCAGATCAAGAAGATGGGCAACCTCAAGGATCTCGCCTCCATGATCCCCGGCGTTGGCAAGGCTATCAAGGACATCGACATCGACGACAACGCCTTCAAGGGCATCGAGGCCATCATCCACTCCATGACCGAGGAGGAGCGCATCAATCCCCAGATCATCAACGGCTCCCGCCGACAGCGCATCGCCAAAGGCTCCGGAACCTCCATGCAGGAGGTAAACCGCCTGTTAAAGCAATTCGACCAGATGCGCCAGATGATGAAGAAGGCCACCTCGATGAAGAACCCGATGAATATGATGCGTGCCGCCAAAGGCATGCGCCGCTAACTGAAGACTGAAAACTGAAGACTGAAGATGATTCTAATTGACGGAAAAAAGACCGCGGCCGACATCAAGGCCGAGATAGCCGCTGAGGTCGAGCAGATGCTCGCCCAAGGCAAACGCCGCCCCCACCTCGCCGCGATCCTCGTGGGCGACGACGGAGCATCCCAAACCTACGTTAATAATAAGGTGAAAGCCTGTGAGGTGTGCGGTTTCCAATCAACCCTTATTCGCCTCGACGCCTCCACCACCCAGGACGAGCTCCTTGAGCACATCCAGCGCCTCAACAACGACCCCGAGGTCGACGGCTTCATCGTCCAGCTCCCCCTCCCCAAGCACATCAACGAGCAGGCTGTGATCGAGGCCATCGACCCCGCCAAGGACGTCGATGGCTTCCACCCCGTCAATGTGGGTCGCATGTCCATCGGTCTGCCTTGCTTTCTTCCCGCCACCCCCGCCGGTATCATGGAGCTGCTCCGTCGCTACAACGTCCCCACCCGAGGCAAGCGATGCGTCGTGCTCGGCCGCAGCAACATCGTTGGCAAACCCATGGCCATGCTTATGATGCAAAAAGGCACCCCCGGCGACGCCACCGTCACCGTCTGCCACTCGGCCACCGAAAACCTCAAGGAAATCTGCCGCGAGGCCGACTTGCTCATCGCCGCCCTCGGCCAACCCGGTTTCGTCACCGAGGACATGGTCAAGGAGGGCGCCACCGTGATCGACGTGGGTACCACCCGCGTCCCCGACGCTACCCGCAAGAGCGGCTTCCGCCTCAGCGGCGACGTCGATTTCGAGCACGTAGCTCCCAAATGCGCCTTCATCTCCCCCGTACCCGGCGGTGTAGGCCCCATGACCATTGTCTCCCTGATGCTCAACACCCTCCGCGCCGGCAAGCTCCGCAACTGATTTTTAATGATTTAAAGATTTAACGATTTAAATTTTTAAAGATTTAATGATTTAAAGATTTAAAGGATTAAAGGATTAAAGGATTAAAGGAATAAAGGTAGAGCCCTAATGGCCAGCTTATTACTTTCAATCGGCGTCGCCGTCGCGCTCTCAATCGCCGCCCAGCAACAAGCAACCCTGCTCTTCGCCGGGGACGCCATGATGCACCAAGGCCAGATCGACGCCGCCCGACGCGCGGGCAACACCCACGACTACTCCGACTGCTTCGCAGCCGTCGCTCCAATCGTGCAATCGGCCGACTATGCCGTCGTCAACCTCGAGACGCCCCTCGGTGGCGCTCCCTACTCGGGTTACCCCTGCTTCTGCGCACCCGACAGCTACGCCACGGCCCTGAAGGACGCCGGATTCGACCTCTTCCTTACCGCCAACAACCACACTCTTGATCGCCACGACCGTGGCCTCAAAAGGACTATCCAAGAACTTGACCGCCAAGGCATAGCACATATCGGTACCTATCGCGACCAAGCCCATCGCGACTCCCTCTTGCCTAAGATCGTCACGGTCAACGGCTTTCGCATCGGTATGCTCAACTACACCTACGGCACCAATGGCATTGAGATCAAAGGCGACGCCGTGGTTGATTATATCAACCGCGACCTCATGGCGCGCGACATAGCCCGGGCCCGTGAGGGTGGGGCTGAGATCATCTGTGTCAATGTCCACTGGGGCGATGAGTACAAACTTCTCCCCAACTCCTCCCAGCGCGCCCTGGCCCGTTTCCTGCTCTCTCAGGGCGTCGAGATGATCATCGGCGGACACCCCCACGTGATCCAGCCTATGGAGATGATTACCGACGAGGCCACCGGCCGACGCTCATTCCTCGTCTATTCCCTGGGCAACTTCATCTCTAATATGAAAACCCGCGACACGCGGGGTGGGGCGATGGTCGAGGTTACCCTCCGCCGCGACTCCCTCGGCATGGCCTACGTCGCCCACGCCGACTATCGCCTCGTCTTCACCGTCCCCGGCCGCCCCGCCGGCGCCCATGTCGCCCCCGGCACCACTGGCTACTCCTTCACCATCCACCCCGTCGAGCACATCCTGGAATCCACATCCACTTCCCTCCCCGAAGCCATCCTCCGCCAATGGCTCCCAGCCGCCCGCGCCTTCACCCAATCGGCTGAATCCATCTACCGCTCCCACAACCGATTGTAATAACGCCCGCGCCTTGGCGCCCCGGCTCTTGGACGGCCCTCCCGCGCCAGCCTCATCCTCAAGCAAGGAGCGTGGGCGCCTTCGCCCGCACCAGCCATTAGCAAGCCACGGTGCCCCGCGGCGTGCCGCGGTGGTCTTACGGATGGCTACCTCCCTTTAAGCCCCGTTAACATTGTTTTAGGTTGCAATATGGTGAAAAATTTGGTAGAAAAGGATACGTTTCGGGGAAAATTAGTAACTTTGTGGCCTGATTTTTCCGCGACGAGCGGAGATTCAACTCAGCGTTTAAAATCCAATCGACAGTAGAATCACATAAAAATGAAGCTATTACAAGCGAAGCTGGCGCAGTACACCGCCCCGCAAGAGGCCAAGGCCGCCGGCATTTATCCCTACTTCCGCGCCATTTCCTCTGAGCAGGATCCCGAGGTGATCATGAACGGCAAGAAAGTGCTCATGTTCGGCTCCAACTGCTACTCGGGCCTCGTCAACGACCCCCGCGTCAAAGAGGCGGCTATCGCGGCTACCAAAAAATACGGCACCGGTTGCGCCGGTTCACCGTTCCTCAACGGCACCCTCGACCTTCACAAGAAGCTTGAGGCGCGCCTCGCCGAGTACATGGGCAAGGAGGATGTGATGATCTACTCCACCGGTTTTGAGGTTAACCTCGGTGTCGTTTCCTGTCTTACCGGCCGCGAGGATTACATCCTTTGGGACGAGCAGGATCACGCCTCTATCATCGAGGGTCACCGCCTCGCGTTCTCCCAAAAGCTCAAATACAAGCACAACGACACCGACGCCCTCGAGAAGCAGCTCCAGAAATGCGAGCCCGATAAAGTGAAACTTATCGTTACCGACGGCGTGTTCTCCATGGAGGGCGACGTGGCCGACGTGCCCAAAATCGTGGAGCTCGCCAAGAAATACGACGCTACTGTCATGGTCGACGAGGCCCACGGAATCGGCGTATTCGGCCCCGGCGGCCGTGGCGTTTGCCACCACTACGGCGTGGCAAAGGACGTGGACCTGATCATGGGCACGTTCTCCAAGTCGTTCGCATCGCTCGGCGGATTCATCGCCACCGACAAGGAGATCACCAATTACCTCCGTCATCACTCCCGCTCCTACATCTTCACCGCCTCGATCACTCCCGCGTCCACAGCCGCGGCCCTTGCGGCTGTCGACATCATGGAGAAGGAGCCCGAGCGTCAGGAGAACCTGTGGAAACTCACCCACTACGCCCTCGAGGGTTTCCGCAACATGGGCTGCGAGATCGGACACACCTCCACCCCGATCATCCCCCTCTTTATCCGCGACAACGACAAGACTTTCGCCATCACCCGCGATCTCTTGAACGAAGGAATATTCGTTAATCCAGTGGTTTCCCCAGCGGTCGCTCCCCAGGACACCCTTATCCGCTTCTCGCTCATGGCCACCCACTCCATGGAGCAGGTGACACGCGCCCTCGAGGCGATCCAGAAGGTATTCCGCGCCTACGACCTTATTCCTTAAGCATTTAGCATTTAGCATTTAGCATTTAGCCTAATAGCCGCGTTTAAAGATTTAAGGATTTAAAGATTTAAAAATCCCTCCCCACCACGTTGAGTATTATTCTCAAGTTAACTACATGACAAAAATTGGAATATGTCGAACTGGGGTGGTCTTTGGGGAC
>JAJBVP010000051.1 GCA_020859755.1 Bacteroidales bacterium | reverse complement strand
GCGTGGCGGCCGCAGCCGCTTAACCATATGTCAAATTTTTAACGAACTATTGAGACATGAGACAATTCCTTATCCTCCTCTTTTCCCTACTGTACATAGCTGCATACGCACAGGAAACAAATTCACGCCTGATTGACAAGGCTACTCCTGTGGACACAGCACGTTACAAAGTGACATACTCACTTAAATACAAATATCATCCCGATATACAGGATTATTTCTCTGACACACGCATAGTCCAGATTGGCAAGAGCAAGATAAAGGATTACAGCGACATAATCCAGCATTTTGACTCGCTTGCCACCGAACAAGTACGACATGGGGCTGATGCGTTTTCCAATGTGTCGGGTATGCCATGGCCGGTGGAAATAACGCGACCGCAGCGTGGCGCAGTCGGTGATATGAAGCATAGATTGAGTCTTGGTGGTACCTTCATCTATCAAGATTCCGTTCCAACTATCGCATGGCAGTTTGTCCCGGAGGAAACCGCCACCATACTGGGCTACGAGTGTGCCAAAGCCACCTGCGAATTTGCCGGACGCACATACAGCGCATGGTTCACTCAAGAGCTTCCGTTACCTTTCGGCCCATACAAATTCGGAGGTCTGCCCGGATTGATTCTGAAGATAGAAGATGCTGAGCAGCAATTCGTATGGGAGACAATCGGTTTTGAGCGTTCTACCGAACTAATCTTTGATTACACTTATCAAGACGGCAACGACAACCGCTGCTCCGCTTCTGATGTGGCGAAAGCCGTTGAGCGGTACTTCAACGCCCCATACAGTTTTATGATTGCTCAAATTGGCGGTGATCCCAGCCGTATTTATGTCACGGGCAAAGACGGAAAGCGCATCAATGCTGCCGACTTGGAGAAAATATCCATTCCCTACAAACCCCTCGAAATAAAATGAAAGCACTTCTCTGCATCATCTCCGCGTTTCTTGTGGTAAGTTGCGCATCAAATGCTCAGACCTTAACTCCTCTAAGGTTAGTACTTTTATGCGAGGAATTACCGGCAATCAAGCATATCACGGATATGAAAGTGTCGAGTGATACTTTGCTATTCGTTTATGAATCCGAGGATGGCTACGGGCAAAGATTTCTCAGAAGTGCAAAGATAGATGAGGATAATCTGTCATTGAACATCGGCTCGGAAATAGGGAAAAAGGAGGATGGCTATTATACCTCATACATGCCCTATCCGTTTCTCGACACCCAAAACAAAATGCAGATAGTTAGCCAAGACGATTGTGAGATATATGATTTATATTCCGATGGTGTCTTGACACGTACAAAGCAGAATGTATTGGATGGTAAAAGTATTGTTCCCTTCCCATTGTCGCATTATATTCAGGACGTATATTCTGCTAACCCTTCCACTTATGTGTTTATTGGTAGGGAGCCCAACGGAGGCTCTCAATATGTTATTACCGCCAATACAATGACTCATCAGGTAGACACCATACGTAAAATAGCAATGTCACCCCAATTGCAGACATGGATGCCCAATGCAGGAGAAATGGCCTTTTCATGCAAATATAATCGCATCGCTTTTGCTTATCGACTGCATCCGGTGATTGACATTATAGGAATGGATGGCGAACTCATAAAACAACTGCGTCTCTCGGCGGACACTTTCGAGCCTAATACTCTTGAACAAGCCGACTTTGAAGACTTGAATCCATTGCATACCGTTGATATTACGGTCACTCCCGAGTATATCTATGCTCTGGTCTGGGGATGCAGATATTCAGCAATTCAAACGACTAACCCAACCATATTGAAAGTTGATTGGAATGGAAATATCGCTGACACTTACACCATTTCTATGCCGTTATATAAAATTGCCGTAACCTCGACTTATAACCTAATCGGTTGGACCGGCAAAGAATTTGTCTTATTCAAACCCTGATTTATATCCTTTGTGTCTTGACACCGAGGCAGCCAAAACCAAAATTTGTTGCGTCGCTACCATTTGGTTGCCCAAAGACAATATAATGCAAGACAGAAACCTGACAATTATTTTATTATCAGCAATATTGTAAAGTTTGAGCTGGACATCATAGAGAGACGAAGAGGGGGAGACAACACCTCACAAAGGGGGTCATTACTACTGATACCCTTTGTATAATACAGATTCCTTGAATTTTACGATGGGGTAGTTTGAAATGGTCAGAAGTTTTTACATAAAATTAAGGGGAAGTGAGCAAAGTTGGGAGGGGGTAGTTTCGATAAAGGGGATGCCTACCGGGAATCCCCTTGATAGCATACCTTGTAAGTATGTTACCGAAAGAAATCAGAGGAGCATTTTGAAACTGCTACCTTGGGTTGGATGATGTGTAATCATATAATCGAGGGGGTGCGGGATTCGCTCACTCCCTCATTAGTGATATAATGGGTATAAAGCATCAGCGATGGAGTCGGTGGTGCCGACCTCATCGCTGATGGAGGTTACTTTTTAGTGGGGAAAAGGTTGCACCACGAGGTGATAAGAGGTGGAGCGATGACGGATAGCACCAGAAGGATTAGAAGGTTGTGGTGGAGGTGAGAGAGGTGGGTGTGCCAGTTGTGGAGGGCGGCGAGGGATTGGCGTTGAGCGACGATCGGCGGGGTTTCCACTGCGGGTTTGGGGAGCGGCTTTAGGCCGAGAGCTTTCAACGATTCTTCGGGCATCTCTCGTCGAGCCTTGCAGTGAGCGAGGTAGTCGGCGTAGTCGTCGGAGGCGACTATCTGCTCGATGGGGGCGAGGGTCGCGGTGTCGAAGTCGCGGGTGTGGTACCCGATAAGTACCACATATATTAATAAGGTGACGGCGGCGAGAATTGCTGACCATAGCCAAGGTTTGCGGTACCATGGTTTGGCCAGGATGGGCTTGGGCTGCAGGGCTAAAACAGCTTGTGAGAGGGCTTGGTGGGACCGGATGGTGGCGTTGCCGAGATTGGTGAAGCATTTGTCCATAGCTTTAACAATGGCTGAAATACGCTCGTTGATGCTCGTTGTTGACTCCCTGAGCGATTTCTGTAACTGGGCAACTGCCTCGGCGGTTTCGCATTGTTGGGCGGCGATGGTGTCAATAGTCTCATGGATTTCCGCAGGGAAATCGGTGGGGAATTGGATAGGCGGGAGGTCGGCGTTGAAGGCCGCTGCCACGTCTTTGTCTTTTAATGCCATAATATTGGTTTTTAAGTGGTTAATGATTTAGCGGTGGTAGCCGCGGGTAGTTTTGGGCGAGGATTTTCGTGCGGGGACGAGGCGGTGAGCCATGGCGGCGCAGCGGCGTGCCCAGGCTATTTCGTCCTCGCGGGGATCGCGACCCCAGGGTGATTGGTCGTTGGAACCGCCTCCCCCGCCACTGCCGGTGTAGTCGTTGGGAGGCACAACGAGTTGGAGGAACAGGGCGCAAGCCTTGTCGGCGATCTCGTTGGCGTTGTCAATCTCCTTCGGGTCGAGATCCTCCCAGAAGATGTGGTGGAGGTGAGCGGGTATATAGCGGGTGACGCTCTTGTCGCCAATTTGCAAGTCGTATTGTGCGCAAGGACGCACAATCCTGGTGTACGGCGGCTCGGCGGTTACAACTGGTTTCGTCACAGGTGTCGCCTGCGGTTTTGGGGATGGTGCAGGGTGTGGTTTCTTCACCGTCGCCTTGGCTGTTTCCTCAGCGAGGCGTTTAGCGTGAAGCTTCTTCCAAGTCGTCTCCAACTGCGAGGGCTTGATTGAGCTGTGAATCTTTGACGAGCGGTAAGTGGAGTTGCCCATCTTGATGGAGTAACCGCGGACAATATCGTCAGTATCCTGGTTTACCTTCAAAGTGAAACCCTGGGATTCGATGGCTGACTTGTAATCGTCCCAATCCCAGCGGGGCATTCGGTAGAGGATGCCGCAGCAGAGGTTGAACAGCATTTTCTTGTTCTCCTCACCCTTTTCGCGAGCAGTCTGCCAACCTCGTTTGATGGCCACGATGTCAGCGGCGTTCTGCGACCGCTCCAAGATTTCATGCGAATTGTTGGTGTGGCCTTCGCGGTCAACCCGGCACACCACGGCGTGGATGTGGGGCACTCCGCTCTTGCTGTCGAGGTGGAGTCGGACGGCCGCTTTGCTTCCCAGAATATTGGTCGGCAGAGACTTCACGTTGCCCTTCATGTCGAACAAAGTCTGGCCGTCGAACTCCCTCGCGTAGTCCTCCCACAACTGCTGCCAATCCTCTCTACCCCACCCCTTGATGTACTTGGGCGAGGGGCTGATCTCGAATTTGAGTACGCTTCGCTTGATGGCTTTCGACAGCTTGTGACCGGTACCGCGATACATGGCCGTGTCGTTTTCCATCGATTGGAAGATGCCCGCGGGAGATAGCGAGGCGGGGAGGAACTGGTTGCACACGAAGTGGATTTTGTCGGGCTCTTTCTTGTTCTTCGACTGACCGTCGATGTAGTTGAGGATGTTGGCGCCGTAGCCAACCGATGTCGCATGGGCTACCATTGGCTGGCGATTTTCGTTGTTCCAGCGAACTTGTTGGCCTCGCGGATTCGGGTGATGAACTTGAAGAGCGCCTGGGACAGCGGCTTCAACGCTTGAAACCACTTGAGCATGAACTGCACCGAGTCGAACATCTGTTTGCGCCTGGACTGGCTCATGCCGTTCATGGCCGCGGCGAACCGCTCGATGTCGTCGCGGGCGTGGCTGAGATTATCGAGCAAGTCTCGCTCGGTTTCGGTTAATCTGGACTTGGGTTCATAGCCCATTCCGAGGGCCACGAGATATGTACTGACTGTGAGACCGCAGCGGTCGGCATCGGCCTCGATCTTGGCCTTTTGGTCGGCGTTGACGTAGACCTTCAGGCATGATTTGCGCACCTCTCGGGGTGCTAAAAGTTTGGGTTGTTTCATCTCTATAATTGATTTGATTGGTTTAAAATTGTCCATAGAAGCGAGCCTGGGAGCCTCGGCTTGGTCGACTGCGGCGACCAACAAGATGCCACTTGGGAACAGCGTCTGAAAGGCGACTGGGCCCACTTGGCGTATCTTGCTATACACTTCCCTTACGTCCCTGTTCCACTCCCCTTCGGAGGCGTTACAACGAGGAACATCAAAGATGGTATAACGGGCTGATTTCCAAGCTCTATATAGCTCAGTTGCCCCATGGGGACTCAGGGTTAAAACTGTAGTCGCCATCGGCGGTTTGCCACCCCACCACGCAGGTGAAAGTGACGACGGAAGCGGTACGGTCCGAGGTAAGTTTGATCACGCCCATGCGCTCCAGATTGAGCAGTAGGTTGTGGCATTGTTTTCGACCCATGCCCCAACTCTCAGCCAGGGCTACCTCCGAGATCTGTGACTGGCCTTTACAGGTCTTGGCGAGCCTGTAAAACTGCTTGTCATTCTCATCTGTGGTCTGCATCATCGAGATCAGTTCTCGGAAGATTTTTCTGTTCTCGATCGCCTTACCGCTTGATGTTTCGGTCACGCTATCCAACCACTCCCAAGTCTCATTTGAGAGGTGGAGGGTGATGGCGGTTGCGCTTTTCGGCAGGGTAAATACGTTGTTCTTATTCTTTGATTTCATGCTTTAGGTTGGTTAAAGGAGGAAAGGGAGAAAGGATGAAAGAAGTTGGTTGTCATAACCTAATTTCTTGTGCCTTATCAGCTTTCCTCGGGGTTAATGATTTGTTTATTTTCGCTGGCGGAATCACTCTTGCCCGGCAAGATTTTCAACCCATCAGGTGACCCTTCTTGGGTTGAAGTTGCTGTCAATTTGAGATCAACCATGAATTCCGCGAGATAGGGATTGCCCGCTTTCATCTGCTCGACCGCCACTCCAACTGTCGGGTCCATCAAGAGGAAATCAGCGATGTCGAGCCCATCCTTGCGCTCCTCGTCAGTGGCGATCTTTGAGATGTAATCGGAGATTGTCACCGAGCGACAAACAGCCTTTAATGCAGGCATCTTTGCTCGCCAAATTTCTTCAGCTCTCAAGTCAGGGATAAGAATCACATCACGACCAAGCAGTGCTTGCGACGGTTTCAACATGTCCTTACCACCAGTGGCGAGCCAAACATATTCCGGCATTTTCCATGCGCATATCAAAGCCGTCTTTTCGCTCTCGACTATCACCACTTGTTGTGCCGGATTGTCACGCAGAAGATGTTCGCCAAATAGACATTGCCGAAGATTCATCTTGATTCCGAGTAACCAATGCGCCCAGATTAATAGATCCTTAGGCTTCTTAATGCGATGCCCGGTAAAGGGATTATAGCCACACACCTTGCCCGCACGTATCTGGCCTTTGTGGTCAACCTGCCAAAAGACAGCGGCACCACCCCATTGCCGCGACGTTCCCACATTATACAATTGGAAGATCCTCCGAACCTCGTCCTCGCCCATCACTCCCGATAGGAATCTGAACAAAGGGTTGAGATGATATGCGGTCATCGTCTTCGCCATCAATGCGGGCTCCATCACCGTAGGCAGCACGACCTTGGGAGTGGCCACAATCTTCGGGCGCACAGCCGAAGGCACATCTACAAGTGGATTCTCCGCGAAGTACATCTTCGGCGTGAAATGATACCCGCAAGAGTTTTGGTGGTCGCAACGGCCAACATGTTCGGGAAAAGTCACCCGCCCCTCCTCGTCAACATAGCGGGTGAAGCACCGGTGACGATGGCACGCGGGACAAGCAATCTTGCTCCCAGGACGGTATTTCTGAAGGTGGAAACGGTAGTTCATCTGGATGGTCTTTGCGCTGAATGCGCCGTCTGCACCCTTGCGGAGTTTGCGGAGTGCAAAGAGTGCAAGGTTCGCGCTCGGTGCAAAAGGCGCAGAATAGTCATTTCGGGATGGTTGAGGTGTCCTAAAATTTCTTGACTCGGAGGACGTTAATAAATGTTGATAT
>JAJBVP010000158.1 GCA_020859755.1 Bacteroidales bacterium | reverse complement strand
TGCCGAAATCTTATTTACCGAAAACTTATGAAATTTTATTTGCAGATTACACCTTTCCGAGCAACCATAGCGTGAGGGCGAATGTCAATCCCGAGATGAAGTCCAATACGATTTTGGGCAACCATAATAATGGCACCACCATCAAGTCGAGGATTCGCGGGCTTGTCGTGCGCAAAATCTCTTGTCCTTCCCACCACCACCAATCCCAATCAAAAGGCTGGCTGCCGCATGTGCCCATTCGGTTGAGAACTTCTTCAGTTGACCCGGAAGCGAATATACCCCCGTAAACCAGGTCGTCGGAGTAGTAGGGGGTGACGGCGTACCATATGGTAACAAGCACCCCCACCGAGGCCAAAAAGGCCCAGGTGAGATATTTGTGCCTTTGTTGCTTAACCATTTGACTTTTAACTACTTTCTCCATATTCTACGGATATCCAAGTAATGGGCGACCATCGGTTATAAAGGTCCATGCCATCGATTTCAATAAACGTCCATTCAGTGCCCTCTTCGCTGATGAATGGCGTGGAGTAAATATGACGATACGACGTGCGACCCCACTTGTACTTCACCAGACCCTGTTCCAGATCTGTGTTCCATCTACCAGGCATTGCAACCCAACCTTTATAAGAGTAAAACGGGTTATCTCCGTCAATCTTGGTGGCTTTGGAAATAGTGATATCTTGAAGAGCTTTAGGGACGGGTAGGGGCATCCCACGATAGTCGTGACCATAGGTATCCCATGTCGTTAGTCGATTCCATCCTTCCAGATGGCGTGCATGGTCGTAATAACCTAGTCGATTAAAGGCAAGCATTGACGGATGGTTCACAGCTGTCATGTCGAAGAAGAGCCCCTCGCGGGGATTAGGATAGAAGACACGCTCAATCGCCCTTTCTTCTTCGACCATATTATGGGTAATAACAGTCCCGGCTACAAGATTGATCCCGATAACAAGAAAAATAGCGGCAAAAGTAGTACGACTTAGAATCCGGCTCTTAATTATCGGCTTTGGCCAAAACTAATTAAGAATGTGGAAACAAAGGACTATCGAGAAAACTGTACAGTACCACATCACACGATCGCCTTGATAAGCCACCACCCCTCCTTGCAATCCCGCAGCTACGGCCGCCACTTGTAGCCATACCCATAGGCGGTCGATATGCTTTCTAAATTTTTTACTACCAGCTGTCACTAGTGAAACAGTAATAGAGAGCAAAAGCCATGGCGCACAAGTCAACCAAAAGTAAGTCGCAAATTTGAATCCATAAAGATATGCAGCAAATAATAGATAAGAAGAGGAATCATCAATACGGTTGAGATACCCGAAAACCAGCATTACCACCGAGGGCGCGAGCGTGCCGGCTGCCGTTGCCAGCATTTTCTTGTCCCGACTACACCAATAATCCACAACGCAAGCAGCACAAACCGCCAACCCAACCATTTCGTGTATCCAACCCAGCAAAAATCCTAAGGCAAACATGCTGACGCTGGAAGGTCGTTCTTTCTTTTTAAACAACAAGAAGATAATCCAGGAAACTAATACAAGAGGCCAAATGTAATTTTTGCTATACGAAAAACACGTCATGCTACATTCCCAGGGTAGGAAGATTAGCATGGTTAACGTCATAGCGGCCATGCGTACGACTTGATTCCCTTTCAGGTAATTAAAGATCCTTGATATCATCCATATGCTGGCTGTGAACGCAAGTCCCATGAGGGTATCTAACACCCATTTGGGTAGCCAAAGGAGGAAGATGTTTAACAAATCAAGCAAGCGCGGGGTGGTAGCGACGGTAACGTCTTGTATTTTAACCCAGCTCCAATCCCAGTCGAATGCAACCCGGCCACACGTTCCAAGACGACTAAAAATGGCATCGGTGGATTCGCCAGCCAAAGCTCCGGCGTAAACCAGGTCGTCGGAGTAGTAGGGGGTGACGGAGTACCATATGGTAACAAGCACCCCCACCGAGGCCAAAAAGGCCCAGGTGAGAGCGCTCGTGGTGGTTCCTTTCCCTGTCTTAGCCCTCGTGGCCGACAGGGTGCCGCTGAGGGAGATGGTGGCCATTAGCCTCGAATAGCTTTTATGCGCTGTGCCTCGGTTAGCGGGCCGCCCACATGGTGGAGGCGATGGCCTGACGATAGGTGTCGCAACCGTCCTGCGACAGCTCCACGTCCATGTACTGGCCTCCGGGGGCCACCATGCGCACGTGGGAGTCGTCCACGAAGCTAAACAGTTGATATTCGCGGCCGTCCTCGAGCACCACGTTCCACGACTGGTCGTCCTGGTGGAAGTCGAGACGCACTACGCTCTTGTCGTTCTCGGAGGTGATGGTGTAGCCGCGGCCGTCGCATTCCACCAGGTAGCGACCGTCCTCACCCTCAATCACCTTGGTGCCGGCGGCGAGGGGATTGTTGCCGCTCCAAAACTCGATGGAGTTGATTACCAGCACGTCGGCCAGGGCCGAAACCTCATATACGGGCACGATCCAGAAAGCGAAGAATACAAGCTCGTTGACGAATTTAGAGCCGATCTGCTTGTTCCAAGCCAGGAGCTTGTTGGTCAACGCGAACGAGCCGATGCAGGATGTGAACAGCATTGAGCCAGCCAACGCCGTCGCCAGGGCTACTGAGATATATCTTTTGCGCATAGTGATGAGTTTATAGTTTTTAGTTTCTGGTTTTGGTTTCTGGTTTAATGATTTAAAGGATGAAAGGAAGGTCTCGATTTCAATCGATTTCGGTCGATCTCTTGTGAATTCATTCGATTTCTCCCGATTTCATTCGACAGCCATCCTTAATAGATGAATTCGCCCTTGTCGGAGCGGATGGTGAGGCGATTCTCGGCGGCGTCCTCGACGTGCCCTACAATTCGAGCCTCGATGCCCATTGATTGGGCGATGTCGATTACCCGCTGGGCGTTCTCCGGGGCGACGTAAATCTCCATGCGATGACCCATGTTGAACACGCGGTACATCTCGCTCCAGTCGGTGCCACTTTCGCGGGCGATGAGATCGAACAGCGGGGGAACGGGGAAGAGGTTGTCCTTCACCACGTGCTTGCCCTCGACGAAGTGCATCACTTTAGTCTGCGCGCCGCCGGTGCAGTGTATCATTCCGTGAATCTCGGGGCGCATCTCGTCGAGTATCTTCTTGATCACGGGAGCGTAGGTGCGGGTAGGGGAGAGCACCAATCGGCCAGCGTCAACGGGCACGCCCTCGATCTTGTCGGTGAGTTTCACCGAGCCTGAATAGACCAACTCCTCGGGCACTGCGGCGTCGTAGCTTTCGGGATATTTTTCGGCGATATATTTGGCGAACACGTCGTGGCGAGCCGAGGTCAATCCGTTGCTACCCATTCCGCCGTTGTACTCATCCTCGTAAACGGCCTTGCCGAACGAAGCCAAGCCTACTATCACGTCGCCACCGCTGATATTGGCGTTGTTGACCACGTCCTTGCGGCGCATGCGGCAAGTGACGGTCGAGTCGACGATAATCGTGCGCACAAGGTCGCCCACATCGGCAGTCTCGCCACCTGTCGAGTAGATTGAGATACCCCACGAGCGAAGTTGCTCGAGGGCCTCTTCGGTGCCGTTGATGATGGCTGCGATGACCTCGCCGGGGATGAGCATCTTGTTGCGGCCTATGGTGGACGACACGAGGATATTGTCGGTGGCTCCCACGCACAGCAGGTCGTCGATGTTCATCACCAGAGCGTCGCGGGCGATGCCTTTCCACACGCTCAAGTCGCCCGTCTCGCGCCAGTAGACGTAGGCAAGTGACGACTTTGTTCCGGCGCCGTCGGCGTGCATGATGTTGCACCACTCGGGGTCGTCACCCAGGATATCGGGGATTATCTTGCAGAATGCCTTAGGGAAGATCCCTTTGTCGACGTTGCGGATGGCCGCGTGCACATCCTCTTTGGCGGCCGAAACGCCGCGTGCCATATATCGTTGATTGGTCATATTATAAAATTAGCCTTAAGTATAATGTTACGGCGGGCGATACCAAAAGCAGCGAGTCGATGCGGTCGAGCATCCCGCCGTGCCCCGGAATCAGCTTGCCCGAATCCTTCACTCCCGCCGAGCGCTTCAACAACGACTCCACCAGGTCGCCCCACGTGGAGAACACCACCACCGTAGCCGCGAATCCTATCATCGCCCAGGGATTGGGCAGGAAATACTCGGGGAAGAACGCCAGCATAAGCAACGCCACGCCCACGCTCAGCACCAAGCCTCCAAACCATCCCTCCCACGATTTCTTGGGAGAGTGACGGGGGAAAAGCCGGTGCTTTCCCATCAGAGAGCCCACGACGAACGCTCCGGTGTCGTTAACCCATATGAGCACGAACATCGCCAGCAACACCTGCGGAGTGGTCCTCTCCATGATCACGCTCATCAACGCCACCGGCACAGCCACATAAATCATCGCCGACAGCGACGACGTGAGCGACTGGCGGGCGTTGGCGTCGTTGGTGTAAAGCTGAAGCACAAGACGAGCCACCAGATAGGCCAAAATCCACACCGCCAATGACGATTGGTAACCCGAGAAGGGGTAGGCTACGATAAACGCGGCCCCGGCCACATCGAGCAACGTGTTGAACGACGACTCGCGACCGTCCACCGTCAATCGCTTGTACTCCATCACGGCAGGAACGGCCAGCACCAGCGACATGGCCAGAAAATACCATGCGCCCAGCAATATGCCCAGCACTATCACCGCTATGTAAATCACGCCCGAGGCCGAGCGCACCAGCCAATTCTTGTTCATTGAGATTTCCTTCAGGTGAACCGACTGTGCCGATTCATGGTTCTTTCGGCAAAGTTAAGCATTTTCGCTCAATTACATCCCTCTTTTGGCAAATCATTGACTCATGTGACAATTATTTTGCACTTTTTCGGCCAAAATCGCCGTTGTTTGGAAAATTTTCGGTAAGTTTGCGGTTGGATTCCGCGTGAACCCCCATAACCATCGAAAAAATAATCATTATCCAACCTTCTTAACTTATTATCAAAATCATGAGCAAACCTTACGTTTTGGGTATCGACATAGGTGGTACCAACACCGTCTTCGGTATCGTTGACGCTCGCGGCGTTGTACTTGCGTCCAACTCAATCAAAACCGCCAAGCACCACAATATCAACGACTACATCGACGAGCTCTACAATGAAGTGATGAAACTTCTCGAGGCCAACGACGCTGTAGGCAAAATCCACGGCATCGGTATCGGAGCCCCCAACGCCAACTATTTCACCGGCGTAATCGAAGATGGCGTCAACCTTCCCTGGCCAACACCTATACCCTTGGCCCAACTCGTAAGCGACAAGTTTGGCATTCCGGTGGCGATCACCAACGACGCCAACGCGGCCGCCATCGGCGAGATGACCTACGGCGCCGCACGCGGCCTTAAGGACTTCATCATGATTACCCTCGGCACCGGTGTAGGCTCGGGTATCGTTATCAACGGCCAATTGGTGTACGGCCACGACGGATTCGCCGGCGAGCTCGGTCACACCATCATTAAGCGTAACAACGGACGCCTCTGCGGTTGCGGCCGCGCAGGTTGCTTGGAGGCTTATTGCTCGGCAACCGGAGTGGCGCGCACAGCCCGCGAGTTCCTTGAGGTGCGCGCCAACGAGCCCTCGCTCCTTCGCAACATCCCCATCGAGGCCATCACCTCCAAGGACGTATACGACGCTGCAATCGCCGGCGACAAGCTCGCCAAGGACATCTTTGAGTACACTGGACAGATCCTCGGCGAGGCCTTTGCCGACTTCACCGTGTTCTCTTCCCCCGAGGCTATCATTCTCTTCGGCGGATTGGCCAAGAGCGGCGAGCTCCTCCTCAAGCCCCTGCGCAACGCCATGGAGAAGAACATGATGCCCATCTTTAAGGGCAAGGTAAGAATCCTCCTTTCCGAGCTCAAGGAGGCAGATGCCGCTGTCCTCGGCGCATCGGCTCTCGGCTGGGAGGCCAAGCCCATGGTCACCATCGTGCCCCCGGCTCCCGTCACCCCCGCCACCCCCGCAGTTTAATCGAAAGATAATGGCAGTATCCGGCGCGGCGGAGCCTGACCGGAATAGTAGCCCCCACCGAAGTGCTGGCGTAGCCTGCACGAGGTGGGGGTTGTTGCGTTAATGCCATCAGCAAGCCACGGTGCCCCGCGATTTGCCGCGGTGGTTAATCCTTAAAGGAACAGCCTCCTATACGCCTCGGCTTTCTTCTCCAGCGCCATCGGGTAGGCTCGCGAGGAGGAGGGCATGCGCCAAATCCTCATCTCCCGCCCGTCGGGGGCCGTCCACTGTATCCACTCCCCCGTTTTGGGCACTGGCGTCCCCGTGATCTCGGCCAGTTGCGTAGCGGCTTTCTCCCCCGTCGTCACCAGGTGACGCAGAGTAGGTGCCTTGCGCAGAATCTCGTCGAGATGCACGGGCTCAATTATCTCCAGAAACTTGTCGGAAGCGTTTCCCGCAAGGCGCCGGATGCGATACCCCGTGTCGCCCATCGCTATCCCATGATCATTAAGCAGCGACTTGATTTTGGCCAAATCAAATTTCCGTTGCTGTGGTAAATACAGCGCGTCCTTGTCGCCCATGAAAATAAGTCCCATGATTCGCCAAAAATCGTTTGTGGGATTTGGGTAGAAAAAATCCATGCTCCATCGCTTCTGTTGCGGTGGAAACGTACCCATTATCAGCCACTTGGCTCTCTCAGGCATATACGGGGGCCAGGGATGGGTCTCCACTGGAATCTCCTCGGCGACATTCACTTTTATCTTAGAAAACTCCTTCATGATCGAAAAACTTTCCACGAATATAATCATTTTCCCCCACAAAATGTTTTAATACCTGTTGGTTGAATTAGCCATATAGGGCATATTTGACTTGCCCGATATTTCG
>JAJBVP010000193.1 GCA_020859755.1 Bacteroidales bacterium | reverse complement strand
TCCCCAAAGACCACCCCAGTTCGACATATTCCAATTTTTGTCATGTAGTTAAATCAAACCGGATATTTGACCATTATAGGAGAAGATTACGGAGAATATACCCTTGATATTCCTAATGGGGAAGTGCGCAATGCCCTAGCCAAGGAATTGATGCCGCACTATATGGGCGTGAGCGAAAATGACGTGTCGTATGCTATATTTGCTTTGCGCAAGGCGATTCGAAAGGCCGACGTCGACTCGATGATGCGTATCGTGCAGAGCCTGATAGCTCAAATACCCTACCATATTATTCATCGCAACCCATTGGAGGAAACCTTCCATATGCTCGTGTACGAGATTTTCTTGATGGTGGGGATTGACACCGAGAGTGAGCGCTCAGTATCCGGCGGTCGTATTGATATGGTGGCAACAACGCCACGGGATGTATTCGTATTTGAATTCAAACTCGGCGGAACTCCCCAGGAGGCCTTAGCCCAGATTGATGCCAAGGATTACGCATTAAGTTGGTCATCCGACAACCGTAAGGTGCATAAAATAGGCGCTACATTTTCCCCGGAGACACGCACCCTCAAAGATTGGGCTATCGCATGAGGGAACGATATTGAGATTATAGATTGAGAAAAAAGATAGTGGCGTCAATAGTGGGAAAGAATGACGTGTAGGATGGCGCGCTGGCAGACGGGGCAGAACGCGGGGGCCGTATTGGTGCGCATGCGGCAGTTGTCGGCCGGGCGGTAGACGCCCTTGGCCGTGTAGCCGCCACCCTCGAAGAGACCAACGCCAGGCTGGTCTATAATATCCTCCCACTTTGCGGCGAAGTCGACCCGGGTGGTGATGTTGGGTTCCCACGGCTCGACATCAAGGGGGTAGCTGTCCTCCATCACGTCGCCGTCGTAGAAGTACTCGTCGGCCAAGCCACCAAAACTGTGCCCGAACTCATGCACCACCACTGGGCGGAAGTTGGGGTCGTTGGCGCTCACCATTGTGTAGGAGTTGTAAATTCCCCCGCCGCCGTATTTCTCGGTGTTGGCCACGATGATAATGTGCTCGTAGGGGATACCCTCAAGCAGGTCGTGGAGGCGAAACACCTCGGGCACTGTCAAGTAACGGTCGGAGTAGAAGGTGTTGAAGTGGCTACCAAGCGCGGTCGATCGCCATTGGCCCGAATTAGGGTCGCTGGCTCCCGACTGCTCCGACTCTGCCCCTACGGCCACGAAGGTGAAGCGGTGGAGATTGGAGGCGAACGGCTCGTGGGAGGCCAGCGCGTCGACCACCTCGCGTGCCTTGGTGTAGAACGCTGGCATTTGGGCCTGCGTGTATCCCTCGGCAACAATTGCCACGTGGATAGGCGACGTGGAATCCTCGGCCTCGCTAATCACCACATGAGGTGTCGAAACGCCCCGACCCCCTACCCTGACGTTCGGGTTGGCGGGGTCATAGCGATGCACAAGGCGCGCTATCACGTCGCGATGGTTGTCATAAAGCGCTACGTCAATCTTGGATGCTTGGCGGGGAAGGGGAATGAGGTAGGTGTTCTCAAACGCGCGATTCTCAATCGCGGCCTCGTCGGTAGAGAGCCATTCCTGGAAGAGCGACGAGAACGGATGGCGATAAATGGTGTCGCCGCTTGCCTCGTCGATCACATTGATCTGGCCGGAGCCGTCGAAAGGGACCTCGGCAAGATGGGCGCGACGCCCGTGCCATCCGGGATGCTTGCTTTGGCCATGTTCAAGTATGACAGGCGCCTGGGCGTTGCCGCCGAAGATGTAATCGACCCTCAACGTAGAGTCGCAGAACCACGTCTCAAACTCCTGCGCTTGAGTACACAACCATAGAGGGAGGAAGAGAAATAATAAACGAAGCTTCATAAATTATAGAGAAAAGACTTGTATCTCTCACATCGTCATCCCGCAGCGAAGGGAGGGAAAGAGCCGCGGCGAGCTGGCAGTAACGCCGGGTGACCGCAGGGGGAACCTGGGGATACTGCCAACTCGCCGCGTTTGCGGCTCATTTGGTGTTGTCGTCACTGTCCTCAGTGACCCATTGGTTAGCGGGCGAGGATCTTGGTGGCGGTGGTGCCTACACGGCGGATGTAAATCTGGCCCGGGACGAGGCGGTCAACTCGTTGCCCCTGAAGGTTGTAATATACCGTGGGACCATCGGAGGATGTGGCCCGGTCGGCGCCGATCGACCCCACACCCGCGGCGTTGAGGTAGATTGCGGTCAACGCACCGAGATCCACCGAGCAAGCGTCGCCGTTGGAGCCGGTGATGTTGAGGGTGATCTTCTTGAGCATCAAGGGATATGCCTCGGCTGTCTGGGTATCGAAAGCGTCGGCCCAATCCACGAGCACGCGGCCGTCGGAGGGAGCGACCTTGACGGTGGCGTTGCGGGCACCGTCGCAGGAGTAGGTGAACGTGACAGCCTCAACCGACGAGGTGGAGGAGTCGAGCAGCAATTCCAGCTGGTCGGGGCGGCTCCAGAAGGTGATTTCTTGGGCCAGGGCAATAGAGGTGGAACGGGTGCTGGTGATGTTGAACGCGAGGTTGCAGCCACCGTCGCCAAGCGGGGTCACCTCGGGAGTGGATACGCCGGAGGTGGTTACGGTAAAGCCGTCGAGCGAGTTCATTTCATCGACCACCATGCGCTGGCTCTCAGGGATCTCCACCACCACCTGCAGGGTGTTGACGATGTCGCCAACGGTGCCGGTGATGGTGGTGGTGCCGTTAGCCACGCCGTGCACCACGCCGAGGTCGCTGACAGTGGCGATGCTGGGGTCGAGCGACTCCCAAGTGAGGGCCTCGTTGGCGATAGTCATATACTCGCCATTGACAAGTGCCTGAACCTCAACCGCATAGTCCCACGTGCCATCCACGAGCACCGATGAGCGTTTGAATTCGGGCGAGCCCTCGCCGATGGTCACAGCCAAGGTGGCGGTGGCGCCGTTGTAAGAGGCCGTCAAGGCGTGAGTACCGGAGCCCGAGGCCAATAGATGCAGGCCACCGTCGACGATTTCTCCCAATTCGGGGTCGCAGGAGAGCTGGGCCTCAACCGTTCCAACGTAAACGCCATATTTGTTAAAGCCGTTAATCACAGGGCAATAGAGGCCGTATTTGGGCACGGAAATCACGTAGTCGTTGAATGCGATGGAAGCGATTTCGTCATCCTTGGGGGTGCGGCTCACAGCAAAGACGCCGTTCACCACCGAGCGGGGTGAGCCGTCGCTGGGATTATTCTCGACACCGTTCATCTTGGTCCACATGGTGGATGACCCACCGCCGTCGAAGTTGAGGGCCTCGGAGCAGCCCACTTCGCGCATGATATCGGCCAACACCTTGGATACCACGCCCACCGAGATGCTCGTACGGCCATCCACTACAAGCATCACCACCTTGGTGCCAGTGGCATCGTAACCGATAGCCGTGCGGGGGTTGAGCGATGTGAGGTGATCGAGAGCATCCTGGGTGTTGAGGGTAACGCCACCCGACAGAATCATCGGCTTGCCACCGGCCAACTGGGTGAGAGCCACGTCATTGCCACCGTAGGTAAAGGTGGAGGTGATTGTGACGAGGTCGCCCTCCTGAAGGTCGGAGAGGAACGTGCGGGCGGTGCCGTGGCCTGAGAGGACGATGCCGTCGGAGGGGATGGTCATCGAGCCATCGGCTGTGGGGGGAACCGTGACGCGAGCCTGGAAGGTGGCTCCGGGAGTAAGGGTTGCACCGTCAACAGGCACGACAGTCACCTCGGTGCCGTAGGCGTTGGTGCCAGTGTTGGTGCCCTTGTGGGAATTGAAGAGCACGAGGAAATTCTCGTAGCGAGTGCCGTTGATGGAGTTGATGGTGCAAGATGTGCCGTCGGCCTTGGTTACGGAGCCGTTAAATCCCACCGAGCCGAGGTATTGGGTCTTGTCGTCGGTTTGGCCCCAATAGAACCAAGAGCTGCCGCCCACAGCGTTGTAATATTGCCCGTCAACCACCTCCATGCCTATAGGGGTGGAGTCGCTGAAGAAGTCGGCGTTGACACCCGACACAAAGTGAAGGTCGTCGGTAGCCCACTTAGCGGCCATATTGGGGATAGTGGAGCCTCCTTTAAGAGTGGAGGACGCGGGGGTGGCGCGCAAGTCGATGTAGGGGTTGGTGAGATCCACCGTTGAATAGAACACGCGCAAGGCTTGTGCTCCAGAGAGTTGGAGGGAGGTTTGGGTCACGCCAGGGCCCACGGTAGCGTGATAAAGCGTGTCGACGTAATACGTCTTGTCCTGAAGGGTCCAAGTTTCGGTGGCTGAGGCGCTTAACGCGGCGGCCATCGCTAAAAAGAGTAGATGCTTTTTCATGGGGAGGGTATTGTGTTTTATGTGTAATCGGGAGGATGTCGACAGAAATCGACTGAAATCGGGAGGAATCGAAGGAAATCACCCGTTGGGAGAGGGATAGGTGCCAGCGACTAAGCTATTATACTTAATCACTAACACCTATCACTTAGTACTTTAAATAGCGTCGTCCTCGACGGTTTCAAGGGCGTCGGGGGTTACGGGAGCCGGGGTGTCGCTGGTCGCGGCCTCGAGCTTCTTCATGATAGAGAAGATGAAGGTAGCCGAGATCAGGCAAACGACAATCAGGATTCCCCAAAGGACGGCCACGTTGATATGGTTCCACAGCAAGGTGGGGATCACCACGAGGTAGTTACCGATGGCCGTGGCGCCAAACCAGCAGCCCATCATCAAGCCCTTGTACTTGGGAGGTGCCACCTTCGACACGAAGGAGATACCCATGGGCGAGAGCAGCAACTCGGCAAACGTCAAGAAGAGATAGGTGGTAATCAGCCAGTTGGGGGACACCAAATGGTCGGCTTGACCCTCGGTGGGGGCTACGCCAAGGCCCAAAGAGCCGATCAACAGCAGGCCGAAAGCGAAGGCGGCCACGAGCATGCCGTAACCGATCTTGCGGGGCGCCGAGGGCTCTTTCTTTTTCTTGGCCAGCCAAGCGAAGATGGCCACCGAGAACGGGGTCAGGGCCACGACGTAGAAGGGGTTGAACTGCTGATAAATCTGGGGCTGGATGTTGGTGGCCTCCTGGGGCAGGTAGATGTAGAACAGGCCGATGCCCACGCAGGCGCTCACGGCGATTATGGCATTGATGATAATCGCGCCGATCTTGCGGGTGGAGAAGAGGTTGAACACCGAGTAAACCAGCACGACGATCGTGGCCAATGCCCACACGTTGAAGCCGATACGGGTCCAAGAGCCGTTGGTGGTTGAGGTGAACACCTCGGCAAACTTGGTGAGGGTGGCTCCGTTCTGGTGGAACACCATCCAGAAGAAGATCACGACGGTGAATACGAGCAGCAGGGCGACGATGCGCGACTTGGTTTGAGCGGGGGTGAGCTCGTGGTCGGCACCGGCAGCGGCGGTCTTGCCCGTGGCCTTGTCGGTCTCGTTGAGTTGCTTGTAGGTGGAGCGGCCAAGCTTGTAGATGAGGAAGGAGAGCACCATCGAGCCGCAAGCCACGGCGAACGCGTAGCTGTAGCCCTTGCTGATGGCGTCGATATAATGGCCCGCGTAGGCCATCAGGGCATCGCCCGAGAGACCATTGGTGAACTCGGTGATCGTGGCCAGGGCCTCGGGCTTGAGGGCCTCACCGGCGAGCAACTTGTTGCAAATCGAGGGGATTGCGGGGTTGTACACCAGGTCGGCGTTGTGGAGCGACAGGTTCAACAAGCCCTCGGTGACCGACGGGGCGAACATGGCGCCGATGTTGATGGCCATGTAGAAGAGCGAGAAGGCCACGTCGCGCTTGTCGCTGTATCGCGGGTCGTTGTAAAGGTCGCCTACCATCACTTGCAGGTTGCCCTTGAACAAGCCTGTGCCACAAGCGATCAGGATCAGGCCTGCAAACACGATAATCAGCGTCGAGGTGGCGCCGCGCTCGCCTTGGTAACTCATCACGAGGTAACCCAGGAACATGACGATAATACCCAGGGTGACAGTCTTTTGGAAGTTCCACTTGTCGGCGATCCAGCCGCCAATCATGGGCATGAAGTACACCAGGGCGAGGAATGTTGAATAGATAAAGCCGGCGGTGGCTGTCGAGAAGGCGAATTTGGCCTGCAGGAACAACAGCAGGATAGCCAGCATTGTGTAGTAGCCGAAGCGCTCGCCGGTGTTGGCCAGGGCGAGCACGTAAAGGCCTTTGGGTTGGTTTTTAAACATAGCTTGGTTTATTATTTATAGGGTTATTTTTTCCATTGATTATTCATCGAAGGATTTTTCTCGAATGAACGAGCAAACGAGTTGACGAGCGAACGAGTGATTCGAGTGTGGCTATTTGGACTGCTCGAGTGTCTCGAAGGCGAGGGCGTACATCCTCATCTGCTTCACCATGGCCACCAGGCCGTTGCTGCGGGTGGGTGACAGGTGCTCGGCGAGGCCGATTTTGTCGATGAAGTAGAGGTGGGCATCGAGAATCTCGCGTGGCGTGTGACCGTTCAACACCTTGATTAGTAGGGATATGATACCCTTTACGATTATGGCGTCGGAATCGGCGGTGTAGTACACCTTGCCGTCGCGCAACTCGGCGTTGAGCCACACACGACTCTGACAACCCTCGATCAGGTGCTCGGGGGTCTTGTATTTCTCGTCGATCGGGGGGAGCTGGTTGCCTAAGTCGATGATGTAGGCGTAGCGGTCCATCCAGTCGTCGATGTCGCTAAATTCCTCTATTATCTCGTCTTGGATTTGATCGATAGACATAATATCTGAATACCAATAATTTATGCGGGTTCGTTGTAGATTACGTCGGTTACGACCTGGCCAACGGCTTTGAGGGTGGCGGGGTCGATCACGGTGATGTCGTCGCGCAAGGTGTGCCACGTGGGGTGGAACGTGCGCGTCTCATCATTGAGGCTTTCGATGATGTCGATACAGGGTATACCGGCCTTGTTGACAAACTGGTGGTCGTCAACGACAGCGCCTCCCAATTCATTGGGGAAACGTGATTCGTAACCGCTCTTTTGGGCTTGGCTCCACACCTTGTCGACAATTCTCGGGGCAAGGCAATGGGAGGTGTACTCGCGATGGAATTTGGCCCCCTGGGCGCCCACCATGTCGAGTAGTATGCCGTAAGCGGGGAGGCTGTCGGGGGCGTAGAAATTGGAGGCGAGGAAATATTGGGTGCCGAGGCACCAGGTGTCGTCGCTGTTGCCCCAGCCCTCGAGGCGTCCGTAGTCCTCGCAGTCGGTGAAGAGGATGTCGACGCCCACGTCGGCGCGGGCTTGCTGCAATTGACGGGCGATTTCCATAGCCACAGCCACACCCGACGCGCCGTCGTTGGCGCCGATCACGGGCTTGCGGCGCGCTACCATGTCGGTTTCCTGGTCGGCCCAGGGGCGGGTGTCCCAGTGGGCGAGAATGAGCACTCGCTTGGTGTTGTGGTCGCCGTTGTAGCGGGCGATGATGTTGCGTGCGGGGAGTTGGTCGCCGTTGTAGGCGGTGAGCGTTGCTTCCTGTACGAACACGGTGTCGGCGCCCAAGCGGTTCATCGTGGCGACGAGCCAGTCGCCGCAGCGGCGGTGGCCCTCCGAGCCTGGGGTGCGGGGGCCGAAGTCGACTTGCGCCTTGATGTAGGCGTAAGCGGTGTCGGCGTTGAAGTCCATGGTCGGTATGGTGTCGACGAGCGTCTCCGCCTGCTTTTCACCCTTCCCTGCCGACGAGCATGAAATCAAGGCCAATGCCAAAGATAGTAACGAGCATTTTAAGAAATTCATCACTGTTGTTGTTTATTCTTGGTACTTTACACGTTTCGGGGCACGACCTGTGGAGACATTTTCCACACGACGCGCCTAATACGCCCCAAAGTTACAAATTAATTACGAAACAACAACCAAAATGTAACTAAATTCGTAACTTCGCGCCCAAACAAGGTGCGTGGGCCCCTCGCCCGCGCTTGGATAGGTACAAAAGATGAGTTTTAGGACATTTCGCGATCGATTGAAGCCGTGGATGCTGCCCATAGCGATGTTGGGCGGCCTGCTCCTGCACGACTTTATCAACGCCATCGCTTTCCTGGCCCCCTACCTGATTTTCGTGATGCTGCTGGTGACGTTCTGCAAGGTGAGGCCTTCGGAATTCCGCGTCACGGGCTTATCCTGGGGATTGCTGGCCGTGCAGATTCTGGGCGGCGTGGCGGTGTACTTGGCCCTGCTACCGCTGGGCCCGGAGCTGGCCCAGGGGGTGTTCATCTGCGTGTTCTGCCCCACGGCCACCGCGGCACCCGTGGTGACGGGCATGCTCGGCGGCAGCATCTCGCGTGTGGCCACATATTCTATCGTGAGCAACTTGACGGTGGCCGCTCTGGCACCACCGCTGTTTTCATGGATGGGGGCCTCCGGGGCCGATTACCTGGTGATGCTGCGCGGCGTGTGCTCGGCTGTGGCGCCGTTGCTGATCGCTCCTCTGGCGTGCGCGATCGTGCTGGGGAAGGTGGCGCCTAAGGTGCACCGCGCGATGGCCACCCACCAGGGGCTATCGTTCTACATCTGGGCAGTGTCGCTGTTCATCGTCGTGGGGCGCGCCGTGAGCTACATGCTCGCCCACCATGAGCGCATCGGGCTGATGGTCGCCTTGGCCATCGGGGCCGGTGTGGTGTGTGTGATCCAATTCTGGGTGGGTCGCAAAATCGGCACTCGCTTCGGCGACAAAATCGCTGGAGCTCAAGGCCTTGGCCAAAAAAACACGGTACTGGCCATATGGATGGCGTTGACCTATCTGGCCCCCGTGTCGTCGGTGGCCCCAGCGGCCTACGTGGCCTGGCAAAACACGATTAATTCCGTGCAACTTTACATGCATCAACGACGTTCCCTCTCCCACTCGAAACAGGAATGCGTTGGCTCGAAACAAAAATAATAGTAACTTTGTTCCCTAAATAGACACTATACGTAAACTATTTAGAAAAAAATTCACGCAAGATGGACAGCATGTATGAATTACTGCTCGGCCTGCCGCTGTTCAACGGCGTGAGCCGCGAGCGAATCTCTGAGATCGTAGGGATGGCTAAGTTCCATTTCCTCAAGTACTTGCCTGGCGAGAACATCATCGAGGCAGGCGCACCGTGTACGCATATCAAGTTTCTCATTTCAGGCCGGGCGCGCCTTACCGTCGCCAACCACGACGGGCGTTTCCGCGTGTCGCAAACGCTGGATGCCCCCGACGTGATCGCTCCAGAATTCCTGTTTGGCAGCGCCACCAATTACCCCTGTTCGGGAGTGGCCCTGGAGCCCACCGGCGTGCTGCAAATCAACAAAAACGACTACCTGCGCATCCTCAACAGCGACCAGATATTCCTGCTCAACTACCTCAACATCCTGTCGATGAACGCCCAAAAGGCCACGCAAGGCGTGCTGGCCGTCACCACCGGCAACCTTGAGGAGCGTATAGCTTTCTGGATCGTGGCCCTCACCCAGCGCCGCGGCTACGATATCACCCTGGCTTGCCGTCAGCGCGACCTCTACTCGCTTTTCGGCGTGCAGCGCACGTCGTTCATCGCCACGCTTGAGGGCATGCGACAGCGAGACATTATCGACTTCGACCAGAACGAGATTCGTGTCACTTCGCGCCCCGAGCTCCTCAAGATCCTCCAAACCGCCGCAGCCGACTAGTGGTGAGTGGTGAGTGGGGCTCCCTTTATTCCTTTCCTCCTTTCCTCCTTTAAAGGATTAAAGGAATAAACGATGAAAGAAACTAGAAACTTGAAACTAGAAACTTGCTCTTTAACTTATTCATCACGTTTTGCAAGATCGGCGCCTTCACCTTCGGTGGAGGCTGGGCCATGATCTCCATAATTGAAAAGGAGATAGTCGACAAGCACAAGTGGCTAAAACGTGACGAATTCCTTGACCTGTTGGCAGTTGCGCAAGCCCTCCCGGGCATTCTGGCCGTCAACATCGCCGCGGCCGTGGGCGACAAGATACGCGGCCGCGCGGGCAGCGTCTGCGCGGCCTTGGGCACGATTATGCCCTCGTTCCTCATCATCCTGGCTATCGCCATCTTCCTCACCCCCGACATGATCAAAAACAACCCTATCGTGTCGCGGATTTTCATGGGTATCCGCCCCGCGGTGGTGGCGCTTATCATCGCTCCCGTAATCAACTCAGCCCGAGCGGCTAAGATCTCGTGGCGCACGATTTGGATTCCCGTGGTGACGGCCCTGTTGATATGGTCGCAGTGGACGTTCATCTCCAATCCCATTCTTTTCATCATCCTGGGCGGCCTTGGCGGCTACCTGTGGTTCACCCGTCACAATCTCAACAAAAACAAGGAGGCGCGCCTATGATGATCTACCTGCGACTGATATGGAGTTACCTCAAAATCGGCCTCTTCGGTTTCGGTGGCGGCTACGCCATGCTTGCGCTGATCGAGCGCGAGATCGTGGGCCCGGGGTGGATCTCCGAGCAGATGTTCACCGACATCGTGGCCATCTCGCAGATGACTCCCGGACCAATCGGCATTAACTCAGCCACTTACATCGGCTACGTGGTACCCGGAGAGCAATGCGCCGAGCTGGCCTCGCCGCTATGGGGAATTCTGGGGTCGATTATCTGCACGCTGGTGGTGGTGATCCCCTCGTTCCTGCTGGTTGTGTACACAAGCCATTTTATCCAACGCCATCGCGAATCGTTGATTATCAAGGGAATATTCGCGGGATTACGACCCGTGGTGGTAGGGTTGATCGCCTCGGCCGCGTTGTTGCTGATCAATGGCGAGAACTTCGGCCGCGACACCTATCAAATCATCTGGAGCACAGTGCTCTGCGCGGCCGCTTTCTGCGCCGTCTATTTCGCCAAAATCCACCCCATTTGGGTGATTGTGGCCGCTGGCGTGGCAGGCTTAATCATCTATTGACCAATCGTTATGACCTACCAAGAAAATATAAATTGGCTCTACGCCCAATTACCTGCTTTTCAGCGAATTGGCGCAGCGGCATATAAACCTGGATTGAGCCGGGTCCTGGCCTTGGAAGAGGCGTTCGGCAACCCTCACCGGAAGTGGCCGTCGATCCACATCGCTGGCACCAACGGCAAAGGCTCCACATCGAGCGCCATCGCCTCGGTGCTCACCTGCGCCGGGATGAAAGTGGGGCTCTACACCTCGCCTCATCTTGTGGATTTCCGCGAGCGCATCCGCGTGGGTGGAGAGATGATACCCCGTGAGGCCGTCGTCGATTTTCTGGAACGCTACCGGGCGATGGGTCGCGATATTGAGCCGTCGTTCTTCGAGTTGACCATGGTGATGGCATTCGACTATTTCGCTCAGCAGCACGTGGATATCGCAGTTGTGGAGGTCGGCATGGGTGGCCGGTTGGATTCCACCAACATCCTGTCGCCGCTGCTGAGCGTGATCACCAACATCTCGCTCGACCACACGGCCTTTCTTGGCGACACCCACGCGAAAATCGCCGCCGAGAAGGCCGGGATTATCAAGCCAGGGATACCCGTCGTCATCGGCGAGGCCGAGGGCGATGTAAAACAAGTGTTTGAGGACAAAGCTATTAGCGTAGGAGCGCCAATCTATTTCTCGCCCGAGATGGAGATGGAGCAACGCGAAGATGGCTGGCATATCCCCGCAACGCCATTTGGCCCTATAACTTTCTCGCTTTCAGGCGACTGCCAGCGTCGTAACGCCGCCACAGTCCTTACCGCCTTGGGAGTGCTTTCAGCATCGGGACTTGGCCCCGATTTCCCTCCCGAGGCTGTCAGAGAAGGCCTTGGGAACATCACCAAACACTCGGGACTTATGGGACGATGGACCACGTTAAGCCACTCACCCCAAGTGATTTGCGACACCGGCCACAACATCGGCGGCTGGCAATATCTCGGGCCCCGCCTACAGGAGATCGCGTCCAAGCCCGAGGGCCAGCTCCACATGGTGATCGGCTTCGTGAGCGACAAGGACGTATCCCACATCCTACCGCTCATGCCCCGCGACGCCCGATACTATTTCGCCCGCGCCTCAGTGCCCCGCGCCATGCCCTCGGAGCAACTCGCCCAGCTGGCCCAGGCGGCCGGACTCTCAGGCGACCCCTACCCCACTGTCGCCACCGCCTACGCAGCCGCCCGCGCAGCCGCCATCCCCCGCGACACCATCTTCGTTGGTGGCTCCACATTCGTCGTCGCCGACCTCCTCTCCCTACCAGTCCACCCCTAACAATCAAGGCGACTCCTACCCTCCCCTCCCCGCTCTTATAGAATTTATCGGTCGACTTCGCCGCAGATGTCCATCAGAGATCTCAGAGACAAAATTGATCTTGGTTAGACATTGGGCTGATTGTTGAGCAGAACCTGCCAATAACCTAAAAAACAAGAAAGAGCTGGCGGGTATCTAATGCCGTTCGCGCTGCGCGCTTGAATAGCCTACCTGTTTGTTATCCGTTCTCCATAGATAGCAATTTGAATCGACAAAGCGGTGAAATTTTGGTTTTTTAAGCTATCGGCATTTCAAGGCATGGGGAAATTTATGTACCTTCGCGGAGATGAATCGCTTACTCTCATTTTTTGCAATATTTACGCTCGCATTTTACGCCAGCGCTTACGATATCACAAACAACGGTTTCTACTACAACATCCTCAACGACACCCAAGTAGAAATGGCTGGATTGGTTAACAAAAACCATTCCTACTCCCTCACTATCCCCTCGAGCGTTATTCACAACTCCGTCACCTACTCGGTAGTGGCGCTCGCCGACAACGCCCTGAAGGACTGCACGAAGATCACCACCGTCTCCATGCCCGCGACGCTCCGCACCATTGGTGCAAACGCATTCAGCGGCTGCCTGTGGATCACGTCGCTCGATTTCCCCTCGGGAGTTACCAGCGTGGGCCGATGCGCGATGCAGGGCTGCGAGAGCTTGCGACGAGTGTCTTTTAACGGCGACGTGACCGAGCTGGCCGACTCGCTCTTCTACGGTTGCTCCCGCCTTTCCCAACTCTCGCTGCCCGAGAGCCTCCGGAGAATCGGCAAGAGCGCGTTTGAGGGAAATATCGCCCTTAAAGCATTTGAGTGCCCGACACAACTGTCCGACCTCGACGACCGAGCCCTTTACGGTTGTACAAAGCTGGCAAGCGTCACCTTCAACGACCAGTTGCAACGAATTGGCGCCCAGGCGTTTGCCTCTTGCGCCATCACAACGGTAGAGTTGCCCGAATCGCTCGCCGAAATGGGACGCGAAGCGTTTTCCTACTGTGAATTCCTCATCACCGTCGCCAATCCCTCACGCATCAGCAAGATTGAGCCATGCGCCTTCATGCAGTGCGTCACGCTGGAAAAGGTAGACGTGCCCGCCACAGTGAGGGAAATGGGCGACAGCGCATTTTACGGCTGCAACGCCCTCACTGCTATCGACTTGCTGCACGGCGTGGAGTCGCTCGGCGATTACGCGATGGCCTACACGGGCATGCGGCAGATCACCGTCCCCTCCACCGTCAAAACGCTGGGTGAAGGCCTCTTTGAGGGCTGCCACTATCTTGCCAAAGCCGAGATTAACGCCCCAATTACCGAGTTGAAAGCCAACACTTTCAACGACTGCGGCGCTCTCCAGGATATCCAATTCCCCACGACCGTCACCACCATTGGCGACCGCGCCTTCTGTCGCTGCATCGCCCTGACGGAATCCCCGATTCAGGACGGGGTGCAATCCATAGGCTACGAGGCCTTCGCCGGCTGCAAAAAATTGCGCGGAGCCGACCTCCCCGAGTCGCTAACCGAGATAGGCGAACGCTCGTTTATGAACTGCAGCTCAATGTTTTGGGTGCAGATGAACAGCCCCCTCACTGAGATTCCACGTTACGCCTTCCACTCGTGCGCCAACCTCCAGGGAATCGCTTTCCCCGAAGGCCTCACCGATATCGGCGAGGGAGCGTTCGCCGGCTGCACGGCCCTGCAGAACGTCCAACTCGGCAACGGCCTGCGTCGCATCGGCCAAGGGGCTTTCGACCACTGCACCATGATCAACGAAATCATCTTCCGCGACAATGTGGAGGAGATCGCCCAGGATGCCTTCGCCTACTGCTTCGGCTTGCGTAACGTGTATAGCAGCAATGTGATACCTCCCACGTTCACCCCCGTGGAGGTGTCGATGATGTCCAACGGCTACGGATTTGAGAATCGCGTGTTCCAGAACGCAACGCTGCTCGTGTGGGAACAAGCCGCCGCAGTTTACAAGACGGCTCCCGTGTGGAGCGAATTTGCCACTATCACCGATTGCGACTTCCTCTCGGTCAACGACATTACCGCCGACGCAATCGACTACGCCCACCCCTACAACGTCTACGACCTGCAAGGTCGCAACCTCGGCTCCTCTCTCCACTCTCTGCCGCAAGGACTTTACATCATAATCCAAGATGGCCGATCGCCGCAGAAAATCCTAAAATGATGTTAAAACGCAAGTTGCATCTCGAGGAAAAATCCGCAATCAGCTATTAACGCCAAAATTCAGCTAAACCTTTCAACGTAAGCGAGGTCTATTCCAAAGAACCATCACAGATACGATCCCACGATTCATTACCATATGCTACGCAAACTCATATTCGCCATATTCGCCGTCACCGTGGGCCTGGGCATGCACGCAGTCACGATAAGCGGCACCATTGTTGACGAAACGGGCGAGGCCCTCCCCGAAGCCACCGTGCGCCTGCTGGCCGCGCGCGACTCCTCCTACGTCAAAGGCACTGCCTCCAACATGCAAGGCCGCTTCTCCCTGGCCGATGTCAAGGCCGGCAAATACATCGTGGCCGCATCCTATATCGGCTACTCCACGAAATACACCGACGTCACCGTGGCCGACAAGGCCCTGCGCCTGGGCCAAATCGCCCTGGGCGAGTCGTCGGTGATGCTCAAAGAAGCCACCGTGACCGCCGTGAAGACACCGGTAAAAGTGATGGAGGACACTATCGAATACAACGCCGACTCCTACAAGACGCAACCCAACGCAGTGGTCGAGGACCTGCTCAAGCGCCTGCCCGGAGTGGAGGTCGACTCCGAGGGCAAAATCACCGCCAACGGCAAGGAGGTGACCAAAATCCTCGTCGACGGCCGCGAATTCTTCTCCGACGATCCCAAGGTCGCATCCAAGAATCTACCCGTCGACATGGTCGACAAGCTGCAAGTGGTCGACCGCAAGAGCGACCTGGCCCGCCTTACAGGCGTTGACGACGGCGAGGACGAGACGGTGATCAACTTGACCGTCAAAAAAGGAATGAAAAACGGATGGTTCGGTAACGTGGAGGCCGGATATGGCACCGACGACCGATACCAAGTGGGATTCAACATCAACCGCTTCCAGAACGGCAACCAGTTCACTATCCTCGGTGGAGCCAACAACACCAACGACCTCGGTTTCACCGACAGCAACGGCTCCCGATTCCGGCGTTTCGGTGGCGACCAAGGCGTCAACACATCCCAAACCCTCGGTTTCAATTTCAACGTGGGCAAGGAGGAGATCATCCGTTTCGGCGGCGATGTCATGTACTCCCACACCGACCGCGACACCCGCAAGCTGCAAAACCGCGAGTACCTGTTCAACGACTCCTCGTCGTACAGCAACTCGGGCTCAAAAGCCCGCGACCGGGGACACAACCTGCGCGCCGACTTCCGCGTGGAGTGGAAGCCCGACTCGTTCAACACCTTCGACTTCCGACCCCGATTCTCGTTCAACCACAACGACTCGGAGAGCCTCGACTCCACCCTCAACATCTCGGGCTTGCGCGTGCCGGTTACTCGCTCTTTCAACACCAACGACTCCCGCGGCAACTCCTGGGAGATGGGCGGCGAACTCACCTTCAACCACAACTTCAAAAGCCATCCCGGACGCAGCTACTCGATCAACGCACGTTACGAGTACTCCAACGTGCGCGAGAAAGCCAACACCTACTCCCACAACACGTTCTACCTCTTCAACGACTCAATCGACGCCTACGACCAATACGGCGACGACCACACCTGGAGCAACCTCATCCGCGCCCGAGCCACCTGGACCGAGCCCCTCTACCTCAAGAAAGGCCTGTTCCTTACCCTCAGTTACCAATTCCAATACCGCTGGAACAACGCCGATAAAATCACCTACGAGCACCAGCTGGAATGGCCCAACGGACCCCTCTACGAGCCGGTGGTGTTGCCCGAGATGGAGCAGGTCGACTCCCTGAGCAACCGCTTCCGCAACGAATTTCTCACCCAGGATATCCGCGTGGGCCTCAAGTGGGTGACCAAAACCCACACCCTGGATGCCGGATTGTCGCTCGTGCCCTCGATGTCCAAGTCGCGCGACCTCATCAACGACGCCAAGAACATCCCCGAGCGGTGGGTGTGGAACTTCGCCCCCTTCCTGCGCTACCGCTACAAGATGGGCAAACAGCGTTCGATAATGCTCAACTACCGTGGACGCTCGTCGCAACCCTCAATGACACAGTTGCAACCAGTCGCCGACTACTCCAACCCCCTGCGCGTCGTTGTGGGTAACCCCGATCTCGACCCCACGTTCACCCATTACATGCGCCTGCGTTTCCAGGATTACAACGCCGAGGCACAGCGCTCCATAATGTTGATGGCCGACGCGCAACTGGTGCAAAACTCCATCGTGTCGCGCACAACCTACAACTCCCTCACCGGCGGACAGGTGACCACCTACGCCAACGTCAACGGCGTGTGGTCGCTGCGTATTATGAACATGTTCTCACAACCCCTGCGCCGCAAGACTTGGCAGGTGTCCAACCACATCTTCACCAACATTAACCACTCAGTGGGCTTCAACAACGGCCTGCGCAACACCACCACCACGTGGAGCATAAGCGAGGCCCCCAGCATCGCCTTCCGTCCCGACAACCTCGAGCTGGAGTTGCGACCTCGATACATGGTGCAAAAGACGTGGGCTTCGGTTGCCACCACATCCCAGCAGACGATCCAGAACTATGGCGGCACGTTCAACGGCACGTGGTACTCCCCCTGGGGAATCGTGCTCGCAACCGATGTCACCTACACCGGCACCGCCGGCTACGCCTCGGGCTACAACTCCAATTACTGGATGTGGAACGCCTCCATCTCCTACCAATTCCTTAAGAACCAAGCCGCCACGTTCACCGTCAAGGTGTACGACCTGCTCCAGCAGAAGAACAACGTGACCCGCACCGTCACCGCCAACTATATCGACGACACGCGCTACAACTCACTCACGCGCTACTTCATGGCCACGCTGAGCTACCGTTTCAACTCGTTCGGCAAGGGCAACGAGCCTGAAATGCGCGAGACGGGCGGCCGTCGTCGCGGCCCTGGCGGTCCCCCTCCCGGCATGGCCCGATAAAAAATTTTGGTCACCCGCGGCATTTTTCCTACCTTCGCGTTACCATGGAGAAAATCACAGCCACTATCATCACGCGCAACGAGGAAAGCCGCATCGAGCAATGCCTACGCTCCCTTGAGGACGTGGCCGACGAGGTGGTGGTCATCGACTCGTTTTCGTCCGACGCCACCGTCGAGATATGCCGTCGCCACGGCTGCCGCGTGACGCAACGCCGATTCCATGGCTACGGGGCGCAACGCCAATACGCCACTTCACTTGCCTCTTATCGCTACGTGCTGTCGATCGACGCCGACGAGGTGTTGTCGCCAGCCCTGCGACAGTCGCTGATCGACCTGAAAAAGGAGGGTTTCACCCATCGCGTCTACGCGATGTCGCGACTTAATTTCTTCTGCGGCGAGCCGGTGCGCCACTCGGGTTGGTACCCCGACGTGCAGACGCGCCTGTTCGACAAATCCTACGCGTCGTGGGACCTGCGCGAAGTGGCCGAAAAGGTGATTTTCCCCAACTCCGTGCGCCCGTGCATGCTCCAGGGCGACATCCTCCATTACCGTTGCTCTTGCCCCGACGAGTACCGCCGCACACAGTCGCTCCAAGCGGCCATGCAGGGACGCGTGATCGCCGCCTCGAAAGAGCGTGTAAGTACCCTTACCCCCTACATTGAGGGGGCACGCGAGTTCTTCAACAGCTACGTGATCAAGGGAGGGTTCCTCGACGGAGCCCCGGGTCGAGCAATCTCGGCACAGGCGTTCCGCTCGGCCGTGATGTCCTACGGCTTGGCGCGCCGCATTTTACACAACCGCAAACACCAGAAACAATGAGCCTGCGCATGGAAATCAACCCCAAGTACGCGGCTCTCGAGGGTTTCGTGCGCGAGGTGGCCGAGAACGGACTGCCCGACGACCTCCACATTATCTACGACCGTCGCAACCGTCTCGGGTGGGTGGAGCGCGACGGCTTGAAAATCAACATCAAGCGCTTCCACGTGCCCCGATTTCCTAATCACGTGGTCTACGTGACCTTGCGCAAGAGCAAGGCCTTCCGGTCGTTCCGCAACGGGATGGAGCTGCAACGCCTCGGCTTCGGCACGCCCGAGCCGATCGCCTACGTGGAGCGCCGCACGCCATGGCAGGCCGAAAGCTACTACTTCTCGCTGCAGGTCGACCTGCCCACGATCCGACACAAGGAAACCACCGAGGAGGGCCCGGCGATCATCGCCGCGCTTGGCCGCGAGATGGCGCGGCTCCACTCCAAGGGGGTGCACATCCGCGACTTCTCCCCCGGCAACATTCTATACGGCAAAGACACCAGCGGGAAATACCAATTCCAGTACGTCGACCTCAACCGTATCACCTTCAACCAGCGCGACCATCGCCAACTGATGTCGATGTTCAAGGCCATCTTCTGGTGCCCCGAGGACATCGCCCGCCTGGCCGCTCACTACGCCATGGCCACCGACGGCGAGTTTGACCGCGCGAGCGTCGAGGCAATGGAAGCCTACGCCCGCTACCACCGCCGCGTGGCCCGTCACCAGCACTGGAAAATCCTCCGCCGCCGCTACCTCGGCAAAAAATACAAATTGTGAAAGTATACCCCATACACCCATGGAAGAATCGCTTTCGACCTCCTTCGTCCAAGATGTTAGAACCATCATCGACACCTCCCGCCAAAAGGCTGTGAGGAGCGTCAATTCTTGCCGTGTAGAGATGTATTGGAATCTAGGCAAGCGTATTTTTGAAGAGGAACAGCATGGAAAGCAGCGCGCTGATTACGGCACCTTTTTAATCCAGAATTTGGCTAAAGAAATAGAGCCTCAATATGGCAGCGGCTTCAGTGTTCGTCAACTCCAACTTTGTCGACAATTTTACCGCACCTTTCCAATTGCGAATACACTGTATGCGCAATTGAACTGGTCTCAGTACAAGCTCCTTATTTCTATTGACGATCCCGATAAACGAGAATACTACATGCTCGAGGCCGTCAATAACGCATGGACCAAGCGCGAGCTCGAACGTCAAATAAATTCACTCCTTTATGAACGTCGTCTTCTGAGCAACGACAAAGAAAATGTCTTGGCAGTTGCTCGCAAGGAGAGAATACCCGAAAACCCCGAAGAAATCATCAAGGGTCCCATGGTCTTGGAGTTTTTGGGACTTCCCCGTCTTCCCCATTATTACGAAAGAGAGATCGAGAGTGCGATAATCAATCACATTACCGAGTTCCTACTTGAGATGGGAAAAGGCTTTTCGTTTGTTGGCTGCCAAAAACGCATTCTTATTGAGGATGATGAATTCTTTGCCGATTTGGTTTTTTATAATCGGGTGTTGAGATGTTTTGTGGTAATTGAATTGAAAACCGATAAAATCACGCATCAGGATATAGGGCAACTCCAGATGTATATGAATTATTTTGATCGTTGCGAAAAGTGGCCCGATGAAAACCCTACTATTGGGATATTATTAGGAGCTTCAAAAAATGACACGGCAGTAAAAATGACCTTACCTCTTGATAATCGGACAATTTTTGCCGCAAAATATGAGATGTATCTACCTTCCACCGAACAACTTATTAAAGAGGTAAACCAGGCCAAGAAAATGGTGGCTCAAAAAAAAGATGATGGAGAGGATGGAGTTTGCTGAGGTGGTGCTACCGTTGCCGTTGAACGCGACGTTCACGTATCGGGTGCCGGAGACGATGGCGGGTCGCGTCACCGTGGGACATCGCGTGGTGGTGCCGTTCGGCGCACGCAAGCATTACACAGGCATCGTCACCGCCCTGGCCGTGGAGCCTCCCAAGGGGGTGCAGGTCAAGGAGATCCTCTCCCTGCTCGACGATAAGCCCATCGTGCGCCATCCCCAATTGAAATTCTGGCAATGGCTCTCCGACTACTACATGGCCTCGCTGGGCGACGTCTACAAGGCGGCCATCCCCGCGGGATTGAAGGTTGAGAGCGAGACGTTCCTCGAGCTCAATCCCGATTACGACGAGGCACTGGCTCAAGAGGGCGTGGAGGCGTCGCTCACCGACCGCGAGCAGATCGTGCTTCACCACCTCAACCAGGAGGGAAAGATGTCGGTGGCGGCAATCGTCAAGGCCACGGGTTTCACGGCCGTGCCGCAAATCGCCTCACGGTTGCTGGAGCGCGGATTGGTGGTGGTTTCCGAGAAGATTGTGGAGCGGTACACGGCCCGAAAGATAGCGATGGTGAGACCCGCGTTCAACGCCCGCGACCCCCAAGCCCTCCATGCGGCTTTCGACGCCACTAAGGGCGCGCCTAAGCAAGAACAGATGCTGCAGACGCTTTTGGCCCTTTCCGGAGCCCTTCGACCCGGCGTGGAGGCGGCCCAGGTGACCCGCGAGGCTTTGCTCGAAAAAACTGGTATGACCTCCACTATCCTGCTGGCTCTGGCCAAGAAGGGGCTCGTGGAGTCGTACAAAAAAGAGGTGAACCGTTTCGCCTACGACGGCACTCCCGTCAAAGAGCCCCCGACACTCACCCCCGACCAGTCGCGGGCGCTCGACGAGATTCATCGCTCGTTTCTCGACAAGCAGGTGACGCTCCTCCACGGCGTCACCTCGTCGGGCAAGACCGAGCTTTACATGCACCTTATAAAATATGTGCTCGACCGCGGCGACCAGGCGCTGATGCTTGTACCCGAGATTGCCCTTACCACGCAATTGACCAAGCGGTTGCAGCGAGTGTTTGGCTCGCGGGTGGTGATTTATCACTCTAAATTCACCGATAATCAGCGCGTTGACATCTGGAAGCGGTTGCTCGACGGCCGAGAACCCTGCGTGGTGATCGGTGCCCGCTCGGCGCTGTTCCTGCCGTTCGCCCGCCTCGGGCTGGTGATTGTCGACGAGGAGCACGAGAGCAGTTACAAGCAATACGACCCTTCGCCGCGCTACAACGCCCGCGACGCGGCTATCGTGCTTGCCACCATGCATGGGGCCAAGACCCTCCTCGGCTCGGCAACACCCTCAGTGGAAAGCTATTACAAAGCCAAAACCGGACGTTGGGGTCTCGTTGAGATGACCCACCGCTACGGTGATGCACAATTACCCGACATCGAGGTGGTCGACCTTAAGCGCGCACGCCTCGCGGGACTGGCTGAGGGCTCGCTCGCCAAATCCACCATCGACCTGGCCTCCCAGGCGCTCGGCCGCGGGGAGCAAGCCATTTTCTTCCTCAACCGCCGCGGCTTTGCCCCTATGGCAAGGTGCAAGGCGTGCGCCTACATCCCCAAATGCGAGCACTGCGACGTGTCGTTGACGTTCCATCGCCGTCAGAATCAGCTCGTTTGTCACTACTGCGGTGCCCTGTACCCGGTGCCCACCGTATGCCCGCAATGCCACGAACCGGCCATCGAAACCGTCGGCTACGGCACCGAGCGTGTCGAGGCCGAGGTGGAGCAGCGTTTCTCGCAATACCGCATCTTGCGCATGGACCTCGACACCACCCGCTCCAAGGACGCCTACGACAACATCATCGACGATTTCTCGCAACACAAGGCCGACATACTCGTTGGCACTCAGATGGTTACCAAAGGCTTGGACTTCGCCGGAGTCTCCGTAGTGGCCGTGTTGAACGCCGACGCGCTCATCAACTTCCCCGACTTCCGATCCTCGGAGCGAGCCTTCAACATGATGTCGCAGGTGGCGGGCCGCGCGGGGCGTCGCGAGGGTCAGCAGGGCCGAGTGGTGATTCAGAGCTACCAGCCCGACAACCCGATACTGCAATTCGTGAAAACACATGATTATCAGGGATTTTACGAGCACGAATTAGGAGAGCGGCAACGCTACCTCTACCCGCCGTTTGCCCGCGTGATTTACATCTACCTCCGCCACCGCGACGCCCGCACCGTCGACGACGCGGCCGCCATCCACGCCCAGGCGCTGGCCGGTAAGTTGGGCAACCGCGTGTTTGGCCCCGACGAACCCGCCGTGAGCCGCGTGCAATCGCTATACATCCGCAAAATTATGGTGAAACTGGAAACCGAGGCGTCCCCCTCACGCGTCAAGCAAATCTTGCACGAGGAGCGCATGCGCCTCTACCGCAACCCCGCATTCCGATCCCTCCTCGTCCACTACGACGTCGACCCACAGTAACCTATGATATATTAACAGTAACCTATGATATATTAATAGACAAGCCGAAATGCCGTCCCCAAACAGGGTAAAAAGATGCAAAAATATGGTTGTCTATCTAAAAATCTGTTAAAAATTTGGGGGGGGTAAGGATTTGTGTCGTAAATTTGCGACACCCAATCCACAGTGAATTAGATCAACCCATAGGATAGATCGACACACGAAATAACTCTACTTACTGATACATTATAGGAATCTGAATCTCAAAATGAAACGTTTTGCATTGACCATGACGTTGGCCTTGGTGGCCCTCGTCTCTTCGCTGGTTAGCGACGCCGCTACCCTGGTTTCCTCAGGTGAATGGTGGCTCGTCGACCAAACGCGCACGTATTGTGGTCGCAACGAAAACGAACCGCTTACCCGAGTGCTTTTTAACACACAAAATTGGACCTCCCTCCAGACCGAGTACGAGCAAATGATATCCGACGACAAGTACTACGCCGTCGGATTTCGCCTGCATTTCAACGCGATGAACCAGGAGCAGCTTGTCACCAAGCTGAAGGCCTACGTGAAGGTTTACCCCCAGAACGTGGCCGTGATGGACACCGACCGCAACGTCTCCTGGACATCCGGCAACCCCCTGCGCGGCAACCAAGGCTCGGGCCTCATCGGAGGTGGCTGCGGAATCGACGACGCAATCGACCTGGGTGTGTGGGATCACCGCGCCCCCCTCAACGCCGCCAACCAGACGGTCTACTACCTGGGCGAAATCGCCTCCGACCCAGCCGACGGATCCTACTGGGAAGTGAAAATCTCCCCCCCCGTCGCCAAGCAGATATACAACAGCCTGTCAAAGGTTTACAACAACCTCAAGGACGTGCTGGGCGAGACCCAGGCCAACAGCTACTTCGACCCCCGTTTCTACCTTTATATATGCGCCGACATCGACGCCAACGCCTCCACCAACGACGGCAACGGCAAATACGCGCAGATCGGCGCCGTCGTCGAGTACATCAAAATGGGCCCCAACTCCTGGAGCGGCGTCGACAACATCAACGCCAAAAGCGCCTACTGGGATCGCTGGGGTGGCACTATCTCGGGCGACGTCATCACCGGCAGCGACCGCTATCACTACTTCCAAGTGGACCAATCGGAAACCTCACGCCCATTGCTCCCCGAGCGCGTGCTTATGTTCACCCCCTACGACGGCTACTCCCGCTACTACCGTATCCCCGGACTTAGCGACCTTGCCGACGGCACCCTCGTCGTGACCTCCGACGCCCGCAAGTACCACAACCACGACGTGCGCAACGACTTCGACATCCTGTCGCGCACATCCACCGACAACGGCCGCACATGGACCAACGCCGCCATTCTCGCACAAGGCCGCGGCCTCAACGGCACTGGCTACGAGTGCAACACCACCGGTAAGGACGAATCCGGCCAATTTAAAGTGTTCGGTTACGGCGACTGCGCGGTGTGCGACCTCACGACACCTGGCAACGTTTTGTCGGCCTACATAGGCGGATCGGCCCTCTCGGCTCCTGCCGATGGCCCCTCGATTTACTACTCCGTCTCCACCACGTCGGGACGCTCTTGGGGCGAACCCACGATGATCGATCCCGAACTCTTCACCATCGCCACCACCACGACCACCGGTGGCGGCTGGGGAGGTGGCACCACCACCACTACCTACTCCATCGATGGCTACGACCCATCGCTGGCTGTCGTTTGCCCGGGTCCCGGCCGTATGCTAAAGGTGGAAAAAGGCCACTTGGCCGGAAAGATCCTGCTTTGCGTATACACCTGGGTAAACGGCGGCAACACCTACGGCCCTCTCTACTTGTTGGCCTACGACGAGGAAACCAACACCTGGGAGCGCCTTGGCTACATGGGCCGATTGAGCGACATGGGCTGGGGCGAGACCCAGATGGTACAGGTCGACGACGAGGCTTTCATCATCTCATCCCGCAACGAGTTTGGTGGCACCACCACGCCTCGCCGATGGTTCTTGCTGAAATTCTTCCAGGACACAAGCGGCAACTGGCACTACCCCGAATGGACCTCCAGCACCAGCAAATCCCTTAGCAATTACACCACGGGCACCGTCACCACCCAATCCTCGGGTGGAGGTCGTCCCGGCCAAGGCACTACCACCACCGTATGGACCCTCCAGGAGCTTACCAACGGCGGCTCGGCATTCGGCACCGCGGCTGGCCCCTGCAACTCCAACCTTATCGTGATGGAGGCTCTCAACTCCTCGGGCGCAACCGAGAAGTACCTTGTGCAAACCTCCGCCACCTCCTCCAAGCTCTCCATCGGCCAGCTCGGACAAAGCTCGCGCGCGGGCATGTACATAAAGGCCGCGCCCCTGTCATCTATCATTTCCGGCTCCTCAACCACCCTCAACTGGTGCTCGGGCAAAGAGATGTCGATGCATCAATACGCCGCCTGCTACTCTTGCCTCTCTGCCCAAAAGGACGGCAACATCGGTATCGTCATCGAGGAGCATCCCCTGCCCTACCGACCGGCCGCTTATGAGGATTGCGCCGTGGGCAACCGCGACTACCTCTACAACATCTACTACTACTCGGTGCCCATCGAGTTTGTCACTGAAAACGCCGTCCAGACCATCGTCGATCCGCGCGACCTCGTGGCCCCCGACATCGACCCCGAGAACGCCACTTTCCGCATCGAGATCCTCGACACCGACAAGGCCACCGGCAAATTGTTGGAAGGCTCCACGCGGCGACTGCCCTCGGTTACCGTGAGCGTCGACCCCGACAAGATCAACATCCTCGAGGGCGAGCACTGGCGCCTGGAGTTCCAGGTGTATTTCCGCGAGGCGGGTAGCACCACCGGCTCCCTGCAGGCGCTCACCTCGTGCCCCTTGGCCGAAGGCTCCGAGAACTTCGCCGGAGTCAGTGACACCTACACCGGCTACGGCTACTTCAACGACAACACCTCGGTGACCGATTTCAACGAGGTGACCTTCGACATCCCAGGGATGAGCGCCAAGACCGACTTCGCCAACCGCGACTCCTACGTGATCGTGGCTTGGGTGGCCGTATACGACGCCGACGGCAACCTTACCGCCAAGAGCCTCGTCAACAACACCGGATACTACGCCGTTGCCCCGGCCCGCAAGCTGATCGTGAAGGTTCGTCCCGAAAAGGTTGAAGCCGATGTCACCATCCGCACATCCCTCGCCGTGGCCCACGCCGACACTCAGATGTATGTGCGCCCCAGCGACTGGAGCGACAATTACGACACCGAGCATTACCCCGTTGACATGCAAGCCATTATCTCCGACGATGTGAAGGCAACATTCCTCGGTTTCAACCTCGACGGCGACCAAAAGCCCACCACCACCGACACCGGCGCACTCAACAAGAACGATGAGACCCTGCTGCGCAACCAGTCCTTCCTCGAGTACCATCCCCATGAAAATAAATGGACCTCGGATGCCGTGAAGATCTTCCACGCCAAGGAATATGACGACACGGAGCAGCTGCGCATCTATATCCCCAACGTCGAGACCCTCCCGGGCGACAAGGACGACCATGATTGCATCACCGTCTACGCATGGTTCAACCTCATGGGCGGCATCTACACCGAGGGCCACACCGGTTACATCTACGGCGACACCGACGACACCCACGCAATGTGGAGCTCCGACGCCGAGCGCATCCAGTCCCCCTCAGTCTACAAGCAGTGGCCCGAAAAATGGCCCGAGCCTCAAGTCGACCTCATGGAGTACCCCGACAAGCGAGTAAACACCGCCAACAACGACCTCACGTTCCACTACGACTACCAGACCGAAATGGGCTACACCTACATCGACCTGGTGCTCATCCCCGACGAGTGGACCTACAGCAAATCGGGCGTACTCGCCATGTGGGAGCAATCCCCCCAGGGCGTATACACCGCCTCCAAGCTCTCCCGCCTGCTCGAGGACAGCCCCACCGAGTGCGAGGCCATCGACTATATGCGCATCGTGGGTGCCGAGAGTTCGTCCAAGGCATCGGCCAACGACCTCAAATGGTATGATTCCTACAAGCTGCCAGCGGCCATCGAGCACCGTCTGATGACCCACCACTCGTTCCCCAACTACGAGCCATCCGACAATAACGACAACCTTGGACTGCTGTCGCTGATGCTCTTCGACGAGTATCCCACCGAGGCCGAGATCGCCACGGCAATCTCCGAGGTCACCGCCTCGCTCAACAGCGGTGTCACCTCCAGCGACGACACCCAGGCCAACGCCGCGCGTCGATCGGTACACCTCGAGGCCACCGCGTCGACCTCCGACGACAACTACCTCTACCGCATCGACTACCCGATCAAGGCCACCTACGATCCCACACAGATGACCGGCATCGGCACCCTCGTTGACGACACCCTCTCCGACTACCCCGTCGAGTACTACGACCTGATGGGCCGCCGCGTCCC
>JAJBVP010000015.1 GCA_020859755.1 Bacteroidales bacterium | reverse complement strand
CGCCATCTCTTAGCCCTCCCTATAAGCCCTATAGGCCCCATTAGCCTCCCTATAAGCTCTATAGGCCCCATTAGCCCTGGCTCCGCCAGGGCTGGATAGTAGCCCCCCACCTTGCGCAGGCTCCGCCAGCACTGCGGTGGGGGCTACTTTCACGCCCAGGCTCCGCCAGGGCCGAGAGGGCATTCCATAAGAATCTCAGCCCACTTTATCGAAAAAATTACTAAATTTTATACCATTATGCGGTGGCTTGGGGAAAATGTTGTAAATTAGCGCGATTATAACCTTACCTTCAGCGCGATTCCACCCATGATTCAGCGAGAATCTACCCTTTCATGGATCATAACCAATCACGCGATTATCCATAATCAACCCAATCAACACTGCCAATATAGTAATTTAACCCATCAATAAAATGCATCACTTAAGAAGATTGTGCCTGACGGTGGCTGTCGCCGCAGCCTCATGCTGCGTGTGCGCCCAAGCGCAGGCGTTGCCCGGCCGTGTGCGCGTGAAGCTGCAACGCGAGGTGGCTCAACAGGTGGACGCCCTCCCTGGGGCCCGTCTCCAATCCCTATCCAAGGACGGAGGCATGACTGGCGTGGCACCCCTCGACGCCACCCTCCAGCAAGTAAAGGCCGTGAAAATGCGCCGCGTGTTCCCCTGCTCCAAGGAGCGTGAGGCCGAGCATCAGAAATACGGCCTCGACCAATGGTATGAAATCACTTTTGACGAATCGGTCAACCCCTTGGAAGCCAAGCGACTGCTGCAATCCACAGCGGGTGTCGAAAAGGCCAGCACCAAGCGCAAGATGGTACTCCACGAGACTGGTCGCCCGCGCATTGTCGACCCAAAGGCCGTTGCGCCCAAGGCATCGACAGCCATGCCGTTCAACGACCCCAAATTGTCGCAACAATGGCACTATTACAACGACGGATCCATGGCCGGTGCGGTGGCCGGTGCCGACATCAACCTGTTCAAGGCCTGGGACCTGTGCACGGGCAGCAAGGACGTGGTGGTGGCCATCATTGACGGTGGCGTTGACTACACCCACGAGGACCTGGCCGACGCCATGTGGATCAACGAGGCCGAGCTAAACGGCACCCCCGGCGTGGACGATGACGGCGACGGATACATCGACGACATCTACGGATACAACTTCTGCACCAATTCGGGCACCATCTATCCCCACTATCACGGCACCCACGTGGCAGGCACCATCGGAGCTGTCAACAACAACGGTAAGGGCGTGTGCGGCGTGGCTGGTGGTGACGGTGTCAACCCCGGCGTTAGGCTGATGTCCTGCCAAGTGTTCGACTCCCGATCGGGTACCGATGAAGGCGACTATGCGGCCGCACTGGTTTACGCGGCCGACAAGGGTGCCACCATCGCCTCCTGCTCTTGGGGTTGGGGCACCGAAGGCTACTACGAGGAGGACGTCCTCGAGGCTGTACGCTACTTCACCCGCTCGGCCCGTTCCAACAACATGACCGGTGGCCTTTGTATCTTCTCCACTGGCAACGACGGCGTGGAGGGGAAATACTATCCCGGCGCGATGGACGAGGTGGTGGCTGTGGCCTCCATGACCTACGACCTGCTCCCCGCAAGCTACTCCAACTACGGCGACTGGGTTGACATCACCGCCCCCGGTGGCAACACCGACTACGACGAGGCTCAAGCCGTGCTCTCCACCTATCCCGGCAACCAATATGCTTTCCTCGACGGCACCTCGATGGCCACTCCCCACGTCTCGGGCGTGGCAGCCCTGGTGCTGTCCAAATACGGCTCCTCAACACTGATCAACGAGAGCCTGCGACAGCAACTTCTCACCTCGGTCAACGACTTCTACACCCGCAACCCTTCCTACGAGGGTAAATTCGGCTCGGGCTACATCGACGCCTACAAAGCCCTCCAATGGAGCGACGGCTCGGCCCCGGCCGCCGTGAGCGACCTCGAGGTGCTACCCGCCCAGGATTACGCCCAGCTCACGTGGACCATCCCCGCCTCGAGCGACAACCAGGTGTACTCCCACATCATCTACTACAACACCCAGCCGTTCACCGAAGAAACTCTCGCGGATTGCAACTCGGTAGTGGTTGACACCAAATTCCTCTCCTCGGGCGACACCTACACCTACGAGGTGACCGACCTCAGCCCCCTTACCACCTACTACTTCGCCATCCGCGCAGTCGACCGCTGGAGCAACGCCTCGGCACTCTCTCCCTTGGTTTCGGCCACTACCAACGCCGGTCCCAAGATGTCGATCAACCGCACGTCGATGACCATCTCCACCAGCGACGGCTCAAAATGGAACACAGCCCGGTTCGTCATCTCCAACCTCGACGAAGGGCTGCTCAAATGGTCGGCAAAGACCCGTACCACATCATCCTCAATCCTCGCCTACTCCACGGCGCAAGGGTTGATGACCACCCCCTACTCGGGCCATCTAGGACTGCAACCCAAGGCCATCAGCTCCACCCCCGTTGAGCGCATCGAGGACTTCACCCAAGAGGATTACCCCAAGTCGTTGACCTACGAGCAGAGCCTCTACGCGTTCCTGGGCGACACCGACTCCTCCAAGCCCAACTCGATGGCGCAGCTCTTCACCATCTCCTCCGACGACTTCCCCGAGGGATTCAACCTCACCCACGTCTACCTCGAGGGCTACTACGGCAAGACCCCGGTGATCGAGATCTACCGCAATGCCGGCACCCTGTCGTCGTCCACCCTCCTGGAGACCTATCAGACCACCTCCACCGCAGCCTACTACTACGACCACCAGTTGCCCGAGACCCTCTTCTTCGAGCCTGGAGAAAGCTTCTATGTGGTGGTACACTTCACCGAGTGGGACTCCCGCAGCTATCCCCTGGGCATGGCCCTGGGCGACGGTAGCACCACCGCTGCCCAGACTTATATCTCCAACGACTTGGGCCAAACGTGGACCCTCCTGAGCCAAGCTCTCGTGGGCTCCAACTACGAGGAATACGCCTCCCAAGCCACTTGGGCCATCACCGTCAAGAGCAAATTCCCCGACTGGAGCCAAATCCTCAGCATCGACCCCGCCGAGGGACAGCTCCGTGGCGGCAATGTGGAGACACAGACTGTCGCTGTCACCGCCAACGGCACCAAGATACCCAACGGCACCTACCGCACCAAAATCCTCTTCGACACTAACGAAACTGAGGAGAACACCCTCGCGGTCAACGCCGCTATCGTGGTTGAGGGACAGAAACCCGACGTCACCTACAACAAGATCATCCAATTCGGCAACGTCCTGGTGGGCCAAAGCAAGACCATCTCCATCGAGCTGGTCAACAAGGGCTACGGAGCCTTCGCGGGCGGCAAAACCTCGGCTGGACTCTATGGCGACAACATCCAGTCGACCAGCGAGCACTTCCACGGCCCCGAATACCTCCAGAGCGGTATCCCCTCGCGATCCACGGTGACCGTCGACCTCACCTACGCCCCCACCTCGGCTGGCAGCCACAACGGCCAAATCAAGCTCATTGACAAGGATGGCTACACAGTCACCCTCAACGTCCAAGGCGCCGCCACCGATCCCGCCAAGCTGGTAGCCAACCCCTCTACCGTGAATGTTGGTGAACTCAACGCCACCACCATGGAGGGCCACGACGTGACATTCGAAATCGAGAACCAGGGCAACTACCCCTTGCAGTACGTCATGACCAAATTCTCCGACGAGGAGCTTGACGAGGTCGCCACCAGCTCCACCCACCGATTCGGCTACAACTGGATCTCCAACCTCTACGGCTCGGACGCTGTCACCTACGAGGGCGCCCCCGCGCTGTTGGACGCTACCGACGTAAGCACCGAGTTTGGCGACTACACCTACTTCTCCTCGCCCGTGGAAATCGGCTTTGAATTCCCCTTCTACGGCAAGAACTATACTCAATGCCATATCACATCCTGGGGCTCCATCACCTTCGACAGCTACACCGGAGGACTGATGTACTTCCCCGTGGGTGAAACCACCACGAGCTACCTCTCGGGACTTGGCGTGATCTCGGCTTACGGATTTGAGTGCCAGATGGCTCCCACCTCTAAGGTGCTTTACGCCCGTCAGGATGGCAAATTCGTGGTTTCCTACAAGGATGTGTTGGTGTCGGTTTACGGCAACGAATACACCCCGGCCTCCTTCCACATTGCCCTGAGCCCCTCGGGCGACATCGACGTGGCGTTTGACGACTACGACCCCAGCACCGTCTTTGAGAAAGGCCACAACCTGTGGGTAGGCATCGTCGACCCCGACATGGCCGACCCGTTGACGGTCACCTCCTCGGGCCACACCGTCGACGCCTACTGGTACGACGACACCTCGGAGGAGGGCAACCGTTGGCGTTACATCTCCACCGGCTCGCAATTCCACTTCGCGGCTCCCAAGCCCGACATGATCCGAGCGATATCTCCCTCGTCGGGCATCGTGCCCCCGGGTGAGAGCGTGACGGTCACCGCTACCGTGGGCGCAACCGATGAGATGTACGCTGGCGACACCTACACCTACCTCGTCATCCAATCCAACGACATCGTCAACCCCACCACGCTGGTTACCTTCGAGGGCACCGTCACTGGCGACCTCCAGCCCATGTTGACAGTTGACCAAGAGGTTGATTTCGGCCAAGTGTTCCGCACCTCCACCGCCCAAAAAGCTCTCACGGTGAAGAACTCGGGCCGCTCGGCGATGACCCTGCAATCGGCCGCTATCGCCGCTGGCCGCTTCAGCCACGACTTCACTGAGGCTGTCACCATCGAGCCTGGTCAATCCAAGGATATCGTCCTCACCCTCCCCACCACCGTTGAGGGCGCAGTAACCGACCAATTGTCCATCACCACCTCAGCCGGCAACGCCACCGTATCCCTCAAGGGCGAGGTGATCGGTTGCCCCGAGGCTGGATTGAGCTACGAGTCGCTCTCCGTCACCCTCCCTTCAGGTTCCAGCGAGGTTTACCCCTTGACAGTCACCAACCGTGGCAACGAGACGCTCTCCTACTCGATCGTCCCCGGCAACCACTTGTCGTTCACCCCCGATTACGAGGAGGGAGCCGAGACCAGTTACTCCTACGTGTCCTCTATCGACGACGCCTCGGCCTTGCGCGACTGGGTGGACATCGAAACTACCGGCTTGGGCACGCAGATGAGCTACACCCACTTCCTGTTGCACGACATCGTCCCCGTTGAGCTGCCGTTCGAGTTCCCCTACTACGGTGGCAAGTACTCCAAGATGTACATCGTCGACTCGGGATTCGTCACCTTCAACCAATATGACGACACCGCAGGCGAGTTCCCCGAGCCTCCTGAGGAGTTCCCCACTGGCTCGCTGTACACCAACCTTCTGGCTCCCTACTGGGGCAACCACACGATGGACGTTACCTCCACATCGGGTATCTTCTACTATGTCACCGACGACCAGGCTGTCGTATCCTTCATCGAGTACGGCAACTCCATGAACATCGGTATCGACTTCCAGGTGATCCTGCGCAAGGACGGCACGTTCACGTTCAATTACAAGAAGGCCTACGACAACGCCACGCTCTTCGGCACGTTTGGCTTGGCCGGCATCATCGGTCCCACGGGTCAAGAGGGCATCCGCCTCCCCGACCGCATGATCGAGCTGGAATCCTCAGTCAATTTCAACCCTGTAGTCACCTCCTCGCTTGCCCCGGGTGAAAGCCGCGTGGCCGACATCACCGTGCTGGGCGACGACCTCGCCGGCTCCTACTCCACAGCCATAAAGGTCAACACCAACGTTCCCACCACGCCCGAGATCCCCATCCCTGTCGCCCTCACCATCACTGGCGAGCCAAGGGCCGTATTCCCCGACGACATCACCGTGGAGCAGGTGGCTGAATACGTCTCCAGCGACACCTCCGACGACCTTATCGGCTACTACGGGGCCATGTGGTACGTGCCCCTGCAGGTGGCCAACGAGGGCACCAAGGCGTTCACCGTCAAGCGAATCACAATGACCTGCCCGCAATACGAGGGCAGCAATATGTTCTCGCTCTACTATTACGGCACCTACATCGACTCGTGGACCGAGCAAGAGGCCACAGGATGGAGCGTCTACACCTCGGGTAGTATCGAGGTGGGTAAATCCCCGCTGCGACTGGCCATCCCATTGACGTTCAACGACTACTCCTCGGTGGCTTGGGCTACTCCCGGCACCTACGACATCGCCCTCACTTTCTCTCTGAGCGGCATCGATGGCTTGACCGAGAAGACCGTCAACGTCAAGATCATCATCACCCCTCAACCCACAATCGCCGTCGACCGCGATGAGATACGCGTCAAGGCCACTACCGACACCTACGTGGGCACCACCCCGTTCACCATCTCCAACGCCCAAGGCGAGTACAAGCTCTCCTACGCCGTCGTGGTTGACCCCACCGGCGAGGGACAAGCAGTGGAAGCAGCGACCGCTATCCAATCCTCCAAGCAGGATATGACCCTGACGGACATCGCCATGGAGATGATTCCCGCTACCCTCGAGCGTCGTCTCGCTCCCAAGGACGTGATCGACTATGGGGACGACGACCTTATCTACAACGTTCCCACCGAAGGCTCCCTCGAGTACCGTCGCGCCATCTACTGGCCCGCCCTGTCCACCTCCACCGTGATGTGGAACTACGGCACCACGACCACCTACGGCACCTACAAGTCGGCTACCCGTTACGTGGGCCCCGAGGGTGGGTTCAACATCTCCCACATCTACTCGTCGATTCACCCCTACAACCTCGACAACACCGACATCCTCGTCGAGATATACAACTGCGACCCGCAGACCGGTGACGACGTCCTGGGACAAGGCACCTTCCATATCGGCGAGGTGACCACCGACCTCTACGTCAACCAGATGTTCCTTGTGGCCCTTGACACCCCCGTGTACATCTCCGAGGGACAGACGTTCTACGTCGTGATCACCTACCCGCAAGGCCAAGAGTACCCCGCCGGACTCATCAAGAAGGAGGAGGGCTACATCTCGGGCCGCTACCTGGGATACTATGATGATTACGGATGGTTTGACGTCGCAGCCGTGTTCAACGACTCCTACGGCTCCCTGGGCTACGTAGCTACCTGCCTCGAGACCCACGAGGGCGACTCCTGGGTGAAACTACTCACCCCCGACGGCGAGCCTGTCAGCTCCCTCTCAGGTGAGGTGACCAAGGGCAATTCCCAAGAGATCAAGGTGCAGCTGAGCGCGGCCACAGCCCCCAAGGAGACCGACAACAAGGCAATGCTCGTCATCACCAGCAACGACCCCAAGAAGAGCGTCATCAACCTGCCCGTTTACCTCGACAAGAACTCGCGTCCCACAGTGAAGACTTCGCTGGCCAACGTGAGCGTCGACGAGGGTCAGGAGGCTACCGTCACCTGTGCCATAGCCGATGCCGATGGCGACAACTTCACCCTGTCGCTCGTGGACAACGGCTCGGCAGCCAAGATCGTGGCTGTTAATTCGGCCGACGCCACCGTGCCCGCAATCTCCATCGCCGAGGACGGCCTCTCGGCAACAATTGAGGGCGCATCCACCGCTGGCGTTACCGCTACCGTTACGATTGCCCCGGACTACGGCACCGCTGGCTCCTACACCTTCTCGATGATAGCCACCGACGCTGGCAACCATGAAGGCTCGGCCAACGTGGGATACACCGTCAACCACGTCAACCGCGCTCCTGTGGCCCTCGACGTCGAGGCATTCTCCGTCGAGGTAGGACAGTCATCGGCCCCGATTGACCTCTACACTTGGTTCAACGACCCCGACGGCGACGAACTCACATTCGAGATCAACTACGTGCTCAACCAGTACGTCACCCACTATCTGAGCGGCAGCAAGGTGATTTTCTACGGCGAGAAGAAGGGCGTTACCCGCACCCGTGTCACCGCCACCGACCCCTACGGCGAGAGCGCTACCGTGCAGGTGTCAATCACCACCGAGGCATCGGGTATCACCACCATCTCCTCCATCGACGGATTCCAGGCTTGGCCCAACCCCGTGGACAACACCCTTAACCTCCTCCTGGGTGAAACCGCGGCCGAAGCCACCGTGGAGATCTACTCCCAGAGCGGTCAGATGACTGTCAACCGCGACATCCGCTTCGCAGCCGCTACTCCCGCCACGCTCGACCTCGGTTGGCTCCCCGCCGGCACCTACCTGCTGCGTGTCACCACCACCGACGGCCGCGTCGCCACCCAGCTCCTCCTCAAGCAATAGAAGCAAGCTGACGGGGCGTGGGCATCTTGCCCGCGCTCCCCAGGCGCCCAAGAACGTATGCGCAGCCTAGGCGGGCCGACGTTCGGCGCCCCACATAAGCTCACAAAAAAACACGCTGATTGAAAAGATCGGAAAGGATTCATCCTTCCAATTCTTCCAATCGGCGTGCTTTTCCATAAGCAAAAATCGCCCAAATTTTGCTTTTACAAAAGTAAATCGTATCTTCTGGCTGAATTCCAACAAGTTAGCTTGAACGACAAGCTCTATTTTGCGGGGACTAGGAGGCGGCGGATTTCGATGAAGTATTCGCGGCCTTCCAGCACCCAGAGGAGGTCGTCAAATTCAGTGACAGTCGTCGGCACACCGTATATGGCGAAGATGCACGGCACGGTCACGTCGGGGTTGAAAGTCACCTTGTCGTAGGCCGTGATGCCCTTGCCGTTGACAGCCATGGCAAACTTATAATCGTCCTTGCCAGCGGCGTCCTTCACGTAGCCCTTGGAGGGGGTGACCACGATGGGGTTGGCGTTGTTGATGTTGCGCAGGTTCATGTGCACCATCACGTTGGTGCCGTCGCGCTTTACGTCGGTCACCTCAACGGCCATGTTGGGCATGGTGGAGTAGACGCCGTCCTGGGTGGTGTTCATGGGCGTAACAACGGTGATGGGTCCGTTGAACGTAAAGCGGAAATTGTGGTTGTTGTTGTCCTCGTTGGCTTGCCACAGGCCCGCGATGGAGAAATTGTTGAGCGAGGTGACGGAGCGGTCGAGGTTGTTGATCTTGAAGCGTCCCTTGGCGGTTGCCCCGGGCAGCAGGCGATAGCGGGTGATCATGTCCATCGACGACTTGTCGCCCACCGAGCGCACGTAGCACGCCCTGGCGTTGCCGTCGCCGCCAACAGCCTGGGATTTCGACCAAGCGTCGAGGCCGTCGGTACCGTTGAAAGTGATGTCGTAGACGTTCTGCGAGCCGTTGGTGATGGTGAAGTCGACCATCGCCCCCAGGCCGTCGTGATACACGTCGTTGACCTGCAGCGTCACGCCCGGCATAGCCACCAGGTTGTCCTCACCCGAGGTTGTAGTCTTCGACAGCGTCTGGTCAACCTTGCTCACGGCCTTCCCCAGCTTCTTCAAAAACCCCTGCGACGATGCCGTAAATGGGGTGACGACTAAAAACACAGCCGCCACACCTAGTGAGATAATACGTTTCATGTTAGCGAGAGATATAGGGTTCGCCTGAGGTGGTTTGGATAGCAACGGGAGCATCCGAGGAAACCGAGATTCCCGAGATGTTGTCGTCCTCATCTAGGTCCATGGTAATCATGGTGTTGTCGTTGAGATAACCGGTGATAATCTCATCGTCGCAAGCCATTTCGCGGGCTGTGCGGTCGTAAAGGCCGTCTACCTTCGCGGGAACATCGGCGGCGTTCATGCCAAGCTGGATAGGTCCAACGCCGTTATCGGTGAGCACTAGCTGTTGGGTCGCCTGGGCCACGACTTCGGGCACGGTATCGGTCGAGGGTTGTTGTGAGGATTGGCTGGCGCCTCCACATGCGGTAAGGGCGGCCAGCAACACGGTTGAAACAAAAATTTTACGCATAATTGTTGATTTAAAGTTGCAGCGCAAAGGTCGGCATTACCATTGGTGATCAGGTCACGGAAAACAGTGAAATAGAAGAGGGGACGTCGGTCGACGCCCCCTCTTCGCGATTACAACAAGTTAAGATTCACTTACACTCAGGTAATTTACCCAATTACAGAGCTTTTCAAGGTATAGAAATGTAGTGGTATGATTATTTATTGGCTATTTCTGGAGAATCTTGCGGGAGGTGCCGTCGCTGTATCGCACGATCACGATTCCGTGGTAGTCGGCGGTGACGGGGCGACCTTCAATCGAGTAGCGTCCTGCCTCCTGGGCCTCGGTGGTGAGGGCGGGCAGCAGGGATGCCTTTGACATGTACTGCGAGCCATCGTAGAGGCGGCTCTCGCCCGAGGTGAGGTTGACTATCATGTACAACGGCGAGGTGCTGGTGGTTGACTGGCCATCCTGGGTGCGCACGGCGGTGACGTTGTAGGCGTATTCCTTGGCGGCGGAGGTGTCAAGGCCGGTGAATGTGGCGGCTGCGGCGTCGCTGTCAAGATCTTGTGAGGATACGAAGGTGAACACAGCTGCTCCCTCCTTCACCTCTTGCTCTACCTTGACGTAGTCGAGGACGAACGCTCCGAAGTCGGAGGCGTAGAACTTGATGTTGGTGCTCATTCCGCCCACGTTGAGGTCAACCGCGCCGTTAATCAATCCAGCGGCGTCAAATTCCACGTCGACAGCCACGGTGCCGATCTTGATTGTGAGGGCCCCGCCAGGCTCGCCATAGGCGCGAAGGGTGATGCGTGTCCAGGTGTTGTTGCCAAGGTATACGAGCGGGCTCAGGATCTTGCTGTCGACGTAGTAAGCCTCGACGCAACCAAGGCCACTCTTGGCGAACGAGTTGCCCAGGCCGGTCCAGCCAGGAACATCGGTGTAGGCGTCATACGATTCGGTGTCCCAGTAGTTCCAGTGGTCGTCGGGGGAGGTGAAGGATGCCGTGGATGGGATGTTGGTGAAGTCCTCCTCGAGCACGGTCATCATGCCGTCCTCGGTGGCTGTGGCCACGCGATAGTTGTTGACGGTGTAGCTGGTGGCCTTGGCGCAGGAAGTCCAGTTGGCAGTGTAAGCGCCCGATTCAGCGTCAACGTCGGTAGCGGGGAGAAGCTCGGGAGTGGCCACCACGAAGGCTTGCTGCCACTGGGAGTCGGAGCGCAGGCTGATGCGCTGTGCCACCACCTTGTAATAGTAGTCGGCCAAGGGGTCGAGGTCGGTGAACGTGTACTGGTTGCTGGGCTCGTCGGTAGCGGTGCTGATCCACCAAGCGAGATACTCCTCCTCAACGGGTATACCCCACTCGTTGCATTCGTCGACGTACTCCTGGAACTCGGGATCCAAGCACACCGGGGTAAGCTTGCCGGCAGGGCTGGTGGTGGCTTTGAGGTTGTCAATGAGCAGGTAAGCGCCCTCGGGCATACCTCCCACACGCAGGCGCACGCCGTCGTATTGGTTCTTGAAGTCGCCCCACATCTCGTAGTCGAGCGAGATTGTCTCGCCAACGGTGAACCAGTAGAGGTCCATGCCCAGGTTCTGCTGCCACTCGTCGCCCTTTTTCAGGTCGATGTAGAGATAGCCGTCGGCAGCCGAGGCCTTGAGGTAGAAAGCGATGTCGCGGAACTTGGCGATGTATTCCGGTGCTGTGATGTAGTCGCCATTGTGGAGGCAGAGCACATGGTTGTCGGCGTTGTCCTCGTCAACAATAACACCGCTCTCCGAGCCCAGGGAGATAGTCCAGTCGGGGAGATTAAGCGGGTCGTCGCCCTCGAAGTCGGCCTCATAAACGGCGTCGCCATCGGTGAGGTAATCCAGGCGGTCGAGGAACACCAGGTAGGTGAAGGCGTTGTCCACCTTGTCCCAATTGGCGGTGAAGCTCGTGGCGGTGACGTTGGTGATGTCATTGAGCTTGGGTGCGGCGATATAGTTAGCGGGGTTGCAGGTCACTTTTACATAGTCGATTTCAACGGCTCCGGTGGCCATCAGCGAGATGAAACCCGTTGCGTCGGCCGAGTAGTTGCGGAAGGTGTAGGTCATGTCCACCCAGCCCTCGTGGTCGCGCAAGCGGAAGGAGTAATAATGGTCCTTGTCGTCGGTGTTGGCGTAATCCACGTTGAGGAAACCGCCGATCATGGGTGCGATGGCGATCTCCGAGGTGACGTAATTTGAGGGGATGGCGCGGGCGCGCAGCGTCACGGTGATGTCGCCCGAGTAGTCGCCAAGGGGGGTGTTGAGATGACCCCACTCGTTCTCAGCGGGCCAAATCAGGGCGGTGCCACCGGCTTGGAAAACGTAGCTGCCGCTCCACCCGGGATCCTTGGTGAGATTGTCGTCGATGTACAAGCCCGGAGGGGTCATCGTGTAGGAGCAGAGCATGTTCTGGTAATCGTAGTTGTCTACGCAGTTGGGCTCGTCGGGAGTGCCGAGGGTGAAGCCCGAGAAATCCTCCTCAATGAGCACGAATTCGGTCACGCCCTGAGCCTTGGCGATTGCGCGGCGGGTGTCGAGGGGCGAAACGGCCTGGTGCTTGGAGTTGACCACCAGCTCGGCTTTGGGGGATTGGGTTACGTTAGTTTGGGGGATCTGGGCGAGGCGAGCGGGCGTCTGGGCGGCGCTGCCAGTGGCCATCAGAATCAAAGCCGACATTGCGGCCATGCGTGTAAGTAGAGTTTTTCGCATATGTGATTTGGGGTTAATAAACAATGCGACAAAGATAGACGAAAACGCCTTCCCGAGCCATTTTTCACGCCCCAAAAATGTCTTTCTACACGCTAAAAGACAAAAACATCTTAGCCGGCAACATGCTGTCGTGCACTCGAGCGCTCGAATACTCGTATAAACGAATACACGAGTGAACGGCAAGCACCTCCACGTCCTACCCTTGGCTTTCGTGGATGAATTGGGAGGGGGTGAGGCCGGTGACCGACTTGAAGTTGGTGGTGAAGTTGGTGCGCGACTTGAAGCCCACGCTCTCGGCCAGCGATGCGATGGTGTAACGTCGACGCTGCTCGGGGTCCTGCAACCTGACGCACGCTTGACGCACGCGCTGCTCGGTCAACAGATTGTTGAAATTTTTCCCGTACATCTCGTTAATCACTTGCGACACAGCCTTGGAGGGGGCGTCAACCAGCTCGGCCAGGCGTCCAAGGGAAAAATCCGAGGAATACACCTCGTCGTTGGTTGTCAGCACCTTACGGATGTCGGCAGCGATACGTTCCTTGTCCTCGGTGGAGAGGGTGGAGGTGCGGTATTTGGGGGCGTTTTGCTTGAGACCCATTAACTCCACGTTCTTCTGGTAGAGAGCCGTGTAATTGCCTTTAAGGCGTTGATAATCACGCCATTTTAGGACGATTGTGATAGCCACAACGATAGCAATGGCGAGGATGAACCACAGCATGATGCGCTGCTCCCGCTCGCGTTGCGCCAGGGCCTCGGCCTCCCGGGTGGTTTTGTCGAGCGAGTAGCGGAATTTCATCTCGTAGATGTTGCCAAGGGCGTTGTCATCGCTCAGCGAATCCTTTGCCTCATAGTACTTTATCAGATAATCGTTGGCCTTTTGGTTGTTGCCCATCTCGGTATAGAGATCGGCCAGATTGCGATAAGTGTGAAACAACACATCGCGAAAGCCTTCCTCGTTGGCAAGTCGCTCGTTTTCAAGCAATAGAGGCAACGCGTCGGCGCGTCGGCCCATCAGGTCGAGCGCATGGGCGCGGTTGTTGTTGAGCATGATCTCGAATCGGAATCGCTCAGCGTCGGGGCGGTCGCTGAATTGCTGAGAAAGAGAGTTGAAGTAGGCAAGCGCCTTGTCGGGGTGACCATCCGCGTAATCCTGGGCGGCCGTAAGCAGTATGGTGGCGGTAAGATACTCCTTTGACATTTCGGCTGGCAATTCCATCTCCCTGAAATCATCGGTATACTCCTTCAGCTCAGTGCTTTGGCCATAGTAGATGGAGAGGGTGATAAGGTTGGTGAAAGCGCGGATGGCCTGCTGGTAGAGGCCGTTTTCACGGGCCATGGCGAAAGCCTGACCAAGGTAGGCGCTACCCTCGGCGAGGGCCTTGGGGTCCTTGGTAAGCACGTAATTTTGCACGAATAGCACCCCAAGATTGAGGTATATGCTGGGCAATTGGGCCGTCATCGCATGCTCCTCGGCCAAATCTTGGGCTTGTCGTAGATTGGTGTAGGCTTGTGTATAGTCGAAATAATGCATTAAGTAGTTGCGACCCAGCATTGTAAGAGCCTCTATGTAGAGTTGGCGTTGCTCGTCGGTAGAATGTTGGGAGCGCATTCTTGAGGTGGCTATTGAGAGGTAGACAGTGGCCGAATCCACCGCTATGTCCTCGCCTTGGGCCATGTGTCGCCGGGCACGCTCCACCAGCTCCCGAGGTGATTGCTGGCTCAGCAGGTCGTCGAGAGCCGTAATATCGGTTTTGGTGGCGCCTTGGGCCGCGCCTACGACAATGAGGCCGAGCGTCAACGTCACGCCCAGTCGTCGGGTGATATGTCGAAGGATATCCCTGAGTGCCATAGCCAAATTCATAGTACAAATTTACTAATAATCCCCGAAATAAGCAAAAAACGTCGCTAATTCTCCCGCCAATAGGCAAATAGTGACGAAAAAAGGCCTCGCTGTTTGGGTTTCCAACTTTTTTACCTATCTTTGTCCAATTCATCAGTAATACCATGTGAAAATTAACAAATTTAAGAAATTCATTCACTCCCATTATGAAAAAGACCACTCTTGCCCTGTTGCTGACATGTTTCTCCTTAGCGGCCACGGCCAAAGTGACCAAAGCCGATTTCGCGCCCGAACTCACCGACGAGCAGCGCAACGCCTCGGCCGTGGTGCTCGAAAAGAAGGAAGCCGTCTACTACAAAGCGCTCGTGTCGTCGGGCCTCAAACTCATGACCGATATCGAGGTTAAAATCCTGGTGCTCAAAGAGGACGGCAAATCCTACGCCGACATCTCGGCAATGTACTACGACAAGGATGTGATTTCCATCAAGGCCGAAAGCTACAACCTTGAAAATGACAAAATTACCTCCACCAAGGCCGACGGCAAGTACCAGTCGAAAGAGGTGGTGCGCGACGACCTTATGCAACTGAAAGTGGCCGTCCCCGACGTGCGCGTGGGCACGGTCATCGAGTATAAAATCCACCGCGAGACACCCTATCTCTATGAGGTGCCGTTCATCAGCCTCCAAGGCGACATCCCCATCAAACACGTTGAGGCTCAAGTGGATATGCCCGAGTTTGTGGGTCATCGCCTCAACGCCCAGGGCTACACGCGCGTGCTGTCGAGCAAGGAGGAGAGCAAATTCCGCATCCCCGGTGGCACGGGCGACATCAAGATGGACGTGTACAAGTTCGCCGCCAACAACGTGCCGGCACTCGAGGGCGACGACTGGGTGTACTGCATCAACGACTACACCACGGGCATCGACTACGAGATCAGCGCCATCAAGCTCGGCAACAAGTGGGCCGACTACTCCTTCTCGTGGAGCAACGTCAACGCTGCGTTGAAGGACTCGGAGTTTGGCAAGGCCGCCAAGATGTCCAACCCTCTGGCTCAGGAGGTTGCGGCCATTAAATCGGCCACCAGCGACACCCTGCAACAGGTGGCACAGGTGTTGAAACTCGTGCAGGACAAATTCACTTGGAACGACCGCTACCGCCTGTTGCCCAGCGGCGTGAAGGACGCAATCGCCAAAGGATCAGGCAATAGCGCCGACAAAAACTTCCTGTTGGCAGCCGCGCTGCGCGACTTGGGGTTGCCCACCACCCTGGTGTTGATGAATCCCCGCTCCAAGGGCCGACTCCCTCTGAACCAGGCCACTATCGAGAAGATTAGCGCGTTTGTGGTCATCACCACGCTTCCCAATGGCAAGAAGGTGTACCTCGACGCCTCCGACCCCTACTCGCTGCCCAACGTGCTCTCCCCGGACATGCTGGTTGAACTGGCCCACACCTACGAGGCCGACGGCCAGGGCTACGACGTGAACCTGTCCAACCTGACTCGCTCGGTGCAGTCGCAAAAATTTGACGTCACGGTCAACCCCGCTGACGACGAAATCACTGTGGATTACGAGCTTACGGGCACCAACCAGATAGCCTACGGCATTAACAAGCGCTACAAAAAGGATCCTGAGGCTTACATGACCAAGTTCGAAAAGCAGCTTGACGCCACCTCGCTCACGGGCTACAAAAACGACGGAATAGGCACGGAGCGCGTGGCCGAATCCTGCCAATTTACCCGCTCGGTGATGACCAGCGACAGCCTCATTTACGTGCCCGCGTTCCCCGACCCATTCTTCAAGGAGAACCCATTCAAGGACCCCGACCGTAAGATCCCCGTGGAGATGCCTTTCTGCGCTAAATACATGCTTCACAGCACGATACACGTCCCCGAAGGCTACACCATCGAGGAGGCACCCCAGTCGATGACCATGAAGGGCTGCGACGGCAAACTCACCACGCGCATGCTCGTCGACCGCGGCGACAACTCCATCACCCTGATGCTCGAGTTGAACGTGGGCAAGATGCTGTTCCCCATCAGCGACATGACCTCGCTCACCTCCTTCTTCGCCAAGGTCACCGAGGACAGCAACGCCTTCGTGGTGCTTAAAAAGCTGTAATATGAGGATACAGAATTGTCTGACAATCACGGTATTGTGCATTGCGGCGACTACTGGTTACGCCCAAAGTAGCTACCCCGTAGCGGCCATCTCCCAAGAGCTGATCGAGGGGGCCAACGCCGTGGTGCAGGTGGATGAAACCGAGGTGACGGTGAAGAGCGCCGGCGAGGTGGTGGTCGCCTGCCATGAGGTGCGCACGGCCTTGAACGCCGAGGGGCAAAGCGCGCTGGATTTCCGCTGCGGAGTGTCGAAATACGAGTCGCTGAAGAGCTTCTCGGCCGTGATGTACGACGCCCAGGGCAACGTGGTGAAAAAGTACAAGAAAGGCGACCTGGCCTACTCAGAGTACTTCTCAGGCCTGAAATCCGACCTCGCCCACTACTGGCTCACCCCCGCGCCCGCACGCTATCCGTGCACATTGGAGGTGAATTATGAGTTGGTGAAGAAGGACATGGTGCTTAGCTACCCCTCGTTTGTCACCTTCGGAAATCGGGGGCGAGTTTCCCAAGTATCAGGCGGTTACACATTGACTTTACCCGCTGGCATGGAGGTGAATGTGCGCAATGAGAACACGGAGATACTCCCCCTGGTCACCTCTTCGGCCAATGGCGGGAGGGTGTATCGCTGGGAGGTGGCCGACCTGCCCGCGGCACGCCCCGACCAGATGATGCCCGACGACTCCCGACCTCAGGTATTGATCATGCCCAAGGTGGGGTATTACGAGGGCCAGAAGGTGGATTTGTCGTCGTGGGGAGCCTTGGGAAAGTGGATGGACCAACTCTACAACGGCCGCGACATCCTCCCCCAAGAACTGCGCCAGACTGTGCATTCGCTCACCGATCACCTCAACAACCCCTACGACAAGATGCGCGCGTTGTACGATTACATGTGTCGCAATTACAGGTACGTGAGCATACAGGTGGGCATCGGCGGCCTGCAGCCCATGGCGGTGGCCGACGTCTACCGTTCCAAGTTTGGCGACTGCAAGGCCCTGTCGTTCCTGATGCAGGCCATGCTCAAGGAGGTGGGCGTGCCGTCCTACATGACGTTCATCGACAGCGAGCGACGCAGCCAACCCGACGATTTCGTCACTCTGGTCACCACCGACCACAATATCCTGTGCATCCCGCCTGTCACGGCCGAGGCCGACACCCTGTGGGTGGAATGTACCTCCTCCACCTGTCCCTTCGGCTACATCCACCGACAATTGGCTGGTCACGACTGCTATGTGATTGACGGTGAGCGCACTCGCCGCCACACAATCCCCCTCACGACGGCCGACAACATCGACTCGCGCCAGCTCCACGCCACCCTCAGCTCCGACGGCAAGGCTGAAATCGAGGTGACGCTGGAGGGGAAGGGACTGGAGTTTGAATCGCTGCACGGTTTCGCCCAATTGACCCCCGAACAGCAACGAAAATCGCTTGTCAACGCATTGTCGCTCAACGATTTGGCTATCAATGATGTAAAAGTCGGGGAAACCGACGCCCAGCCCTATACGGCCACGGTCACAGCGCAAGGATCGTCGCGATCATACGGCAACAAGACGGGCAAACGTATCAGTGTGGCTGCCAATCCGTTGCGGGGGAAGTATCCGACGGTGCGCACCGACCGCAAGGCACCCATCAACGTGCCTAACGGCTTCACCAACAGCGATGTAATCACGTTGACGCTCCCCGAGGGGATGACGGTGGAGTCGCTGCCCAAGGCCGTCGACCTCACCACCCCCTACGGCACATTCACCTCATCGGCTGAGGCTGAGGGCAATACTGTGACCATCCGCCAGCGATTTCAGGTCAACCCCGGCAAATACCCCGCCGAGGAAGCAGCCCAGTTCAACGAGCTAATCCAAGCGGTCAACAAGCGGTACACCGCCAAGCTCATTCTCCTCACCCACTAACACTTCACCACAAAAGGACACAAAAGCGATATGAAGAGAATTGGAACAATGATGCTGGCGGGGGCCGTGGCCCTGGGGTTGGCGTCGTGCGGGGGCGACCAGTCGGGGAGCACTGTCGTGACGCCCTCAAGGAGCCAGACTGAGCAGGGCCACGGTTCCTCGCGATTCCATCGCGGGGACTACTCTTACAGCGACCCCTCGCCGAGCCTGTTCAACTACCACGAGGAGCAGCCCGTGCGGCCGATCCTGACCAAGGAGATGATGGACTCGGTGGTGAGGAAGCTGGCCCACGGAGGGAAGGTCTATGGCTACTACCGCGTGGGAGGGGAGCGGGCACGCATCTTTGAGGCCATCTACTACCGCAAGACCAAGGTGGGCGACGAGTGGGTGGACAGGTACTTTGTGGGATGGTTTGATGTCGAGGAGGGCCGCGTCAACGTGGAGCGCCGCGTGTGGCCCGTGGGTCGCGGCGGCAAGGAGTGGGACGACCACGACATCTACTCCTATTTAATCACTGATGATGGGTGGATACAGGAATTCGGGGTTGAAACCTACGGCGAGAAGCGGGTGGAGAGCGATCTTCTGGAGAATCGCGAGATCCCCCGCGGCTCGGAGACGATGGACACCTACGACGACTACGAGGAAGACGACGATGCCGACGACGACGATCCCTACGAGGATACTTGAAATATTTTGTATTCAGCTGACGTCAAGAACTAACGTGTATGTGACCGGAAGGGGTAAAACGATGGCGTTTTAACATAGTTTAGCAATTGGGGGGGTAAATGGTGAAAGTTTATTTACTTTTGCAAATAAATTTTTCATCACATAAAACCTTACATTCCCATCAATGAAAAAACAGTTACTAATGGCGTTGGGAGCATGTTGCTTGTTTGGAGCGGCCAGCGCGCAACGCTACGTCTACGTGCAGTGCGATTTCCAAAATTGGGTCGCCCCCACCGAGGCCAACGCCTCCGCATTCGAGGATTACAAAATCTATGAGACTGCCGACGGCAGCAACATCTACGACGGCGTGGTTTCCGGCACGTCGTGGAGCTCGAGCCAAGGCATCCGATTCTTCACAGATTTCTCCAGCGAGGATTATTCGTGGAACGAGCATCAGATATGCCCGCCCCAGCAGGAAACCCTCGAGGGCAACGGAGCTGTGTATAAAGGCAGCGGGGCCACTTACCACACCTACACATCCAACCCCACGTGTTGGGTGCTACCCACTCAGGCCTCCTCGTTCCGCGTGCGCCTGGACATGAACACCGGCGAGGTGGCCATAGCCCCCGGCGGCATGAATCCGGCAATCGTGGTCAATGAGGATCAGGCCCCCGATATCATGGAAGCCTCAACGCTGCCGTTGCGCAAGAAAGCCACGATCTTCGTGCCCGCGGGGCCTTGTGAGTTTTTCTTCTACAACTACTCCACGGGGGTGAAGCTGAGTCCGCTGGAAGGAGCCGAAACCATCACCTCGGCCAGCACCACCATCTCTAATTTCAACACCGACCAGGGCAACTGGACCATCCCCAACTGGACCGGCGGCGTGCTCACCTTCTGGGGCAGTGAGCTCACAGTCGACGGCAACGTGCCCAAACATGCCGGCACATACGATAAGCTTTACCTGCCCGGTGAATTTGCCGACTGGTGGTTTGACGAAGATTATGTGTTGACTCCTGAAGGCACAGCCTATACCGGCACGCTTTCGTCATCGCTGGCAGGATCGCAGTTTAAAATAGGCACCGGCTTTGGCTGGGATTATACCAATTTTGGCGTGACCGGCAAAACCCGCACCGATGGCGACGTAACTTACTACGAGTTGTCGACCTCTGGCAGCAATATCACCCTACCGGAATACGGCGATGACGTGGCCCTGCTGGTAGATGGCGTGAACTGGAATTTGGCTATGTGGCCCGCATCGAAAGAAGGCCCCGCGTCGACCGAGATCCTATTCGATGCAAGCAGCCAAGAAGCACCGGTCGGCCAGCTCTACTTAGTGACTTCCGACAGTTTCCTAGTCCCCTCCAAGGACAACATCAACTACATCTTCAGCTACCTGACGGCTCTTACGCCCAATGGGGATGGGTCGTGGAGGGGATCGGCTTGGCTTAACGAGGGACAGAAGTTGGCATTCTACGATGCCGACCGCGACAGCTTCATCTGCCCTGGCAGCGATGTCGACATCAACTTCCAAAACAAGGAGGCCTTCAGCCGCTACACCACCTCCACGGCCGATGCGCTGAGTTACTGGGTGAACGGCGAAGCAACCACCGCCACCATCACCGTTTCGGCCAGCGGCGACAACTACGACGCTGTGCATTTCGAGCTGCCCGGCGCCGGTGAAGAGCTTAGTTGCATTTACCTGGTGGGGCAACCCGAAGGTTGGGCTGGCCCCTCGGCTTCCACCCAAACTCATTACGACTCGTGGCGCCTCGAGGAAACCACCGACGGAGGCTACTACGGAGCTTTCGACATCAACGCCGGCGAGGCAATGTTCCGCTTCTATGCCTCTTTGACCGATTGGGACACCGATTCCTACGGTTGCCAATCCGATGATTATCCTATTGAGTACGGCTACACCAGTGGCACCGAAACCCTTGATTTGGTAAAAGGCAAAGGCTCGTTCTCGTTCCCCTACTGGCCGGGCGGCACGATGTATATGTACGTGTCGATCAGCGGCGGTATTTTCCGCGTTTCCGATTCGCCGATGGATGTGACCATAGGAGCCAGTGAGTCCAAATCCAAGATCTACGCTATCACCGACGACGGGGCTTACCCGCTGTCGTATCAATCAGATGGAGTGTTCAGCGGCTCGGTGATACGCTCGTCATCCACCGACCTTGAGCTGCGCATTGCCTCCAAGCTCATTGGCGTGGCCCCCGACCAACCCGAATACATTGGTTCTTACACCTTCGACGCTCCCGAAGCCCTCACGGCTCTCGATTTCGACAAATTCGGTGTGGCCGAGGCCACCATTTCAGGCAACGGCCAGCAGGTGTCGGCAACCCCCGCCAACGCTTTCGTCCTACCGAAATATCAGTCGGGCATCAACCGCTCCTATGTGAAGGTGACAGTAGACCTGAACGAACATAAAGTTTACGTCGACGGCCAAAGCGTCTACTTCCTGGCCGGCGGCATCACCAATGGCGTATATCCCACGTTCGACAACCGCTATGATTTTGACGGCTTGACGATGCCTTACATGGGCTACGGAATGTTTGACATCCCCGAGGGCAAGTTTGACTTCCAAATTTGCCAAATTAACGATGGCCAATACACCAATCAAGCCGAGGTGCCCTTCAACGAAGAGGGTGTGGCCGACAGCAATGATGTGGATTGGAACTACGGATTTTACTACAAGCAGCTCTCATGTCCGTCGTGGACCGGAGGTAAGGTGCTGATACTCGGCGGCAGCAAGATGCTCGACATGAGCCACGTCGACAAGATTTACCAGGTTGTTAACGATGGCGAGCAGGACGTTTTCAAAGAGATTTCACCCGTAAGCGAAGGCTCGCAAGTGTATGAGTTCACCACCACCCTGACCAAAAACAGCCAATGGTTCCCCTATGTGGCCATGTACCTGAAGACCGACTACACGTTCCTCCTGGGCTCGCCTATCACATTCGATGGCACTGGCGGAAGCTATGATTACTCGCTCTGTTATGTGACCTTGGGCGACGAGCCTGTCACCTTGGGTATCGGCAATCAAAACTCCTACCGCTTCCCGACGGTCACCGAAAACACCGTAAAAGTGCGAGTCGACCTCGACAATCTCACCACCACCTTTACCGTGCTCGACGGCGACCTCGACTCGCCCTACACCGTCTTCTCCAACGAAGGCAACGACGGAGTGGTGCTCTATCCCTCCAGCGCTGAATCAGGCATGGCCAGCGGCACAGTTGCCGTGACAGCTACCGATGAGCCTATAGAGATCAACTTCGGCGGATTGGACAACACCGTGCTCGTTCCCTCGGGGGGCGACGTGGAGGTAGCATTCGACCAATCGGGCATCTTCACCGGTCCATTCTCCACGGTTGACTCGTCATCTACCGCTCGCCGACTGAAAGCGCAAGCCTCCTCCAAGTGGATCCTCCCCGCCGGATTAGAGGGCAACCTCACCGTGCTGATCGACGAGAACAAGAGCCAGATCACCATGCTCGCCGCCTCGCAAAGCAAGACCTATTTCGTGCACGGCATCCAAAGCGATCCCGACTATGCCGTGGCCCGTATCGACACATTCCGCGACCAAGTGATCACCCTTAACGACCGAGACACCTACACCGGCGAGGTCGAGATCCCCGCCACGGGACTTTTGACCGTGTTCAACGGCTACACCACCTCCAACTACCCCGATGGCCCCTACGGACGCTCATATAGCATGAGTGAAATCAACCTCACGCAGCTTGACCAAACGGTTGAACTACCCTTGTCGGAATACACCGGCACATGGTATTGGACCCTCAACAACGCCGAGTACTACGTGGCTTGGGTAGAGTACGACCCCGTGATGTTGACCCTCAGTTTCACCTCCACCGCCATCTCTGGCGTTGAGAATGTGATTGTAGATAACGACCAAAACGCCCCGGTGGAATACTACAACCTGCAGGGCATCCGCGTCGCCAATCCCACCCCGGGCCAGATCTACATCCGTCGCCAAGGCAACACCGTCACCAAAATCATCATCAAATAATATGAGAAAATCTTTTATAGCAGCTGGACTTTCAGCGATAGCCGTGTTGGTCTCAGCCGCCGAGGAACCATTGGAGCTCCAACAGTTTGAGAGCGCCACGCGCGGTGCTTCGGCTTCCCAGCGCATGACCGAATACCCCACCGACGACGAGTCGGCTTGGGGTGAGTGGGCCGACTTCGACACCGGCTTGATGAGTTGCGAATGCTCAATTGTCACTTGCTATTCAAGCCCGCAGAGCGTCACCGTGATGCGCCGCGAGTTGCTTAGCGATCCCGCGGTGCACCAGTACAAATTCTGCGACGCCTTTGCCCCCGATCTCGACGGTCCCTACTCGGCATGGGGAGTATACGGCACCAGCCACGACTTCATACTCACAGAGGGGGAAGAGGGAATGTACATCGAGGAGCAACCCCTTGGCTGGAGCACAACCGCTTATCCCGGCGAGTTTGACGACGGCGTATGGCATATTGCCAAACGAACCCCGGGAGGAACCTTTTTCACGGTCGACAAACCGATGGCCTTCAACGTATTCTTCCTGGTCAACTCCGCTTCAGGCCTGAGCTCTGTGACCTATTACAAGAGCGACAAGTGCCCCGACTATTCGGTCAATGTGGAGGTGGGGGGAGACATCGTCAAAGGATGCTATTTGGTCAGCGACGGTGTCCACGTAACGTTCACCCCTACCGAAATGGCTCCGACCGCCAAATACGTGCTTTCCCGTTTGTCGGGCTATGTGCTTAACGACGATGGCACCTATCAAGACGGGTTAACCATGCTTTCCGACAATGATTCTCGCTGCGTGAGTCTCTCCCCCGGTGATAATTACATCCCCCTGGCCGACGGCTCGGGAAATTATACCTTGATGTGGAGCGCCTACGACCCCGATGGCAATTGCCTGAACACCACGGCTATGACGAGATGGTTCACGGTACGGGCCAGCCACAGTGTGGTCAACACGGCCGACGACACCAGCGTAGAGTGGGTTGACCTTGGGCAAGGAATGTTCTGGCCTACCACATTTTTCACTTATGCCGATCAAGTGTATCCGATCTGGAGCTATACCCCTGACATTGCCCACTGGAGCTACCCCGTGGCCGTACAGCAGCGCAAAGACAACCCCGACATTATCCGAATCGTGGATCCCTTTGGCAATGGTACCCCGTTTGAGGATATTAATAGTGTGACAGGCTATTTTGAGTATGATGAGATCTTTAAGGCCACTAATGAGGATTTCGTGACCTTCTACCACAACGCCAAGGGGTATATAGAAATACACCTTGACAAATCTTATGTTGCCAATCGTTACCTCAATATGTACTGGATTAACATGCTCTACCAGTTCAATTGTATCAACTGCGAATGGGCAGCTTTAGCTGGATTATATGTGGATCGCATTCCCAAGCTAAAGGAAGGGACGATCAGCTATGACTGTGAAGATCCTTGGGGTGGCATGCCCGAGTTCATCCTCCAACTTCCCGACGGCAAAGGTACATATCTCGAAGTGAGCGATGCAAGCATTGACGGCTCGGAGGCTACTTTCTCCTTCGACCGAAGCCTCGACCTGCAAGAAGTGGCCGTGCGCGCCTACGGCTCGGCCACGGAGATCGACCCGACCGACATGAGCCTGTTTGACTCGCTCAACGTCGACTCATGGTTCGGCGACGGCCAGACCACCTACACGGCCGACGACGGCACCGTCCACGTGACCCTCGACGGCATGGATTCCTCGCTGCCCTACTGGTATCTGGCATGCGCCGCCACCGACTGCTACGGCAACGTTGCCGCCAAGCAAATCGTAGCCCTTCCCTCTTCGGGCATCGCCGATATCAACGGCGATGCGGCAGCAGCAGCTCCCGCCTATTACAACTTGCAGGGCATCCTCGTCGCCAACCCCACCGCCGGCCATGTCTACATCCGTGTCAGCGGTTCCTCTGCCCACAAGATCCTCTATTAATCCCTCCCAACCCCAACGCGCGCAGGCCAGGCATCCCCCGGCCTGCGCTTTTTTGTGCGAAACGACATCGGCTCCTACAACACCTGCCCCCACGGCTGCCTCTACTGCTACGCCAACTCCTCCCCCACCTCAGCCCTCCAAAACTTTAACTCAAAACAAATATAAGCCAAAGTCGTTTTCATAATCTATTGGGGTTAAGGTTAATGGATTAAGAGCTTGAAGGATTGGGTGCCGGCATGGATAATGGCCACGGAGGTCGAGGGGGCGAACGACAATCGGCACTCCCCATCAACCGAGCGCCCTTGTGTGAGTTTTTGGCCTTGCAGGTCGTAGGCCACTACCTCAACTCCTTGGGGCAGCCCCGTGAGAAGGGCTGTGTGATTGTCAACCTTGATCAAAAGCGACTCCCCTTCTGAGGACAGCACCGACGGGATATTTGAAATCCCAAAAGTGGGATTGGAGAACAGGATGTAATACGACGCCTCCGAGGGATTGTAACCAGTCTTTGTGGCGTAAACGGTGAGAGAGTACAGGCCGTAAAGAGACACTAACTCACCGGCTTCAACCTCCCGCTTCGCCGTATTGTCGAGGCATTCGATGGTATAAGAGAGGGTTGCGCCCTCGGTGTCGCAGGAGAACTTCAAGCATCCGTCGACAATCTCAGCAGCGGGCTCGGCGCAGGTTTCGGGATCAGGAGTGTCTCCTCCGTTGACCAACGAGCCGTCGGTGCTGAAACGCGCCACGCCGGTGGAAAGGTCAAAGCTTACGGTGCCGTTGGTGAGATCCGACGCCAAAGAGATGTTGGACGTGTTGCTGCCGCTCTCTAATTGGAAGTCGGTGTTAACCGGGATGTCGCTGAACCCCGCGAACTGATATTGCCAATCGTCGGTGGAGATCTTGAACTCTTGGCCTTTACTCAGGGTCACGTTATACATTACCCCCGTTTTACCCCCGTCGCGGGTGATAAACTGGTAATCTTTGAGGAATTGCCAACTGCTATGGTCGCCAACGAGGTAATATCCTATGTAATAGTTAAGTTCGGGATCACTTCCCTCTATATTTGTTATACCGTTGCCGTTTGAGAAGTCAAAGGGGTTGACCAAGAGGAAAGTCTCCCAATACTCGGCCGCGCGGTAAGTGTCGACATACCCTTGGGGCACGTAAACGTTGGTGGTGAGCTTGTCGCACCCGTCAAATGTGGTGGAGGTGATGGTAGGAGGTATGGTTGACGCCGAGTAAATATCGGTAAGCAGGTCGCAATCGCCGAAGGCCGTGTTGTCAATCTTATTAACAACTGCCCCAAGCGACACGGCTTGCAGCTCGGGACAACCCTTAAAAGCGCTTGTGTTAATAGTTTTTGCATAAGGGATATAAACGGTTGTCAACCCCTTGCAGCCGTTGAATACGTATGAGCCGATTTTGGTGACACTTTCGGGAACCACCAGGTTTGACACTCTCTTGCCATCGATTATCAAGTAGGCACCGTTGAGCGGGCCGTTGGTGCTTACCGTAACCTGGCACCAAGAGGCCAAATCCTCAACATGCACTTTGTAAAGATTGGAGCAATCGGTGAAAGCGTCTTGGCCGATAGAGGTGAGCGACTTGGGCATATTGATCTCGGCCAAGGTAGCGCAGTGGTAAAACGCCAATTTGTCGATTTTCGTCACCGTGGATGGAATCGTGATGTCGGTTAAACTGGTGCAGTCCCAAAAACACCCGGCGGGGATTGTGGTGATGTTTTCCGATAAGTTAACCGAAGCAAGCGAGTTGCAATACATAAAGCATTCGCTGCCGATCTCGGCTACCGATGTTGGCACCGTTACCGTCTTTAGGCTCGAGCATTGATAAAATGCGCTGCCGCCGATGGAAGTAACCGTGGGGGGAATAGTGACCGAGGTAAGCCCGGTGCAATTATAGAATGCCTTGTTGCCGTGAGGTGTCCTAAAATTTCTTGACTCGGAGGACGTTAATAAATGTTGATATTC
>JAJBVP010000274.1 GCA_020859755.1 Bacteroidales bacterium | reverse complement strand
AAATTAGGCCGAACTGCCATGGCTGGCAATCCGGCTAGTTTCGGATGGTTACGATAAGCGCTTGCGCCCCTTGAGTGGAGATAGAAAAAGGCCGCGCACAAGCGCGACCCTTTATGATCGGTGTAATTCCGGGATACCCGGGATTTAGGGAGTGATTAGTCCTGGTTGAGGTTGACGCGAGCGAAGTCAACGGCTACGAGACCCTTTTGGGTCTTGCCGAGGAACTCGCCGACGGTGATCTTCTCGTCCTGGATGAACGATTGCTCCATCAAGCAGCTTTCCTTGAAGAACTTGTTCAAGCGGCCCTTGGTGATGTTCTCGATCATGGCTGCGGGCAGGTTGGCTGCTTTCTCCTCGGAAACGGTCTTGATGATCTCGCGACCCTTGGCGGCCTCATCCTCGGTAATCCAGCCCTTGGTGATGTTGGACGAGATGTGGTCGTCGGTGTCGAAGTGATTGGGGTTCAAGCCGGCTTTCTTCAAAGCGTGCTCAACGGCCTTCCATACTTGCTCCTGCTTGGTCTTCTCGATTGCCACAGCCTTCTCGCTCTCGATAACGGAAGCGGGCACGTGGTCGCGGTCGACAGCGGCGGGGTTCATGGAAGCGATCTGCATGGCCACCTCGCGTCCTACCTGGGGATCAACGCCCTCAAGGTTGAAGCCTACGATGGTCGACAGCTTGTGGTTGAAGTGGTTGTAAACGGCTACCGAGGGGGCCTCGACGGTGATGTAGTCGCCGATCTCGGTCTTCTCGCCAGTTTTGCCGGTCTCCTCAACAACGAGGTCGGCTACGGTACGGCCGTCGATGGTGAGGGCCTTGAGCTCGTCGAGGGTCTTCACCTGTGCCTTAACGGCGGCGTCGAGGATTTGCTCGGCGAGGCCTACGAAGCCAGCGTTCTTTGCTACGAAGTCGGTCTCACACTTGAGGGAGAGGACGGCACCGAATTTGCCGCACTCGCACGCTTTAGCCACTACGTGACCCTCGGCCGCCTGACGGTCCTCGCGCTTGGCGGCTACTGCCTGGCCTTTTTTGCGCAGGATCTCAACTGCGGCCTCGATGTCGCCGTCAGTCTCGATGAGGGCTTTCTTGCAGTCCATCAAGCCGGCCTGGGTGAGGTTGCGGAGCTTGGTGATCTCTGCTATTGTTACTGCCATAATTGTATTCCTTTCGTTTTAAAGAGTTAATGAAAATTACTCGGCTGCGGGAGCCTCGGTTGCCTCGGCTGCGGGAGCCTCTTCAGCTGCGGGAGCCTCGGCTGCGGGAGCCTCAGCTACAGGAGCCCCAGCCTCCTCGCGACGCACGCGGCGACGCTCGCGACGGGGGGCTTCCTTAGCCTCGGGAGCGTCCTTGTCCTCAGGCATGTCTACCTTCTCAGCTTTGCGCTCCTCCAGGCCTTCGGCCATAGCCGATACGACGGTGTCAAGGATGATCTCGATCGACTTGGACGCGTCGTCGTTGGCGGGGATCATGAAGTCGATGTTGGTGGGGTCGGAGTTGGTGTCGACCATAGCGAACACGGGGATGCCCAGACGGTTGGCCTCGGCAACGGCGATGCGCTCTTTCAACACGTCAACCACGAACAGGGCCGAGGGAAGACGGTTCAAGTCGGCGATCGAGCCAAGGTTCTTCTCGAGCTTGGCGCGTTGACGGGTGATCTGGAGTTTCTCGCGCTTGGATAGGTTGTCGAATGTGCCGTCCTTCGACATCTTGTCGATGGAGGTCATCTTCTTCACAGCCTTGCTGATTGTGGGGAAGTTGGTGAGCATGCCGCCGGGCCAACGCTCGATCACATAGGGCATGTTGATCGAGGATGCCTTGTCGGCGATCACCTGCTTGGCCTGCTTTTTGGTGGCTACGAAGAGCACCTTTTTGCCGGCCTTGGCTATTGATTTGAGGGCAGCTGCGGCTTCCTCAACCTTTGCTGCCGTTTTGTAGAGGTCGATGATGTGGATACCGTTGCGCTCCATGAAGATGTAAGGAGCCATGGCAGGATTCCATTTCCTTTTCAAGTGGCCGAAGTGGCAACCTGCCTCGAGAAGTTGGTCAAATGTGGGTGTTGACATTTTTGTTTTGTGGTTGTTTACGTTCTTTTTGAATATCAATCGTGGGGTAGGGAACGTGTCCATCGCCGCGATTTAGATGCTAAACACTATTTGAAGTTTTTAGTTTTTAGTTTTTAGTTTTTAGTTTTTAGTTTTTAGTTTTTAGTTGAGGGTAAAACTCACTGCTAGCAACTAACAACTAACAACTAACAACTAACAACTAGCAACTAACAACTAACAACTAACAACTAACAACTAACAACTAACAACTATATTAACGCTTGCTGAACTGGAAGCGCTTGCGGGCCTTGGGCTGGCCGGGCTTCTTACGCTCAACGACGCGCGGGTCGCGGGTCATGAAGCCTTCCTTGCGCAGGGCGGCCTTGTCCTCAGGGTTGATCTTCACCAGAGCGCGGGCGATAGCCAGGCGCAGGGCCTCGGCTTGGCCTTTGTAACCGCCACCGTCGAGGTTGACCTTGATGTCGTATTTCTCGGAGCAGTCGAGGGTGGTGAGGGGTTGCTTCACGATGTACTGGAGGATCGACGAGGGGAAGTACACGTCCAAGGGGCGCTTGTTGATGGTGATCTCTCCGTTGCCTTCCTTTACGATCACGCGGGCGATTGCGGCTTTGCGGCGGCCGATTGCATTTACTGTTTCCACTGCTTCAATTATTTAACTTTGTTGATGTCGATTTGCTTGGGGTTCTGAGCCTCGAAAGGATGCTCGGGACCGTTGAACACGTGAAGGTTGCCCAGGAGGGTGCGGCCAAGACGATTCTTGGGGAGCATGCCCTTCATGGCGCGGAGGAACAGGGGATGGTAACCGGCCTTGATGGTTTTGTTCTTTGATTTGGCCATCAAGCGGGTGGGGGTGGTAGCGCGCTGGCCTCCGGGATATCCGGTGTACGACAGATAAACCTTGTCGTCCCATTTCTTGCCGGTGAGCTTCACCTTGTCGGCGTTGATGATCACAACATTGTCGCCGCACTCCACGAAGGGGGAGTAGCTGGGCTTGTGCTTGCCGCGCAGGATTTTGGCTACCTGCGAGCAAAGGCGGCCGAGCACCTGGTCGGTCGCGTCAATTAAAACCCACTCGCGCTCTATTGATTGAGCGTTGGGAGATTGGGTTTTGTAGCTTAAAGTATCCACTTCTTAAATCTTTAATTAACAGTTAATTACAGTTGGCTTTTCACCGCAAAGCGCTCGGCCAAAAGCGCTTTAGGCTACGGGCCGGGTATTAATTTGGATATAATCGGACTGCAAAGGTACAACTTTTCCCGCTAATTTCCAACACTTTCCGAAATTTTTCTCAAAACCGCCCTGGCCCCTCCCCCCCCCTGTGCCACTTCCATCCTCTATCCACGGTGACCCGCGGTTTGCCGCGGGGTTAAAATGCCTCGCCCACGGCGAAGAGGATACCCGAGGTGTGCTGCCCGAAGCCGTAGTCGATGCGGGCATTGACGTTGTGTTTGATCTCGAAACGCAAGCCCAGGCCGAAATTGTGGAGCCACTCAGGGCGGATGTCGCGGTTGGTGTAGTTGCGTATCGACGAGAACACCGTGGCGCCACCCACCCACGCGGTGAACCCCAGACGACGCCACACGTGCTGACGCAACTCGATTTGCGTCGCCACCTGGTTGTTGTCGATATACGACCCCATGTAATAGCCTCGCATGCGTATGCCGTCGCTGGCCACCATTTCGCGCATCGTCCACGGCGCGTGCGACGTCTGTATCACCGAGTAAAGGTCGTAGGCCAAAACCGAGCCTCGCCACAACTTCTTATATACATTAAATATTATAGTGTGTCGGAAAAACGACGCTGGGGCCGAGCCCAGGCATTTCCAGAATAGCATCGGTTTGTAGGCCAAATGCCATCCTCGGGTGGGGGTGACAAGGTTGTCGCGGGTGTCGAATTCGAAAGAAACGCCTACTCCCGTCACATAATATTGGTGACGCTCGCCCAGCATGTAGGCCAGATTGTCGATGTTGCGGGCGTCGGTGTAGTCGCAGCGCAGTTGGGGGCCGAAATAGAATATGCGGGCCATGTGGCGTATGTACTCCACTTGCAGGTCGATTTGGCGTCGGTCGTACTTGGATTTGGGGTTTTTGGCGGTTTCCTCCGAGTTGAGGCCCCAGAAATCAAGGCGTTTGCGGTAAAGCTCGAGCTTGTAGCTAAGGCGTGATTTGCCGTCGGGAAAGATGTTGTTGCCCTTGAACGTGAGCACATAGAAGCCGTTGAGGGAGCAGTTGATCGATGCGAACACGTCGGAGGGCTGCAGGATCGAATCTTGTCGGTTCATGCGGTAAAGCCCCGTGGCCATGGCGCCGATGCCAAATGAAGCCTCACGGGTGTAGCTGGGAGAGAGGCCGAAACTCACGTCGAAACGCTTCTCGTGGGTGCGGTCGACGTTGCCGCGGATGAGCGACGACAGGTATTGGCGCAACCACGACGGGGTAGGGCGAAGCAGTCCGATCGAGTCGGCGTATTGTGTCTTGGTGGTGAGATGCTCGGGCGGTTGGGACATGTGGATTCCCGTGACCGAGGTGCCAAGCTCGATCTCGGGAGTGGGGTTGAGCAGCCTGACGACTTTGCGCACCGACAAAGCGGAATCCACCACGGCCTCCGTCGTAGGTGGATTCTTGCGTTTCTTCACTTTCCGGGTCTTCTCGATCCCTTGTGCGGAAAGTGGCAACAAGCTGATTATTAATATTATCGCAAGTAGCTTTCTCGTCATTCCTTGTCCTTGTCCTTGGGGGAGGAGAGGTCGTCGGGAATCGGGGGCATGTTTTTGGGATATTGGGGGGAATCGCCAGTGGTACCGGATTCTGATGATGTATCGCTATTTCGCAGTAACGATGTATCGTCATGGTCGGCATCGCTTGAGACCTCGCCCTCTGAAGGCTTGCTGTCTTTTGAGGCATCCTTGTTTTCCTCCTCTTCTTGGTCCTTGCGGGCGGCGAGGATCTCGTCGGTGCGGGATACCCAGGGGCGCTTGCCGAAGATGCGCTCCACATCTTCGGTAAAGATCACCTCGCGGTCGATCAACACCTGTGCCAGCTGATTGTGGCCCGAGGCATGCTTGAGCAGGATGTCCTTGGCGCGTTGATATTGCTCGTTGATGATGCGGAGCACCTCCTCGTCGATCTCGCGAGCGCGTTGGTCGGAATACGGCTTGGTGAAGCCGTAATCTTGACCAGTGGAATCGTAGTAGGAAAGGTTGGGGAGCTTGGGGCTCATGCCGTAGTACACGACCATTGCATAGGCTTGCTTGGTGACGCGCTCGAGGTCGTTGGCGGCTCCCGTGGAGATACGGCCGAGGAACAACTCCTCGGCTGCCCGTCCGCCAAGGGTTGAGCACATTTCGTCGAGCAGCGCTTGGGTGGGGGTGATTTGACGCTCCTCGGGCAGGTACCAGGCGGCTCCCAGGGCTTTGCCGCGGGGTACGATTGTCACTTTGATCAGGGGGTTGGCGTATTTCAGATGCCAGGAAATTGTGGCGTGGCCGGCCTCATGGATTGCGATGGAGCGTTTCTCCTCGTCGGTGGTGATTTTGGAGCGTTTTTCCAAGCCTCCGATGATACGGTAAACGGCATCGATAAAATCTTGTCGGTCAACCGCTTTCTTGTTGTGTCGAGCGGCGATAAGCGCGGCCTCGTTGCACACGTTGGCGATGTCGGCACCCGAGAAGCCGGGAGTTTGACGAGCCAGCAGGTCGACGTCGACCGAGTCGTCGGTCTTGACGTTGCGCAGGTGCACGTTGAAGATGGCCACGCGGTCGTTTAGGTCGGGGAGCTCCACGTAGATCTGTCGGTCGAAGCGGCCGGCTCGCAACAGGGCCTTGTCGAGGATGTCGGCACGGTTGGTGGCTGCGAGGATGATCACGCCCGAGTTGGTGCCGAAACCGTCCATCTCGGTAAGAAGCTGGTTGAGAGTGTTTTCACGCTCGTCGTTGGCACCCATGTTGGGGTTTTTGCCACGGGCACGGCCCACGGCGTCGATCTCGTCGATGAACACGATACACGGGGCTTTCTCCTTGGCTTGGCGGAAGAGGTCGCGCACACGCGAGGCGCCAACGCCCACAAACATCTCCACGAAATCGCTACCCGACATGGAGAAGAACGGCACGTTGGCCTCCCCTGCCACGGCCTTGGCCAGCAAGGTTTTGCCCGTTCCCGGAGGGCCTACCAGAAGGGCTCCCTTGGGGATTTTGCCACCCAGGTCGGTGTAGCGTTGGGGATTTTTCAGGAACTCCACAATCTCCTCAATCTCGGTTTTGGCCTCCGAAAGACCAGCCACGTCCTTGAATGTTACCTTGATGGGGCCGTCCTTGTCGAAAATCTGAGCCTTGGATTTGCCCACGTTGAACACGCCACCCGAGCCGCCGTCGCGACCCGACATGCGTTTCATCATCCAGAACCAGAAGAGGATGATCAGAATCACCGGGCCGAATGTCCACAGCAGCGAGAACATGTCGGAGCTCTTCTCGAATTGCACGTCACCGGTGAACACACCCTCGGCCTTCCATTGGTCAATCTGTTTCTGAAGGTAGTCGGCCGAGGCGATATCGGTGGCGATGCGAGCCTCCTGACCCGAGTCGCGGGTGTACTGGCTTTCGTGGAACATTTTCGACGCCATGTCTTCGGTGAGGATGCCCTCGGCGATGTTCTTCTTGGAGTTGATGATGATTTTTTTGACACCGCCTTCGGTGACGCATTTCTCAAACTCGGTGTAGTTGACCTCTTTAGTAATCGAGTTGTTGTCGAGGTAGAACACTCCGAGCAGGAACAGTATCAGGATGGCGTACATCCAGTAAATACTGAATTTTACTGTGGGTTTCTTTTTCAACGGGGGCATATGGTGGAGTGGGGTGAGTGGTTAGTGGTTAACGGTGGGTGGTTAGTGATCCCCGCGATGGAATCGCGGGGCACGGTGGCACTTTGTGGAGGGCACCGTGGAGGGTTAATCGAGGTCGGGGATTTCGGTGATTACTGCGTCGCTCCACAGGTCCTCGAGGTCGTAGAGCTGTCGGAACTCGGGCTGGAACACGTGCACCAGGGTGTCGCCATAGTCGATGACGATCCATTGTGCGTTGCGATAACCGTCGTAGTTGTAAGGTTTTTGGCCTGAGTGCTCTTGTACGTATTCACGCACCGAGTCGGCGATAGCCGACACCTGCATGTTGCTTTGGCCTTGGCATATGATGAATCGGCGCACTGGGGCGCTCTCGATCGCGCTGAGGTCGACCACAGTGATGTCGCGGCCTTTGCGCTCTTGGATTCCCTCGATAATCAGTTGCTTAAGATCAGCTTCTTTCGTCATTGTAGAGTTGAAACGTTGGGGGTGACGTGTTTTAACGTGCAAAGTTAATGAAAATTTTCGTAATAGCGACAACCGCTATACATTAGGAACAACCACTGTGCCAAAAAAGTTAAATTTCAGGGAGCGTTTTTTGGGATTTAAGGATTTAAATCTTTTAAGGAGGAAAGGAGGAAAAGGATGGGGTCATTCGTAGCGGATGGCGGTGCTGGGTGAGACACGGGAAGCGGCCGACGCGGGCAACAGTAGCACGGCGGCTCCGACGACCAGTACGCCCAAGTTCAATAAGCCCAGCGTCAGCCAGGGAAAAGCAATGGGCACTGCCGTGAGGTAATAGCTTTCGGGATCCAGCGGTATTATCTCCCATAAATATTGCGCGGCGGCAAGCCCTAAGCCCAGTGCGTCGCCAACAATCAACCCCACGACCACAATCCTGAGCGTGAGGTAGACAAATACCGCGCGCACTTGCGACGAGGTGGCTCCCATGGCTCGCAAAATGCCGATTGTGCGCACTCGCTCCAGTATCAGGATGAACAAGCATGAAACCAAGGTGAACACTGCCACTGCCCCCATTAGCACCAGTATAACTACCACATTGGTGTCCAAAAGGGAAAGCCAATTGAAATAGAGTGCTCCTGTCTCGAGCGCGGTGGTGACGGTGAGCAGTCGTCCTTGCGTACGTCCTTGAATATAAGCTTCGTATAGGTCTTGGCTCACACGTTCGGCCACGGCATCGATGCTGTCAAAAGGAATGCCACTCAACTCAATTCTATTTCCTGCTCCCTCATCCAATCCGCTCACTTTCCGCAACATGGAGAGCGGGACGAAGCACGCCGATTGGTCATAGTCGCCGAAATGGGTGTTGAACACTCCAGCGATGGTCAATCGCCTCACTCTTATGCTCTCCCCGTTGAAAAAACATGCGTCTACCTTGTCGCCTGCCTTCAGTTCCAAGGTACGGGCCGACGCCTCAGAAAGAAGCAACCAATTCTCAGCGTCGGTTGCAGGCATCTCTCCTTGGGTTAACGAGCTGGATATGAACGTCCAATCGTGCTCTTGGGAATAGGCGCGAAAGTTGAGGCCGAGAAAGTTGTCGGGAGTCTTCAGTACGCCAGGCTGGTAGAGGGAAAGTGTAGGGGAGTACTTCCCAGCAGTTGATTTAACCAGTTGTAAATCGGCTTGATTGGAAATGGATGGCAACTGATTGCCCTCAAAATCGTAATTGACCACGGGGGTCACCGACACTGCTGGCTCGTATCCCAGCACCTTGTCGCGAATCCCTTGCTTGAACCCCACAACAATGGTGATCGACAGTATCATAATCACCACGGCCAGAGCCACGCCCACGGTACCCAGCACGACGCTCATTTCGCCTTGCAAGCGAATGCGACGAGCCAAGAACAGCGGGACGTTCATAGCTGCTGAGGGGGTGTTAGACAGTGCGGCCCGGATAGGCCTCAAGAGCTTTCCGTAGCACCACCAGGGCGTGCTGCAAGTCCTCCTTGCACAACACGTAGGCCATGCGCACCTCGTTGCGGCCAACCCCGGGGGTGGTATAGAAGCCCGATGCCGGGGCCATGAACACCGTCGCGCCCTCGTACTCGAAATCACTCAAGCACCATGCGCAGAACTTGTCGGCATCGTCAACGGGCAGCGACACCACGGTGTAGAACGCTCCCATCGGTATCGGCGAGTAACAGCCAGGGATGCGGTTAAGCCCATCGATCAAGAACTTACGGCGCTCAACGTACTCGTTATAAGTGCCAAGCATGTAATCCTCGGTGGCGTCGATTGATGCCTCTGCCACGATTTGGCCCAGCAATGGCGGCGACAAGCGGGCTTGGCAGAATTTCATCACGTTGGCTTTCAACTCCTTGTGCTTGGTGATGATGGCACCGATTCGGATGCCGCACTCGCTATAGCGCTTTGACACCGAGTCGATCAGCACCACCTGATTCTCAATCCCTTCCAGGTGGAAAGCCGAGATGTAAGGAGCGCCCGTGTAACAGAACTCGCGGTATACCTCGTCGGAGAAGAGGAACAGGTCGTATTTCTTGACGATGTCGCGTATGCGGTCCATCTCGCGCTGAGTGTAGAGGTAGCCCGTGGGGTTGTTGGGGTTGCAAATGAGTATACCCTTGGTGCGAGGTGTGATCAGTTTCTCAAACTCCTCCAGCGGGGGCAAAGCGAAGCCGGTGTCGATCGACGACGGCACGGTGACGATCTTGGCGCCCGCCGAGATGGCAAAGGCCATATAGTTGGCGTACGCGGGCTCCGGCACGATTATCTCGTCGCCGGGGTCAAGACAAGCCATGAAGGCGAACAGCACAGCCTCCGAGCCGCCGGTGGTGACAATGATGTCCTCCACGCCCACGTTGATGTTGAAGCGATGATAATATTTCTCAAGCTTTTGACGCAACGAAAGCAATCCCTCCGAAGGGCTGTATTCCAGCACTTTACGGTCGATGGTCTTCAATGCGTCCAGTCCCTCTTGGGGCGTGGGAAGGTCGGGCTGGCCAATATTGAGGTGATACACCTTGATGCCACGGGCTTTGGCCTTGTTGGCCAGTGGCACAAGTTTTCGTATAGGTGAGGCGGGCATTATCTCCCCGCGCTGGGAAATCTTAGGCATTCTGCTGATTATTTGGAACGAGGGAGGACCTTGACCTCCAGTTTTTCGTATGCGCGTTCGGCTTTGGCGCGAGCCTCGTCTACGGTGTCCGCCGAGGCCAGGATCACGCCCATGCGGCGATGGCCCTTGATCTCAGGCTTGCCGAAGATGCGCATTTGAGTGTTGGGCTCGGCGAGCACGTTCTCGAGGTTGCCGAGGATAATTTGGTCGGTGTCGCCTTCCACCACCACGGCGCGCGAGGCCCCGGGGGTGTGAAGGGTGATGGTGGGGACAGGCAGTCCCAGAAGCACTCGGGCGTGCAGCGCGAATTCGCTCAGGTCCTGGGTGATCATCGTCACCATACCCGTGTCGTGGGGGCGGGGCGAAACCTCCGAGAAGATCACCTCATCGCCCTTGACGAAAAGCTCCACGCCGAAGATGCCGTAGCCGCCCAATGCGTCGGTCACCTTCTTGGCTATTTCCTGAGCCTTCTTCAGGGCCTCGGGTGCCATCGGCTGGGGTTGCCAGGAGTAACGGTAGTCGCCCTCCACTTGGATATGGCCGATAGGGGCACAATAGGTGGTGCCCGAAATGGAGCGAACGGTCAAAAGGGTAATTTCGTAATCAAAAGGCACAAAGCCCTCAACTATCACTCGCCCGGCGCCTGCGCGGCCACCAGCCTGGCTTTCTTCCCAAGCATGCTCAACGGCCTCGGGAGTTTTAACGGTGGTCTGGCCGTGGCCCGACGAACTCATAATCGGCTTCACCACGCAGGGGATGCCGATCTCATCGATAGCCTTAAGGTACTCTTCCTTAGTGTCGGCGAAGCGATACTTGGAGGTGGGCACGCCCAGGGTCTCGGCTGCCAAGCGACGGATACCTTCGCGGTTCATCGTCAAGCGAGCCGCGGTGGCTGTGGGGGTAACGTGGTAGCCCTCTTTTTCGAGGGCCACGAGCTCGTCGGTGGCGATTGCCTCAACCTCGGGGATGATATGGTCGGGGCGTTCCAGCTCGATCACGCGGCGAAGTTCCTTGCCATCAAGCATGTTGATCACGTGGTGACGGTGGGCCACTTGCATCGCCGGCGCACCCGCGTAGCGGTCGCACGCGACAACCTCCACGCCCATGCGTTGGAGCTCAAGAGCCACTTCTTTACCTAATTCACCGCTGCCAAGGAGGAGCGCTTTGCGACCTACAGGGGTCATCACCGAGCCAATTTCTGCCATTTTCTTTCTACTGATGTGTGGGGTTTTGTTATTCGCCCGCGAAGTTACTGAAAATCCCCGTAACCGCAAAATCCACCCTAAGGCCAGAAAGGGATAAGGTGGAAATATACGCTCATAGGGAATAATTACTTGAGATTCTCGCGGGCGCGGGCGAGATAAGCCTTCATGGCGGGGGTGTCGCGACGATCGATGATGTCGCGTAGCTCGTCGAGTCGCTCGGCCATGCGGGCGAGTTGCTCGGGGGTGTTGGGGTTGAACAGGATTTCGCTCACCAGGTAGTCGTCCTCCGAGGCAAGGCCACGCGCGATTGCCAGATGGCGCTTGAAGGTGGTGCCGGGAGCGTCCTGATGCTTCATTATACCGGCAAACATCAGTGAAGCCACGAAGGGGATGGACAGCGAGTAGGCCGTGGTCAAGTCGTGCTCCTCAAAGGTGTAATCAACAATGTTGAGATGCAAAGAGTGGTACAGGTCGCGGAAAAACAGTTTGCCCAGGTGGTCACCCTCCTTGATGATGACGGCGTTCTCGTTGGCAAGGTTGCTCAGCGAGGCGAACGTGGGGCCAAACATTGGGTGGGTGCTCACAAACGGATGCCCTGCCTGGGCGTAAAATTCCGGCAGCCCGGTCTTCACCGAGGCAATGTCGCTCAAGATGCAGTTCTGGGGGAGGTGGGGGAGCACCTGGTTGAACGCGTCGATGGTGTACTTCACCGTGGCCGCGTTGATCACCATCTCCGGGGCGAACTCGTCTACCTCGTCGAGAGTGGAGAAACGGCGGCAATTGTAGGTGAAGCGCAGGCGGCGAGGGTCGTGGTCGTATATGGCGACGTCGTGAGAGAAGGAAAGTAGGTCGCAGAAGAACGACCCCATCTTTCCGGCACCAAGAATAAGGATTTTCATAGGGGAGCTGGTTTTCAGTTTTCAGTTTTCAGAGGCCTTAATCCTTTAATCCTTTCATCCTTTATAGGTAAAAGGAGGAAAGGATTAAAGGGGATGACTCACAAAAATTAAATTTTAGCGGGAGCGGTCGTTGAGCACCTCAATTTGTTGACGTACCGATTCCTCGTGAATAGCGAGTAACACCGAGCGCATGAAATCGGCTCCGATGCCCATCTCCTCGGCCACCTGAATGCGGTCGTGCATGATGTCGTTGTAGCGATTGGGTTGCACGACGGGCATGCGGTGCTCCTTCTTGTACTGTCCGATTTCGCGGCACACGCGCAGACGCTTGGAGAGCACCTCCAGCAAGTCGTTGTCGATCTGGTCAATTTGCTGGCGCAGGAGGGTAAGGTTCTCGGTCGATTGCTTCTCGTCGCGCACCACCAGGGTGTTGAGAATGAAGTTGAGAATCTCGGGAGTAACTTGCTGTGAAGCGTCGCTCCAAGCCTCGTCGGGGTTGCAGTGGGATTCGATGATCAATCCATTGAAACCCATGTCGAGGGCCTGCTGAGAGAGCGGTGCGATTAGTTCGCGTTTGCCTCCGATATGGCTGGGGTCGCAGATGATGGGCAGATTGGGGTAACGCAGACGCAGCTCCAAGGGGATGTGCCACTGGGGCATGTTGCGGTACAGGTGCTTGCCGTAGGCCGAGAATCCGCGGTGGATAGCGCCTAAGCGGCGTATCCCGGCGTTGTAGAAGCGTTGCAGGGCGCCGATCCACAACTCAAGATCGGGGTTGACGGGATTCTTCACCAGCAGGGGGATATCCGTGGCGCCAGCGTCCTTGATGGCGTCGGCTATCTCCTGCACGGCGAACGGGTTGGCCGATGTGCGGGCACCAATCCATAGGATGTCAACGCCAGCGGCTAACGCCTGCTCCACGTGCTGCTTGGTGGCAACCTCGGTGGCGGTGTACATGCCGGTGGTTTCTTTCACCTTTTTGAGCCATTCCAATCCGGGCTGACCCACACCTTCGAAGCCACCCGGCTTGGTGCGGGGCTTCCAGATTCCGGCACGGAAGATTTTGATGCCGTAGGAGGCCAGGTCCTTTGCCGAGCAGAGCACTTGCTCCTCGGTTTCGGCCGAGCAGGGGCCTGCGATCACGAGAGGCTTCGAGGGGTCGATGCCTGGTATCTCAAGGGGTAGAAGATCTTGCATATAATTTTCAGTATTTAGTTTTCAGTATTTAGTTTTCAGTATTCAGTTTTCAGTATTTAGTTTTCAGTTTTCAGTTTTCAGTTTTCAGCAGATACCTTTCATCCTTTCATCCTTTCATCCTTTAAAGGAGGAAAGGAATAAAGGAGGAAAGTTCACCACTCACCACTCACCACTCACCACTCACCACTCACCACTCCCTTGATGCGGCGCAGGGCCTCGCGGAGGTTGGGCTGGGTGGCGCAGAGCGACAGGCGGATGTAGCGTTCGCCGTTGGAGCCGAAGATGAAGCCCGGGGCGATGAACACGCGCGCGTCTTTTAAAATGCGTTCGGTGAGAGCCTCCCCCGATTCTTCGCTGTCGGGAATACGCCCCCACAGGAACAGGCCCCGTTGACGGGGGTCGAACGTGCAGCCCAGGACTTGCATGATCTCCTCGCATATCTTGCGACGCTCGCGGTACTCGCCGTTGACCTCATCAATCCAATCCTGCTCAAGTTCAAGGCCGCGGGCGGCGGCTACCATCATCGGTCGGAACTGCCCCGAGTCGACGTTGGTTTTCACTTTCACTACCCAGGAGATGAACTCGGGGTTGCTCACCACCACCGCCATACGCCAGCCAGCCATGTTGTGGCTCTTGCTCATCGAGTTGAGCTCGAGGGCGATATCCTTGGCTCCGGGGATCTCCATGATGCTCATGGGGCGGTCGTTGAGGATGAACGAGTAGGGATTGTCGTGGGCGATGACGATATTGTGGCGACGACCGAAGTCGACAATCTTTTCCAGCAGCTGGCGCGACGCGGGGGTGCCCGTGGGCATGTGGGGATAGTTGACCCACATCAGTTTGATCTTTTCCAAAGGAAGCTTTTCCAATGCCGCGAAATCAGGCTCCCAGCCGTTCTCGGCTTTGAGGTCGTAGGGGTAGATTTCGGCCATGGCCAGCTTGGAAGCCGAGGTGTAGGTGGGGTAACCCGGATTGGGCACGAGCACTCCGTCGCCGGGGTTGAGAAATGCCATCGAGATGTGCATGATACCTTCCTTGGAGCCGATCAGCGGCATCAATTCCGTTGTGGGGTCAACCTCCACGCCATACCATTTCTTGTAGAACTTGGCCCAACCCTTGCGCAACTCGGGGATACCCCCACCGGGCTGATAGCTGTGGGCGTTGGGCTTGGCAGCTTCGCAGGTGAGAGCCTCGATCACCGATGCGTGAGGCATACGGTCGGGACCTCCGATGGCCATCGACACGATGTCGGCGCCGGCGGCGTTCAACGCGGCCACCTCGCGCAACTTGCGGGCGAAATAGTACTCTTCAATCGCCTCCACGCGGGAAGCGGGACGTATATTAATCTTTGAATTCGGCATATTCTCCAAGAATTTTGAGGTCGTTGATCAGTGGACGCACGGCGTTGATTGCCTGCAGGTAACGGGCGATGGAGTCGAAAGTCAAGTCGATATAGAATCGGTACTCCCACTCGCGGCCGATGATGGGCATCGACTGGATCTTGCTCAGGTTGATGTCGTAAAAGGAAAAGATTGTGAGCACTTTCGACAGGGCTCCGTGGGTGTGGGGGAGGGTGAACACCAGCGACGCCTTGTTGATCTCGCGCTCCGAGGGGCGGTGCTCAGCCGCAACGAGCGGGTCGGCCAGAATTAGAAAACGTGTGAAGTTGCGCTTGTTGGTCTCGATGCCCTTTTCGAGGATGTCGAGCCCGTAGAGCTGGGCCGCAAACTCGCCGCACACCGCCGCGTGGCCAGTGAGTTTTTCCTCGGCGATCTCGCGGGCGCTACCGGCGGTGTCAAATTTCTCCACCATGCGCATCCTGGGGTGGCGGCGCAAGTACTGCTCGCATTGCATCAGCGCCATGGGGTGGGAGTTAACCTCGGTGATGTCGTCCATCGCCTGGCCTGGCAGAGCGCACAGCACGTGAGAGATCCTCATCTTTTGCTCGCCGATCACCACCAGGTTGCTCTGTCGGAGCAACTCGTGGTTGTAGAGCAGCGAGCCGGCGATAGTGTTCTCGATGGCCATGATCCCAAGCAGGGAGGCGTCGCCCCCGAGCATCTCAAACATCTCGGGGAACGAGTCGCAAGGGATGGTCTCGATCTCCTCGTCCTTGAAATACCCGCGGGCGGCCGCGTCGTGGTAACACCCGGCTACGCCCTGGATGGTCACGCGTTTCTTTGATTTATCCGTTGCAGTGTAAGCGCACATATACAATAACAATATGAAAAAATCCCGTCCTTGGAGAGCGGGATTTTATGTTAATGTCAATCATTCAATCATTGAGAGGCTACGCATATAAAATCCCGCTACTCTTGCCAAAGTAGTAAAAGTAAGAAAAATAATATGCGTAAAAACGTGTCATTTCTTGTTTGCTTCAAGATTGTGACGCGAATGTACGGATTATTTTTCAAATCGCAACTATATTGCCCAAAATAATTTCAAAAAAAATTAGTAATTTCGCGTTTACATTACAAATGATACTTCAATATGACAATTCATCATACATCCCTAATCTTTAAATGGCAACCAATACAATTATGAAAGGAAGAATTCTTGTGACCGGTGGCACCGGCTACATCGGCTCCCACACTGTGGTTGAGCTGCAACAAGCCGGTTACCCGGTTGTGATTATTGACAACCTCAGCAACTCCAACATCGAGGTGCTCGACGGTATCGAGCGCATCACCGGCATACGTCCCGACTTCGTCAAGGCCGATTGCACCGACATGGCGGCCGTGGAAAAGCTCTTCGTGGAGTATCCCGGCATCAAGGGAATCATCAACTTCGCCGCATCCAAGGCTGTGGGCGAGTCGATGCAGAAGCCCTTGCTCTACTACCGCAACAACCTCAACACGCTTATGAACCTGCTTGACGCTATGCCTCGCCATGGCGTGAAAGGCATCGTCTTCTCATCATCTTGCACCGTCTACGGCGAGCCCGACGAGAACCCCGTCACCGAGCAGGCCCCTATAAAGAAAGCCACATCCCCCTACGGCAACACCAAGCAGATCTCGGAGGAGATTATCACCGACGTGATCAACGCCGGAGCACCCATCAAGAGCGTAATCCTGCGCTACTTCAACCCCGTGGGCGCACATCCATCGGCCGAGATTGGCGAGCTGCCCAACGGAGTGCCCCAGAATCTCGTGCCGTTCCTTACCCAGACAGCTGCCGGCATTCGCCCGATGCTGTCGGTGTTCGGCGACGACTACAACACCCCCGACGGCTCTTGCATCCGCGACTATATCAACGTGGTCGACCTGGCAAAGGCCCACGTGATCGCCGTGGAGCGCATGCTCCAGGACAAGAGCGAGGCCCCTATCGAGATCTTCAACCTCGGCACCGGTACCGGCCTGTCGGTATTGGAGCTGATCGCCGCCTTCGAGCGTGCAACCGGGGTAAAGGTGCCCCACAAGATCGCCGCTCGTCGCGCTGGCGACATCGAGAAGGTGTGGGCCAATCCCAAATACGCCAACGAAGTGCTGGGCTGGCGCGCCGAGACTCCCATCGACGACACCATGCGCTCAGCCTGGAAATGGCAGCAGCACTTAGCCGGCAAGTAGTAATCTTTTATCGAAGTTAACAAACTGTGCCTGTAAGAGTACCCGAAGAATTACCAGCTGTGGAGGAGCTGCTCGCCGAAAACATATTTGTTATCGGCGAGCGGCGAGCCTCTACACAGGACATTCGTCCTCTGCGCATCGCCGTTCTCAACCTTATGCCCCTCAAGCTGATGACTGAGACCGACCTCTTGCGCCTCATTTCCAATTCACCCCTGCAAATCGAGCTCGACCTCGTCGACACGGGCGTCCACGTCTCCCAGAACACCCCACGCGAGCATATAGAGACCTTTTACAAGACATTTGACGAGATCCGTAACCGCTACTACGACGGATTCATCATCACCGGTGCGCCTGTCGAAAAGGTTGAATTTGAGGAAGTCGACTATTGGGACAAGATGAAGGAGATCTTCGACTGGGCCCACACCCACGTCACCTCCACATTATATATATGCTGGGCTGCATTCGCCGGACTCTACTACCACCACGGAATTCACAAGCACGTGCTCGACCACAAAATCTCAGGCGTGTTCAAGCATCGCGTGCTTGTGCCCAAAAATCCTCTCTTCCGTGGCTTTGACGACACTTTCTCGGTGCCTCACAGCCGATTCTCCCAATTCAACCGCCAGGAGATCGAGGCCAACCCCGACCTCACTATCTTGTCGGAGAGCGCTGAATCGGGTATCTATATCGTCATGGCTCGCGGTGGCCGTGAATTCTTCATAACCGGTCACTCCGAGTACTCCCCCCACACGCTCGATTTCGAGTATCGACGCGACTTGGAAAAGGGTCTAAACCCCACAGTCCCGGCCCATTACTACCTCTATGACGACCCATCGCAACCGCCATTGGTCACCTGGAGATCCCACGCCAACCTGTTGTTCACCAACTGGCTCAACTACTTCGTCTACCAAGCCACCCCCTACCGCCCCGAAGATATCGCGGCCCTTTCCTAAAGGAGAGATGCTGAAAAACTGAAAACTGAATACTTCCCGTGAAAAAAATCATCATCGCAATTGACGGTTACTCGTCATCGGGCAAGAGCACAATGGCCAAAGACCTTGCTCGCGAAATCGGCTACCACTATATCGACTCAGGTGCGATGTACCGAGCCGTCACCCTTTACGCCCTTCGTCACGACATGATCGCCCCCGATGGCACTGTCGACATCCCGGCTCTTGTGGCCGCTTTGCCCCAAATCGCAATCTCATTTGAGAAAACCATGGCCGGACAGCACACCATGCTCAACGGCGAGGATGTCGAGCAGCAAATCCGCACGATGGAGGTGTCCTCCCACGTTTCCCCCGTGTCGACTATCAAGGAGGTGCGTCAAGCCCTGGTGAAAATGCAACAGGAATTGGGCGCCGGCAAGGGCATCGTCATGGACGGTCGCGATATCGGCACTGTCGTGTTCCCCCATGCCGAGCTAAAAATATTCGTCGACGCTTCGGCCGAAACCCGCGCCCAGCGCCGCTACAAGGAATTGCTCGAGAAAGGCACCTCGGTCACTTATGAGCAGGTACTGGAAAACGTAAAGGGACGCGACTTTATCGACTCCACCCGCAAGGAATCCCCCTTGCGACGTGCCGCCGACTCGATCGCCCTGGACAACTCCCAGATGTCGCGCGAGCAACAACTCGAGTGGCTCCTCAATATCTACAACCGCGTGGCAAATGCCTAAAATCGAGATTGATCAAGGCTCGGGATTCTGCTTTGGAGTGGTTACGGCCATTCGCAAAGCTGAGGAGGAGCTCGACAAGTCGGGGCGCCTTTACTGCCTTGGCGACATCGTGCATAACAGCGACGAGGTGGAGCGACTAAGGGGTAGGGGACTGATTACAATCACCCACGAGCAACTCGCCGAGCTTCACGACGTGAAGGTGTTGCTGCGCGCCCATGGAGAGCCTCCATCCACCTACGACATCGCCCGGCGCAACAATATCGAGATCATCGACGCCACCTGCCCCGTGGTACTCGCCCTCCAGCGTCGCATCAAGGCCGCTTACGACAACGCGCAGTCCACCAAACGTCCCCAGATTGTAATTTACGGCAAGACGGGACACGCCGAGGTGAATGGCCTGGTAGGCCAAACAGCCGGGGAGGCTATCGTCGTGGAATCACCCAACGACCTTGGCAAAATCGACTTCTCTCGCGATATCAAACTCTATTCCCAAACTACCAAATCGGTTGATGGTCTGCACGCTATCATCGACGACATCTCCGCCAAGGTAGCCCATGGAGTCACCTTCGAAAGCTACGACACCATATGCCGACAGGTGGCCAACCGTGTTGACAACCTGCGCGAATTCGCCGCCGCTCACGAGGTGGTGCTATTTGTCAGCGGCCATAAATCCAGCAACGGCAAATACCTCCATGGCGAATGCCTAAAGGTGAATCCACGCACCCACTTGATCGCCAACCCCGACGAAATCAATCCCCAATGGCTCAAAGGCGCGTCAACCGTGGGAATCTGTGGCGCCACATCCACCCCGCGCTGGCTCATGGAAGCCGTGGCCCGGCGTTGCCAATAAATGGTTTTCAGTTTTCAGTATTCAGTTTTCAGTCTTCAGTCTTCAGTATTCAACATAATGAAAAATATAATATTACTCATATTTTCTATAGTACTGTTTGTAGCCTGCTCGAGCAAGGAGGATGCGAAAATCGACACCTCGAAGGCGCGGGCTATGGGCGAAAAAGCCGCCCAGGAGATGATCGACTCGCGAGCCGATACCGTTCGGCTCCAAACGCTGCTGCTTGACGCCCGCGCCACACAATATCAGATCCTCCAGCACAACGACACTGTAATCGCCGATGCCTACATCCAAGCCATCGAGGATTACCTTCGTGCCCACCACGACTCCCTCGCCCGCGTCATCCTCTAATAAACAAAGAGCTTGGGCGCCCTCGCCCCGCAGTATTTTGTTTATTTCAAGGGAAAGCGTTAACTTTGCGCTGTGAAGCGATTCCAATCATTCTCACTCAACCTCAAGGGACGGCTCGTGCGCTTCGACAAGCCGGCCGTGATGGGCATCATCAACTTGACGCCCGACTCGTTCTATGCCCCCTCGCGAGCTACACTTGATAATGCCGTGGAACAAGCACTGAAGATGCGACAAGAAGGGGCCGACATGCTCGACCTTGGGGGATGCTCCACTCGTCCAGGCGCTACACAACCATCAGAGCAAGAGGAGATTGACCGCATCATTGCCGTTGTCGAGGCGATCGCCAAGGCCAATCCCGGCATTCCCATCTCGGTTGACACCTACCGATCCCGGGTGGCACGAGAGGCCATCCAAGCCGGTGCCCACATTATCAACGATATCTCGGGTGGCGAGCTTGACCCCATGATGATTCCCACCGTGGCTGAGTTGAAAGTGCCCTACATCGCCATGCACATGCGCGGAACGCCCGAGACCATGAGGCAATTCACCGACTATCCCCACGGCGTCACAACCGACGTCATCGCCGAGCTAAGCCAAGTGACCCGTACGTTAGCCCTGCAAGGGGTGTGCGACGTCATCGTCGATCCCGGTTTCGGTTTCGCAAAGACCGTGGAACAAAATTATGAGCTGATGGCCAACTTGGAGGCGTTTCATATGCTCGAGCGCCCCATCCTCGTGGGAATCTCCCGAAAATCAATGCTTTACAAGCCGTTTAATGCCGCTCCTGAGCAGATGCTTGAGGCCACCACGGCTCTCAACACCATCGCCTTGCAAAAGGGTGCCTCCATCCTGCGAGTGCACGATGTAAAGGCCGCTGTCGATGCCGTAAAAGTGGTGCAACTTGTGAATAACGCTCTCAATATCAACGTATAATGGAAGGTTTCGGCATAAAAGACATACTCGATATCGTCATCGTGGCGCTGATGCTCTACTACCTCTACCGCATAATGAAAGAGAGCGGCACCATCAACGTATTCATCGGCGTGTTGGCCTTCATCGCTGTGTGGGTAGTTACCTCCGAGATACTGGAAATGAGGTTGATTGGAACCATCTTGGACCGTTTCATGAGCATTGGTCTGCTTGTGCTGGTAATCCTCTTCCAGGATCAGCTGAAACGATTCCTGGTGGAGCTGGGCTCGCAACGACGATGGAAACTGTTCAAGCAACTCTTTCACCATCACCGGGGAAAGGACGCCGACTCCAACGAGCCCTCATGGGTAATGCCCGTGGTATACGCGTGCATGAACATGTCCAAAAGCAAGACAGGCGCGCTGATCGTAATCGAGCAGGAGGTGCCGCTTGAAACCTACGAGAAATCGGGCGACATGATTGACGCCGCCGTCAATTCGCGCCTAATCGAGAATATTTTCTTCAAAAACTCCCCACTCCACGACGGAGCCATGATCATCGCCCACGACCGTATCAAGGCCGCTGGATGCATCCTCCCCGTGAGCCACGACACCAACGTTCCCCGCTCGCTGGGCTTACGTCATCGCTCAGCCCTGGGCATTTCGCAAGCCACCGACGCGGTGGCGATTGTCGTCTCGGAGGAGACCGGCAACATCTCCATCGCCCACCGAGGGCAGTTGAAGACCCGCCTCACCTCCACCGAGCTCGAGCAACGCCTATCCCAGCTGAAGCAATGAGGAAGTGGTGAGTGGTGAGTGGTGAGTGGTGAGTGGTGAGTGGCCACCTTTAATCCTTTATTCCTTTAATCCTTTAAAAGATGAAAGGATCAAAGGATGAAAGGATCAAAGGTATCTGCTGAAAACTTAAAACTTAAAACTTAATACTTAAAACTAAAAACTGAAAACTAAAAACTAAAAACTAAAAACTAAAAACGAAAAACGATATAACGATGAAACTTTTCGACGTCTACCCTCTCTTCGACATAGAAATCGACCTCGGCAAGGGATGCCGCGTGTACGACACCGAGGGTACGGAGTACCTCGACCTCTACGGAGGCCATGCGGTGATTTCGGTGGGCCACTCCCATCCGCGTTACCTCAAAGCCCTGCGCGAGCAGAGCGAAAAACTGGTGTTCTATTCCAATTCGGTACAAAATTCGCTGCAACGACGTCTTGCCGAGCACCTGGGCAAGGTTTCGGGCTATGACGACTATCAGCTGTTTCTGATCAACTCGGGCGCTGAGGCCAACGAAAACGCCCTGAAACTCGCCTCTTTTGCCACTGGTCGCAGCCGCGTCATCGCCTTCGACAAGGCTTTCCACGGTCGCACATCGGCCGCTGTTGAGGCAACCGACAACCCCAAGATTATCAGTCCAATAAACGCCAACGGGCATGTCACATTTCTTCCCCTGGGCGACATCGAGGCCGTCAAGAACGAGTTGGCCAAGGGCGACGTTGCCGCGGTGCTCATCGAGGGCATCCAAGGCGTGGGAGGTATCCGCATCCCCGACGACCAGTTCTTGCGCGACCTCCGCAAGGCCACAAAGGAGGCAGGCACAGTGCTTATCCTCGACGAAATCCAATCGGGATACGGTCGCAGCGGCAAGTTCTTCGCCCATCAGTATGCCGGCATCCGTCCCGACATCATCACTGTCGCCAAGGGTATCGCCAACGGTTACCCAATGGGTGGCGTGCTTATCGCTCCCCACTTGACCCCAGTTTACGGCCAGTTGGGAACCACATTCGGAGGCAATCACCTCGGTTGCGCCGCCGCTCTGGCCGTGCTCGACATCATCGAGGATGAGCAGCTCGTGGAAAACGCCGCTGAGGTGGGTCAGTACCTGATGGACGAGCTGAAGAAACTTCCCGGCATCAAGGAACTGCGTGGTCGTGGCTTGATGATCGGCATCGAGATGGACTACCCCGTCAAGGAACTCCGCTCGCGCTTGATTCATGAGCAGAAGGTGTTCACGGGCGCCAGCGGTACCAACGTAATTCGCTTGCTGCCACCGCTTTGCCTGACGAAGGCCGACGTTGACGAGTTTATCACCCGATTTAAAGCCGCTCTGCAAGCATGAGAACGATAGCTATCATCGGTGCTGGCAACATGGGAGGGGCCATCGCCCGCGGAATTGTTAAGAGCCCCTTGGAGAAAGAGTACACGGTGAAGGTGTCCAACCCCACACCAATGAAACTGGAGGCGCTCAACCAGGAAGTTCCCGCAGTCCTCACCTATTGCGACAACAAGTCATGCGTGAGTGGTGCCGACGTAGTGATACTTGCCGTCAAGCCTTGGCTCGTCAAGGACGTGATTGAAGAGATCAAGCCTGTAGTTGACCTCGACAAAACCATCATAGTGTCGCTTGCCGCAGGTATCGCTGTGAGCCAATTGGCTGAATGGCTGGGCATAAGTATGGAGAGCAATATCTTCCGCGTAATGCCCAACACAGCCGCTGCCGTGGGCCAAAGCATGACTTTCATCGCTGGCGACGACGGCGACCCGTTCGCCGTGGACGAGTTGGTGAAAATCTTCTCGGCAATCGGCAAAGCTGCCTACATCCCCGAGCGCCAATTTGGCGCAGCTATGGCCCTGTGCTCCTGTGGCATCGCCTACGTGATGCGATACATCCGGGCCTCGGTGGAGGGCGCCGTGCAACTTGGCCTTTACCCAAACGCCGCCAAGGAGTACATGATGCAGACTATGGCCGGAGCCGTGGCTCTGCTCGAGTCGACAGGCAACAACCCCGAGGTGGAAATCGACAAGGTGACAACCCCGGGTGGAGTCACTATCAAGGGCTTAAACTCGATGGAACAGGCTGGATTCACCAATGCCGTGATCCAAGGACTTTTAGCATCTGCGAAATAGAATATGAGCGTAAACAAGGTGATACTCGTAGGCAACGTGGGTCGTGACCCTGAAATGCGCTACGTCGAGACTCGGTTGCTGGCTACTATGTCGCTGGCAACCACCGAGCGTGCCTACACCACAGCCGCCGGCGTGCAGATTCCCGAGCGCACCGAGTGGCACACAATCGTGATGTGGGACGCGGCCGCCGAGATGGCCGAAAAATACATCCGCAAGGGCACCAAGCTCTTTGTGGAGGGCAAGCTGCGCACCCGAGTGTGGCAGGATCGCAACGCCATAAAGCGCACTGTCACCGAGATTTACGTCGAAAACTTCGATATCCTCTCCCGCTAATCACCCCCTCATCCCCCCTCTTTCCTCCTTTCCTCCTTTCCTCCTTTAAAGATTTAAAGTTTTAATGATTTAGAAAATAACCAATTAACCAGTGGAAAAAGACAACTTAATTTACGAGGATGCTGATCCCATTGCCCTCCCCGACAATGCGTTTCGCGAGCTTGGCGAGGACGAGCATTATCGCCCCCTGATGCATCCCGCTCGCGACTACAAGGAGGTCACCCCCTACTCGGTGACCATGGGCCTTGTGCTCGCCGTAATCTTCTCGGCCGCCGCCGCCTACCTTGGCTTGAAAGTGGGCCAAGTGTTTGAGGCCGCAATCCCTATCGCAATTATCGCCGTTGGCTGCTCGTCGGCCATGAAAATTGATCAACCCCTTGGCCAAAACGTTATTATTCAGTCGATTGGCGCTTGCTCGGGCGTGATTGTGGCTGGTGCCATTTTCACCCTACCCGCGCTCTTCATCCTGCAAGCCAAATACCCCGACCTCACCGTCAACTTCATCGAGATCTTCCTCTCGTCGCTGCTTGGAGGTATCCTGGGCATACTGTTCTTCATCCCGTTCCGCAAATACTTTGTCAAGGACATGCACGGTAAGTACCCATTCCCCGAGGCTACCGCCACCACTCAGGTGCTGGCGTCGGGCCAGGGTGCCAAGGGAGCCTCCAAGGGACAAGCGTTTACACTCGTAATCGCGTCGCTTATCGGTGGCGTTTACGACTACGTGGTCGAGACCTTTGGCCTATGGGCAGGCACGCTCAATACCGCCGTTACCCAGTGGGGCGAAACTCTCGCCGCCAAGACCAAATTGGTGCTGTCCTGCAACACCGGCGCCGCAGTGCTCGGCTTGGGCTACATTATCGGCCTGAAATACGCGTTTGTGATCTTCGCTGGTTCCGCCTTTGTATGGTGGGTAATTATCCCGTTGATGGGCACTTATGGCTCGGAGACCATGGTAGCTATGGATCCCTCGCAGATCTTCACCGACTATGCCAAGATGATCGGCATCGGTGGCATCGCGATGGCTGGCGTAATCGGCATCGTCAAGTCGTGGCCTATCATCAAGCAGGCTGTCGGACTTGCCGGCCGAGAGTTCAAAGGCGGTGCCGCTGGCGTCACTACCGTGCGCTGGCAGCGCGACATCTCGATGAAGCATATCGTGTTCTTCATCGCTATCGCCCTGGTGGCCGTGTTGCTGTTCTTCTGGTTTGGTGTGATTCACACCTTCTGGCAGGCTATCGTGGCCTGGGCTGTGGTTACGGTAATCGCATTCTTGTTCACCACCGTTGCCGCCAATGCTATCGCGATCGTGGGCTCCAACCCTGTGTCGGGCATGACGCTGATGACCCTGATCGTGGCCTCGGCCATCTTCGTGGCAATCGGTCTAAGCGGCACCTCGGGCATAGTGGCCTCGATGGTGATTGGAGGCGTAGTATGCACCGCCCTGTCGATGGCCGGCGGCTTCGTCACTGACCTCAAGGTAGGTTACTGGCTGGGCTCTACGCCCAAAAAGCAGGAGAGCTGGAAATTCCTCGGCACACTGGTTTCGGCCGCTACAGTGGGTGGCGTACTGCTCGTGCTGAACGACGTTTACGGTTTCACCGGACCCAACGGCATGGTCGCTCCCCAGGCCAACGCTATGGCCAAGGTAATCGAGCCGTTGATGATGGGTGGCGACACCCCTTGGATTCTGTATATGACTGGCGCTATCCTGGCCTTGTTGCTCAATTGGCTGGAAGTCCCCGCGTTGGCCTTCTGCTTGGGTATGTTCATCCCACTGTCGCTCAACACCCCGCTGCTCGTGGGTGGTGGCATCGCTTGGATCGTGTCCAACGCGTCCAAGGACAAGGCCCTCAATGACGCTCGCCGCGACCGTGGCACTCTGATCTCCTCGGGCTTGATCGCCGGTGGCGCCCTCTTCGGCGTATTTGCCGCGTTGACCCGCTACTTCGACTTCACTTTCGACCCCGGCATCTCCCCTATCACGCTGCAATGGCTCGGGCTGGGCGCTTATGCCCTCCTGATCGCCTACCTCACTTGGGACAGCATGCGCGCCAAAGTTGAGCCCAAATAACATGCTCCAAGAGCTGTGAACCGCCGAATACTCGCTCTGGCCATCCCGGCCATCATCTCCAATATCACCACGCCGCTGCTCTCGTTGGCCGACACCGCAATCGTCGGCCACTTGGGCAGCGCGGTGCCGTTGGCGGCCATCGCTGTGGGCGGTGCGGCGTTCAATCTCCTCTACTGGCTCTTCGCGTTCCTCAGGATGGGAACCTCCGGACTTACGGCCCAGGCTTACGGAGCCAAGGACGTTACCACTCAGCGCGTGGTGTTGAAAAAGGCCTTGACCGTGGCTACAATTGCCGGGTTGATGATGATCGTTTTGGGGTGGCCAATCGCCGCTGGCGTGCTATGGTTTATGGATGTCAATGGCGACACCTATGCCATGGCGCAGCAGTACATTCTCATCCTCATTTGGGGCGCACCCGCCTCGCTCGGCAACTACGCCCTCGCGGGGTGGTTCCTCGGTATGCAGGACTCCCGCACGCCCATGTGGATATCCATTATAATAAATGTGGTGAACATTCCCGTGAGTGTGGCGTTGGTGTACGGCGCGGGGTGGGGGGTAGCCGGTTGCGCTATAGGCTCCCTTGTCGCCCAGTGGCTGGGCTTCCTCATCGCCCTATGGCGCGCAACAAACAAGGAGCGTGGGCGCCTCGCCCGCGCAACAACCAAGGAGCGTGGGCGCCTCGCCCGCGCAACAACAAACATCACCTGGCGCGCCTTCTTCTCCATCAACTTCGACATCTTCCTCCGCACGGCATGCCTCGTCGCCGTCACGCTCTGGTTCACCCGAGTCGGCGCCACTCAAGGTGTCATCATCCTCGCTGTCAACGCCCTGTTGATGCAGCTATTCGTACTCTTTTCCTACACCATGGACGGCTTCGCATTCGCTGGCGAGGCGCTCGTGGGTCGTTTCGTGGGAGCCAACGACGGACGTTCCCTCCGCAAATGTATCAAAGCGCTCCTCGGTTGGGGTTTCCTGTGGGCACTGTTGTTCACAATCCTATACGCCGTTGGTGGTGAGGCGTTTCTGCGACTGCTGAGCAACGACGAGGACGTCATCACGGCCTCGAGGGAATTTTTCTACTGGGGCGTGACCGTACCGATGGCCGGTTTCCTGGCGTTCACATGGGATGGCGTGTTTATTGGAGCCACCATGACGCGTCGCATGCTGGTGGCCATGGCTTCGGGAATGGCTGTGTTCTTCGCCGTCTACCTCGCGCTCTTCCCCGCTTGGGGCAACCACGCGCTCTGGCTCGCATTAATCCTCTACCTCCTCACCCGCGGCATCGCCCAATCCTTCCTCGTCCAATCCCTCTACCGCCGCCTCCCCTCAACTAACAACTAACAACTAACAACTAACAACTAACAACTACCAACTAACAACTA
>JAJBVP010000142.1 GCA_020859755.1 Bacteroidales bacterium | reverse complement strand
GCGTTCGACGGCCATGGCCTGGGGGGGCCGGCCTTGGACGGCCTGGGGGGCCCCTCGGGCTGCCCTCAGCCCGACCTTGCCGACGGCATCTCCCCCATGGCCGCCCCCAGCGTCGCCGGGCGCCTGCGGTTCATCTCCTTCGGCTCCGGCTCCTCGGGCAACTCGGCATACATCGGCGACGACTCCTGCGGCCTGATCATCGACGCCGGCATCGACCCCCTGAAGATCGAGAAAGAGCTGATGCGCCACCGCATCGACCTCAAGCAGATACGTGGCATCCTGCTCACCCACGACCATAGCGACCACGTACGCTACGCCTACACCTGCCTGCGCAAATTCCGCTCGGCCCAGCTCTACTGCACGCCCCGCGTGCTCTCGGGAATCCTGCGCCGCCACAACATCTCGCGCCGCATCAAGGATTACCACCACCCCATCTACAAGGAACACGAGGTGACGATCGGTCAGTTCCGCGTCACAGCCTTCGAGGTCGACCATGACGGCTCTGACAACGCCGGCTTCTTCATCAGCATCGGCGAGCATACGATGGCCATCGCCACCGACCTGGGTGTCGTGGGCGAGCGCGCCGATTTCTACATGCGCCAGGCGCGCTACCTGATGATCGAGAGCAACTACGACCTCGACATGCTGCGCCACGGCCGCTACCCCGAGTACCTCAAGGCACGCATCATCGCCGCCAACGGCCACCTCGACAACCGCGACGCCGCGGCCTATGTGGCCTCGATCTACCGGCCGGAGCTGACCCACGTGTTCCTGTGCCACCTCAGCCACGACAACAACACGCCCGAGAAGGCGTTTGAGGCCACCGCCTCGGCCCTGCGCGCCCGGGGCGTCACCGTCGGCGACGGCTCCGACTCGATTGAGTCGCGCGACGCGGCCATCCAGGTCGTCACCCTACCCCGCTTCGACCCCACCCGCCTCTTCATCTTTAGATAGCTCAAGGAGCGTAAGCGCCCGCGGCAGCCTTGGCGGGCCGGCTCTTGGACGGCCCTCACCAGGCGATCATCCTCAAGCAAGGAGCGTGGGCGCCCTCGCCCGCGACCATAAGAAGAATTTTTGTGTCTCTTTTATGTCCTTTTGTGGTTAAATTTAGAGATTCCTTATGCGCCAGTCCTGGGGATATAGGTTGTTGGCGCGGTTGCCCAGGTTGTTCACCCAGCCCAGCGGCCAGCCGTCGAAGATGAGCAGCACGATGCCGCGGGGCGCGTCGACGGTCACCGCCTCACGCCGCAAGTATTGCAGCGCCGTGGCCTCGTCGACCTCCACCTCGGGATACGTCCCGCGCTGATACCCGCGCCACATCGCCAACGCATGCGACGGGATCCATCCCTTCCCCTTGGGCACCGCCGTCTCCACGCCCCAATGCGTCACCTTCAGCTCCCGCTGCAGCTCCTTCAGTAGCGGCAGCCACCGCTCAGGGAAGACGCGCGCGCAGCCTTGGCGGGCCGGCTCTTGGACGGCCCTCATCAGGCGTTCATCATCAAGCAAGGAGCGTGGGCGCCCTCGCCCGCGACCATCCTCTCGATTTCTCTCGATTTCGGTCGATTCCCCTTTCCTCAGGACTGCCAGGAAGAGGCCCTCGCCGCGCACGCGGCCCGGCAGGAAGCGATAGCACGGGGCCGTGCCCTCGATCTCCCGGGCGATGCCCCACTCCTCGGGGAAGTCGAGCGCCACCGGAGCGGCTCCCAACTCGTCGCGCAGCCATGCCACCACCCGCTCGTTCTCCACGGGATTGAACGTGCAGGTGGAGTAAATCAGGTAGCCGCCGTCGCGGAGCGAGCCCCACACGTTGCCCAGGATCTCGCGCTGGCGCTCGGCGCACTCCTCGACCAGCGCCGGCGACCACTGCCGCGCGGCCTCCTCGTCCTTGCGCATCATCCCCTCGCCCGAGCAGGGCGCGTCGACCGCCACGATGTCAAACACCTCGGGCAAGCGCCGGAACCGCGCCGTGTCGCCGCGGCTCACCACTGTACCCTCGTAGCCCCACTTCGTCAGGTTCTCCTCGAGGATGGCCGCGCGCTTGGGCACGTACTCGTTGGCGACGACCAGCGAGCCCTCGGGGAGGGCGTCGATGGCCGCCGTGGTCTTGCCGCCGGGAGCGGCGCACGCATCGAGATAGGCCAGCGGTCGGTCGCCGCCGGCCACGAGCCGCCGGATCACCTCGCCGATGATCATCGACGACGCGTCCTGCACATAATAGCGCCCCTGGTGCATCCGGGGATCCAGCGTGAACGCCGGCCGCTCCTCGAGATACTCCCCCGCCGCCTCCCACGGCACAGGGCGCCCTAGGGGGGCCGGCCTTGGACGGCCATCACGCGGATGCCCTAGGGGGGCCGGCTCTGGACGGCCATCACGCGGATGCCCTAGGGGCGCCGGCTCTTGGACGGCCTTCCCTCTATTCCAACGTATTGACACATCGGGCGCCGTCGTCTCCAGCGCCTCCACCAGGCCGTCGAACTCCCCCGTCCGACAGCCCGCGATCATCTCTTTGAATTCCTCTTTCAGTTTCATCATGCCACAAAATTACATCACAAAATCCAAATCCCTATGTCATTTTCTACTTTTTCCGCCACTAATTTCACGTCCTCATTGTTTTTCCCTTCGTGGTAAGAAAGAAGGACACGGGAGGATTGGAGTCCTTCCGTGTCCTTTAGTGGTTAAAGATCAATGCCGCTTTGCCGACAAAGACCTTTTGTGGCTTTTATCGTAGTAGGGCCTTGTAGGCGGGTGCTGAGAGCGGTGCGACGATCACCACCTGACCCTTAACGGGACGAGGCAGCATCTGCCCCTGCAGGTTAAACACCCTTGCACCCGTCTCAATCTCATCAACCCCCACCTCAACGATACCAGTAGGAGTCTGGTCAAGAACCGAAACCTCGTTGATAGCCTCGCCACTGCGCGATGCCAAGTATCCGTCGTAAGCGGCGGTAGCCTTCACCGTACTGGTCACGTAGATGGGCACCTTCACCGGTTCGCCAACCTTAGAGGTGAACGTATGTACGCCACCCTCATGCTTGCCGTGGAGATTAACCGTAACAGAGATTACGGCGTGGTCGTTGTCGTAGCTGACAGCCTTGGGACGCTTGGAGGTTTCAGAGCTACCACTGTCGGAGGATGCCGGGGTATCAGTGCACTTACTCTCTTGACCTTCCATGTACACCCAGATATAAGCGGGGATCTCCTTCTCGTCTTTGAAGGTGATGTTGTAGGTGTAATTGTTCTCCTGCTGGGTATCGAACTCCTTGTACAGCGGCTCGGGACACTTCACGCTCTCATAATCCTCCTCCACGTAGATGAAAGGATAAACCTGGTCGTTGCCCGTGTTGGAGTGCTGGTAGCTACCATAGACACTGATGTCGGTGCCGTAGTTGTATTTCAGACACTTGTATTCTGTTTCACGATCATCGGTAGTCTTGATCCATTGGCATAACATGCGGTCAACAAGGTAATCTTGAGTTTCGGGGATATCCTCGGTGGAGGTAATCATTGAAAGCATCATTGGCACTTGCTCATCCGACCAATAAAGCGTATTGTTGCCGGAGCCTTGACCAGTAGAGCCATTCAAGTACTTGTCGCCAATCTTGAAGGTGTAAAGCTGCACACTGGAATCAATTTCATGGTTTTTGAAGTCTTTGCGATCCTCGCCGGTGTAATGCTCGATGGTAATGAAGGCCAGGCTTTTGAAATCGTCATCGGTGGCATCGGCGCTACGCATAGCCATGATACCGTTGTTGTTCACTTGGATCTCGTCATCGCCATCGTCTACCTTGCCGTTTTCCTCACCGATGAGCACGAAGTTGGTGACACCCCAAGTGGTGGACTGCTTGGGGGCGGCCCAAAGTTTAAAGGTTTCAGAGGTTTGTGCCTTTTCAGCTATCGACATCAAGCCGGGACGAGCAGCCCCTTCTTGGCTCAAGTAGAAGCGGGAGTAAGCACCAACGATAAATTCTCGGTTATTGGCTATTCCTTCTTCAATATCATCCATTGAAGCGACACGCTTGAAGTAGCGAGGCTCGGCTGCGAGGTCAATAACATTGTAAGTGGTAGAGATAACTTCGCTATCATCAAGGCCTTCCTTCACGCCTTTGGCCGTTACTGTCATGGCTTCGCTAACAGTGAAGTACCAGCCCTCGCCATCAACATACCACGGAGTAATGTTCAGCGCATTTCCTTCGGCATCGGTGAAAGTCCACTCGATTGAGGCATCGGGAGTACCACAGGTTACATTCATAGAGAAGCCCAGGGGCACGGTGCAATCGCTCTTGTAGAACTTGGGATCCATTACCTTGGAAGCGCTTGCAGCGTCGATATAGAGGTAAAGATTACGCTGGGTATTTTCATAGCAGCCAAAGAACATATTTTGGTCGTTCTTTTGCAGATAATAACCCGTATGATCAGTTCCTTGCCAAATGATCTTGGCCCAGTACATATCCGTCACATTGGTCTGCGCAGTTGTGCAATCAATGGTTACAGCCTCGGGATCAGCAGAGAATCCAGCTTTACCCTTTCCGGCACCATTGAAATATTTGCCATAATTTACACTATACATATAATATGTGCCGTCTCCATTATTCTCGAAACGTACGATTTGATAGTCAACTGTAGGCTCGATGGTGACTTCCAACTTATTGTCTGATAATTCGAAATCCGAGGAAGATAGAGCGGTAATGCGAGAATTGTCCGTGTCCTCAGGGCCCATCAGATAGAAGCTCGAAGCCCCGGCATCGGAACTCATAATCACGTAATCAACTCCTGTCCAAACCTCGGTGGTATGAGCAAAAGTGCGGCGCTCCTTATAGGTGTAGGTTGCCGAAACTTTCTCGGAGTCAACATAATTGGCATGAGCGGCATAAGCCTCCACTGTGGTGGTAGTAGTAACGGTGAAGGCTACAGGGGAAGCGCCCGATTGAGTGGTTTCCCAGCCATCGGTGGTGTAGTAAATTGTTACGTCCTCACCATCGTGGGTAATTTCAACCTCCATCTCAGATGAGAACATCGAGGAAGCCGTAATTGAAGGAGCATCAAGCTGAGCGACCGTATAAGCGTATTCGCAAACGTTTCCGTTCTCAAGAACTGCATTGGGATCCACTGCCCATGCTTTCAACGAGAAGTCCTCGGTGATCGCGATAGGCTCGGAATAAGTAGCCTCGGCAGAATAGTCGTCATCGCTGGCTTTCTTGATTTGATACTTGATTTCGGCTCCCTCGGTTGCGCAGCTAAGAGCGACAGTTTGATCCTTGGTAACAGTAACTGTGCTATTAATCGCGCCAGGAGTAGCAACCACATTTCCACATTGAGTAGGAGCTACTTGGGTGCTCGTATTGATGTAGAGATAGGGAAGATCGCCAGTGGTAGAGGTAGATGAATACGCGTTAAAGGTGTTATTATAGGTGCCAGCGCTCTTATCGGCCAAAGTATTGTTATAACGTAGATAACCGCGGCCATTTGTCACTTCATCAAACACAATCTTAATGTTTCCATCATCTTCAAGGGTAATGGTGGCCGCATTGGAATCGCCTGTGATATAGGCCAGCTTGTTGTTATTAGCAGAATGGCCACCTTGCAATTTATAATCCCCGCTAATGATATAGAATTTACCATTCTCGGCGGCTTGCAAGGTAAGAACACCTACTTTATCGGCGTCCACAACTTGAATCTGAGGCTCGGTTGCGGAATAAATGTAGACATTCTCATCGTACTCGAGACCCGAAACATTGTTGTTGGCGGTATTTGCGCTTTGGCTTGCCATTACATAAGCAACCTCATCGCGGAAACCTACCAAGATATATTGACCATCGGTGTTAATGTCGGCTGTCGAGGTTACAGGCACGAATACGGCTCCGTCCACGGGGACTTTGATGGTGTAGGAGGCGGTGGCGGTGGAGGAGGCTTTGTAGCCGGTGGCGGTGGCGTAGGCTTTGAGGGTGCAGGCCTCGGTGATGGCGATGGGGGAGGTGTACTCGGTCCAGTCCTCGGCGTCGTCCTTCTTGTAGTAGATGGTGGCGTCGTCGGTGGCGCAGGTGATGGTCACCTCGGTGCCCTCAGCCACGGCGCCCTTGGCGGAGAATGCGGGGGCCTCGCACACCTGGACGGTCACTTTGATTGAGCCGGTGGCTGTGGTGTAGCCGTCCTTGGTGATTTGCACGTAGATGATGCAATCGTCGGTTACCTCGACTTGGTTGCCGGTGATCCATTCGCCGTCTTCCGAGAGGCGATACTGGATGGTGGCGCCAGTGGTGGCGGTGGAGATGGTGACGGTGGCGCCCACGGCCACGGTGGCGTAGCCGGTCTGGGAGTCAACCGTCACGTCGAATGTCGGCGCGGCGCACGATTTGGTTACCGTATACGTGTAAGTGTCCTCGGCAGGCTTGTAGCCGTCCTTGGTGACCTTGACGGTGAGTTCGCCCGAATCGGTGAGGGTAAGAGTTGAGGAGTCGCCTGTTGAGCCTTCTCCGCTATCTTCGTATAGCCATGTGATGGTGGCATCGGAGGGTGTGGGAGTAATAGTTACCGTGGTATTTTCGGGATACGAGCTGCTGTCGTGAGAGATGGTGAACGAGCAAGCCTGGTACTTATAGCTTTTGGTCACCGTGGCCGATTCCGAGCCTTCGATGGCCTCGAGGGAGGATGCGTCATAGAGCACGGCGTAGGCCTGAATATCGGTGTCGTCGGTGAGGGTGATCGTGGCCGAGTCGATGTCGCCAGTGCTCCAGGTCGACCCGCCATCGGTGGAATAGTACACCAATGCGCCCTCGCTCGAGATGGTCACGCTCACCAGGTTGTCCTTGTCATAGACGAGCGCGCTCGTGTCGTCCACCGAGAACTTGGGAGCGGCAGCGGCAGCAACTACCTCAGCGGTAGAAGCATAGAGATAAGGATGAGGATAAGTTTCGGAGTCGTTATATGGCTTTAGTCGCTTATAATCGGCGTTTAAGCCCATTGAATAACCTTCATTACTTGATGAGAATGTTATGGTAAATCGCCCATCGGAATCCAAAGTAATCGTTGTTTCTTCGCCTGTGGTTGATGTGGCAATGTTTTTTGCACTACCTTTTAGATACAATACTTCGGTAAATTTTTAAAGTTCACGAGGCATAAGCCTCAAAGTTG
>JAJBVP010000128.1 GCA_020859755.1 Bacteroidales bacterium | reverse complement strand
TATCTGTAAATCAGATATTTAAATTTAAGAATTCAAATTTTGTCATGTACTGAACGCGAATTTACGAAAATTTTGCTAAATTCGCGGCATGATTGCACAATGGATGTTGAAGCGGCTCAAGCGACTCGACCGAGCGCTGGCCCTACCGATTGTGATTTTGCTCGCTCTCATGACGCAAACCGCAGTGGCTCAGTCGTCGTGGTGATATTTGCGGCCACAAACGATCAAGAACGTCGAGCCGGTGGTGCCTCCGCTGGAGGTGGACACAACCATCGACGTGAGCAGTCTGATGTTTCCCGCCTACTATTACGGGCCGGTGGTGTACGACCACTATATTATCTTTGACTCGGTGGCTCAGTTTCCCGTTCCCGAGCTGAAAATCAGCACTAAAGAGCCTGTTCCCGACTCGTTGCAGGTGCCTAAGCCCGAACCCGTCACCGCATGGGTGGACGATCGTCTGGCCGCCGCCACGAAATTCTGGGAGATGCGCCAGCGCTACATGATCAACCACCCCGACCAAGTGCGCTACAACACCCTCTTCCTCCCCGAGCCTCCCAAGGAGTATCGCGCGATAGTCGACCCCACCAAGTACACCATCACTATCGAGGAGATTGCTGTCGACAAGAAGAACGCCATGGATCAGGTGCCCGACGCCGTGATCCAGCGCCGCAACTGGATCAAATCGTTCGCTGGATCGGTGCAGTTCTCCCAAGCTTACATCTCCCCCAACTGGTACCAGGGCGGCAACAACAACCTCAATATGTTGATCAACCTGTTGTACTCGGTGAAGTTGAATCCCGCGTTCTATCCCAACTTGCTGTTTGAGAACACGATCCAGTACAAACTGGGTCTCAACTCGGCTCCCGACGACTCGATCCGCAACTACTCGATCTCGGAGGATCTGTTCCAGGTCAACTCCAAGTTTGGAGTCAAGGCCGCCAAGCGCTGGTTCTACTCAGTCACCGCCCAGTTCAAAACCCAGTTGCTCCACAATTACAAGAGCAACTCCCGCGATCTCACCGCCGCCATTCTCTCGCCCGGCGAGTTGAACGTGGGCCTCGGTATGACCTACAACTACGCCTCGCCAAGCGGCAAATTCACCTTCGATGCCTCCATCTCCCCTCTTAGCTACAACCTCAAGACACTGATTAACAGCAAGATGGATCCCGAAAGCTACGGCCTTGATCCTGGCCACAAGACGTTGAGCCAGTACGGTAGCAGCGCCGAGCTCAAGATGATGGTGAAAATCTCCCGCGAGGTAACTTGGAACTCCCGATTGTTCTTCTTCACCGACTATAGCAGCGCTCAGGGCGACTGGGAAAACACGTTTGACTTCGCTCTCAACCGTTGGATCTCCACTAAGCTCTACGTCCACCTGCGTTACGACTCCACCACCCCCTACACTGTCGACACGCGATGGCACAAGTGGCAGTTGAAGGAAATCCTATCGTTCGGTTTTTCCTATACCTACGCAACGCCTTAGACCTCAACTTATTACAGGATGATGCGAATGATTTTGATGACATTGATGTTGATTGCGATGACGGCCTCGGGGGCTGTTAAGTCGTCGTTGTCTTTGCCCAAGAAATCACAGCGTCAGTGGGGTTATTCGACCGTCGACAGCGTGCGCCAGCGCATGGCCGCGGCTCCCCTGTTGCCCCTCGAGGGTATATGGGAGATGACGGTCGACGGCGCTGTGGTTGCCATCGAGCGCGAGCCATCGCCAATGCGCACCGCCACCGCCACTTACCGGATTGTGATTGTGCGCTCGCCCGACCGGTCCATCCCCTGCGGCACGCTGCTGGGCGTGGGCGTCGACACCTCCAAGCCTGGCCAGGTGGAATGCCTGATTTACACCAAATCTTCGCGCGGCACGCTCTACTCGCCAGCCGCGTTCGTGCTCGAGCTTGGCGCCAACGGTCGCCTCGGGCTCTACCAGTATCGACGCGGCGTGAGGGTAAACGCCTGGGGATTGCTCCCCTACATGTGGCGGCGTACGCTCGGTTGGCGCGACGAGCGCCCAAAAGGCATCGATGGCATGGTGAGGCTTTTCCCGTTTGATCCCTCCAACTACCCAATAATCTATCTATGAAACGATTACCTCTCATCCTCCTGCTCTTGGTCATCGCCGTGGCCGCGCAAGGGAAAAAGACCAAAACCACCCATTCGGGACGACTCCAGCGCGCCGACGTGGCCGTGACCACGCCTGTGGAAGTGATGCCAGCCATCATCCCCGATAGCGGCGACATCACCCTCGCCGGCTACGACAAGCCGCTGCGCACGCGCCGCGAAACCATTCTGGCCTCCAACCATCGCGCCGACACAATCGACTCGCTGTTTATCACCATCCGCTACCTCGACACCGACGGGCGCCAGCTCCACGAGCGCTCGGTGGCGATCGGCCAAACCATTCCCTCGGGCGAGACGCGCCAACTGCAATTCCCCTCTTGGGACGTACAGCAAAGCTACTATTACCACCTCTCCACCCCTCCGCGCGCCGGCATCCCCTACCGCATCATGGCCCGTGTCGATTCCCTAAAGTAAAGGAGGAAAGGATTAAAGGAGGAAAGGAATAAAGGCGCCGATCCACATCCAAGGAGCGTGGGCGCTGAGGGCAGCCGCGCTCCCAGTAGGGCCATCCGGGCAGGCGCGGGCGGGGAGCCCACGCTCCTTGTTTGCTACTGACACCCCTATAATCCTTTAATCCTTTCCTCCTTTACCAAAATTCCCTTCTTTCCTTAATTCCTTAATTCCGTAATTTTGGGAAATTGGGGTGAAATTTTGTGGAATCGGAAAAAAGTGTTACCTTTGCCGAGCAAAAGCCCAGATGGCGGAATCGGTAGACGCGCTGGTCTCAAACACCAGTGGAGCAATCCATCCCGGTTCGATCCCGGGTCTGGGTACCGAAAACCACCTGTAACTCTCAGAGTTGCAGGTGGTTTTTGACGTTTAAAAGGGGGCCGCGATTCGCATCGCGGCCCCACGACAGGTGAAAAATTACCTACTCTTAAGGTTATTTTCTACTTACTATTACTTTATCTTCGCGACAAAATGGATTGTGCAGCTACCTTGAAATCAGTACATAAGCGAATAAGAACCCGACACATATACCTAAAATCATACCTAAATATCTGCTTATCATAATTTTACCTTGATTCCATTGACGATGTATATTCCATGCAGGCCGCGAAGGGCATCGGCGCCCTGGCCACGACGGACGAAGCGGCCCTGCAGGTCGTAGATTGTCACCTGGTTGTCGGTGTCGAGGGGAACGACGGCCACCGAGGTTGACTCGCGGATGTAGTAGACGATCATCATCGCGTAGTTGCCCACGTCGTCCACGCCCTCGTTGAACGTCAGAGTGTTGGCAGGGAGGACAATGGCATAGGTGCCCTTGGAGTTGATCAATTCCTCGTTGACCATGTGCAGGGTAAGGTCATCCACGGTGGGATTGATGCCGGTGATGGAGCCGCCTGTATCGGTCTCGATCAATCGGAGCGACAAGTCGTCGGAGGTAAGACGCATGTCGGTGAGGATGGGGCTGTTCCACGTTACATGGGTGTCGTAGATGTAGGTGACGGTTGATTGGTTTTGAGGCGATACTGAATATTGCTTCAAGGGGTCGATGAGCGAGTTGAACATGCGGGAAACGGTGCCCTCACTTTCCGATCCGTCGGCCATCTCGGCATCCTCCAGGGCGAGGGTGAGGTCGCCCCAACCGCGCAGGCCGAACGGCACGTGTACAGTGAGCGGGGTGTATCCATCGGCGTCCTTGTCGCCCACGGAGTAGGTGGGCACTTGGCCTGAGCCCTCGCTGTTGAAGGTGACGTCGGTAAAGGTGATATCGTCGTAGGGCTTAACCCACATGATCAGGTCGGCGATCTCGTCGAGGCACGAGCCTTCGGGGAACTCGGTGGTGCCGTCAAGCATGGTGAATTTGGCCAAAATCTGGCTGACGGGGGTGAATGTGACGGTGGCCGCAGTGATATCGACCTCGCAGCGCCATCGACCGGCCGAGAGGTTGAAGCCTGTGGAGGCGTCGCGCAGGTTGGCGCGGGTGGTGCGATGCAGGTCAAGGGCAGTGCCTGAGGTCACTTCGGGAGCCGTGCCCGTGGCCACGCTGCCCCAGAGCAGGGTGTTGTTGCCGTCGAGGGTGGAGGGCGCAAGGGCTACCGACGCGGCGTTAGGGAGGGTGAATTTAAAGCTGTACACGCCGTCGCTGTCACCCTCTCCCGAGCCGAGCACGTTAAGCGAGCCATCAACCACTTGTATTACGGCGGGACGGGAATATTGGCCCGTGTAGGCCGAGAATGTGGCGGTGCCGCGTCCGCGGTCGAGCACCACGTCGCAATTGCCCGGGGCGAGGTAGCGACATTGCGCCGAATTCAGCGCCAAGTAGGTGGTTTGCGACATCGGTAACACTGTATTAGCATCCGTCTCGAGGGTAACGACGACATCTTCGGCCACCACGGCGTCGTTGGCTCCATAGAGCCATGTCCCGGGCTGGCGATTGTCGGTTGAGCCGGTGGCTTGGGTGAAGGCCAGGGGCGAACCCTCCTCGGCGATTATGCTGTATCGCATGAGGATATCGGTGGTAGGTGCGGTGACGGCCAGCAGCGAGCCGTCAACGGCGTGGAGAGAGGTGGGGTCGGGGGTTTCCACGGCCCAGGTGACGGTCATGGTGTTGAGGTCGGCCGTGATGTGGTAGGTCTGGGGATGGACGGGCTGGAAGCAGCGTTTGCCCGCGGCGAGGTCGTCGATGGAGGCCGCGTACATCGGCAACTCGGCGTTGAAGCCCGCGGCCACGTTGACGTCGGTGCCACGGCTTGCGCCCATCACCCAAGCGCCTGCGGTGGCGTCGGCGCGGGTGTCGGCATCGGTGAAGAAGATCTTGGGAGCCGAGGTCGCACTCGTCCATGTGTAGTCAAATTCAAATATGCCGTTGTCGCTCGTGGCTGTGTCCAAGATGGTGAACGTCGAGCTAACAAGGTTCAACGTCTCGGGCAACTCGCGGCCGGTGGAGAACCTCACCGTACGGGCGTTGATATCCAGCGTGATGGTGCAATCGGTATACTCCGGGACCACGAAGTATCCGGCCTGCGGACCGCTCGTCGAGTAAAATTGATAGTAGCTTCCGGGATGGGTTTTGTAGGTTTGGTCGAGGTCGACCTCGACGTCGGCGCCAGCGTGGTGGGGGGCATCGTTTCGTTGTAATTCGCTGACTGCCGCGTGCCATCTTCCGAGGCTCCAAGGAGCCAAGTTGCGGTGGTGTTCAGCGTGTGACCATTGTTGTTATCATCGGTGAAAAACGCAAAATATTTATTTGCGTAGACCGAGGAGACGCCTGTAAAAGTGTAAATGCCAGGATTTTCGTCATCTTTAGAGACACTGTTAATCTGCATATTGCTTCTGGAGGCCTTCGGGTAACCGCGGAACATGTACAGGGTTTCGGGGAAAATCTTTTTTCGGCTATGCAACTCGTATACGGTCATTGTGCCAGCGGCAACGTCGACCTCGATGTCGTAGGCACCACGGGGAAGCATGAAACAACAATCTTTATTGGAGGCAGTTGAACAGGTATTGTAGGGGGTGGTGCGTTTGAGGGTGTACGTTTGTCCCTTTTTTACGGCGATATTTTGGGGATGGGCCGCGGTGCCGCTGCCAAAGAAATATTCGCTCTTATAGCAGTTGGCGACATTGGTGCTGGAACTGCTATTAACAGTGAAATTGCACAAGAAAAATTGGGTGTCTTTGGCTACTCGGACTGAGAAATTGGCCTTGTTATCAACCACGTCCGCGGCAGCTAAACAAGTGCTACCCGACGTTCGTAGACCCAATGCGGTGATTTCGGGGTCCTCGGAGTCCCAGGTGACGGTTTTTGTGTTGAGGTCGACGGTGACGGTGTAGGTTCGGTCGCCGTTATACACTGGGACGAATGTCGACATCTTGTTGTCGATAATATAGTTTTTGTCAACCGCGTAGAGGGGATAAGTCTGCCCCGGGATGACATCCACATTGTCGAAATCCATCACCGAGCAACTTCCCCAGGCGATGAGGTCGAGGGCCTCGGTAAGGGTGTTGTTCTCAATGGGGATAAAGTACCATTGGACAGGAGCTACCCTGGGGTAGGAGCTTGAGTATTTATAGGATACCGTGAACTGGAAGACGCCTTTGCTAAGCTCGGTGCCTGTATATTTTGTGGAGTTGTTGACGTTGGCCATTCGGCAACCCGATGGGATATAGTTTTCCCAGGCGACGACGGCGGCAGCGGTAGGCAGAAAAGAGTAGATACAAGCTAAACAGAACACAATGAGTGCCTTAACGGTGTTTGTTCGATTCATGTTGATTTTGTTAATAGATGAGAGAGTGTCTTAAGGTGATGCCTTTTGGAAACACTTTTTTACAATACTTGGAAATTCACCGCAAAAGTACGAATTTTACCCCCCCCAAATGCTAAAAAATATTAAATAAACTGAATTGACGTGAATTGAGGAATTTCAGGAACGCCCGTGGAGCCTGGGGGCCGGCGTTCGACGGTCATCATCTCGGGGAGTTGTCCCATTTGTTGAGGGGCGCCGAACGTCGGCCGCCAAGGCTCCGCATACGTTCTTGCCAACATAAGGATCCGTGTCCCGTCCGCTTGATCCGCGGCTGCCGCTTGCGGCAAAAAGATCCGCGAGACTTTCGCCACATCTCGATCTTTTCTTACAAGGGATCAAAGATTTGGCGAAAGCCTCGCGGAACCGCGTCGCGCGTGCTTCGCACCCGCTCCTTGGCGCGAATCAAACGGATGGGGCACGGATTTTTGCGTGCGCAAAGGCGGATGGGGCACGGATTTTTGCGTGCGCAAAGGCGGAGGTAACAAGGATTTTTCTGGCAAAAGGGGATGGGCACGGATTTTTGCGGAGTGGTAGCGCCGTAGGCGCGACAGATGGTAGCCGTGGGTGACCGGCCCCAGCGGGGTCGGTTGCCCACGGTTGATTGGACGTCTTCTCTTTCTTCCCTGCGGCCCCGTAGGGGTCGCACTCACCCACTCAACGTAAATGTATCGTATGTGCGACCCCTACGGGGCCGCGGGGGAGGGGTGGGTTGCTGTAATCGGTAATTTTGCATCGTCGATTTCGGCAAATAAGAAAACGGCGAAAT
>JAJBVP010000263.1 GCA_020859755.1 Bacteroidales bacterium | reverse complement strand
CATTAATCCTTAAATAGCTTTAATTTCCAGTCAAGCTATTTCAGGACGACACAGGGGGTTCATTTTTGCAGTTTCGTAACCCATCATCGGCTACCGGAGATTATGTCTTGGACGTCGCCAAGACGGTACATACTGCGGGCACCCACCTTTACAGGGGTGAGGTAGCCCTCTTTCTCCCATCGCCACAATGTGGTGGCGTTCTTGCCGAGCAACTCACAGGCTTTCGCCTTGGTAACGGTGCGGGCTCGCTCGGCGTCGTCGCGCTCGCGGTTCTTGTCCTGCATACGCTCCCAGAGCATGTCGGCCAACTCCTCCAACTGCGAGGAGCGGATCACGATTTGAATGTCAGTTTCATCATCTAAAAATTTTTTCAACATATAAATATAAAGGTAAACTTTCGAGGCCTTCCTCGACCATGTGCGGTGGTCATCGTTCACCTCTTGGCAACCCTCCGCCGGCTTGCACTCGCCCCATCAGGTTACACCGCGAAGTTAGCGCGTCGCGGTAGGGGGCTAATGGGGGAGAAACGGGATAAACACAAAATCACGACTCCTCATATCTCACTGTAAATCTGCGAGATACAAGGGAGGGGAATTTTAATCGATGTTAATATCGGGGGAATTGTGTTTTCTCAGCGGGACGCCTTGAGCCTCTCGGCCTTGGAAATGGCTTTTTCGATGGATTTTTTGAATTCCAGGTTGTGTTCATAGGCATAGTCATCGTCCATAATTTCGGAGCGATGGCCCTGGTAATATTTGAGGGTGAAGCCGCATTGTTTCAAGAAATTTTTGAACCATTCCTGGCCGATGGCGCGGGGATGGATGGTTTGGGAAATCTTTTCGGCCATGTAGCCGATGCGCAGCTTCTCCCCTGCGCGCGGTATCACCTTCTCGTTGGTGGGGCGCAGATTCATGAAATTGACGAAATCGCCCGCGTTGGTGTAATGGAACTGGATGTCATTTACCTCCTCATAGAGGTACATGCAAATGGCGAGGTCCAGGTAATCCTCCAACTCGGCCAACTTTCCTTTAAGGACGTAGCGTCTCATACACCACCCCCTTTCTCCACAACCTGGACAACAGTCTCGGCAATGGCCTTAAGTTTCCCCAAAAGCACCTGCAATTGGATCCAACGGAAGTAATAGAGGCACAGCAATCGACGTTCCTCGGCGTTCATCTCCCCGAAAGCCTTGTCGGACTGAGGCTTTGCCATATTATAATACTTGTCGTGCGCCCGGTCGCAAGCCGCCGACAACGGCTCAAACCTCTCATCCTCATAGGGCATGAAGTCAAGTTGATTGCTCAGGCTCTGATACTCACGCCATAAGCCAGTGGCCGCATCCCGCTACGCTTCCCAACGATCCCTCCACGCCTTGATGTACTCTTCGAAAATCTGTTGATAGTCAGCGGATTGCCAAGCAGACAAATCCAGCCCATTAATCGTATCTACCAACGTTAAAATCTCCTGGGAGACCTCCACCGCTTTCTCCGGGTCCTCATCAACGTCCCTTTCTATTCCCGGTATAACACGATTAGTATCCTCGAAGTCACTAAAGAACGCAGCCACAGTGAAGGCGTTATCGAAATCCACGCCCTCATCGACAGCCGCCTTGACCTCTGCCAACCGCCTGGCTACCTCGCTCAGAGTCAATTCTTCCATCGTTCTACCTTATAATAATAGAACAACAGAGAGGCAAAATTGTGCATTATCGGAGTTAATCGGTAAAGGCTTCAATATATGGGGCCTGTTGAGTTAATGCTGGTAGTCCGCCAAATATAGAATAGCTTGGAATCGCTACAAGCTAAAAAGGCAGATTGTCAGTGCAATCAGGATCGGATGAATGCTCGTCGATATACCTATCCATGTCTTCTTGCATGCGCTCCATATCATGGAAGAATCCTATGTATTGGTTCAGTTCGGCGGTTCGCCAGGCCAAGAAATGGCGATCCCACATATCCCTTAGCCCCATGCGACGAATGTTGTACAACAGTTCAATAGCAGGCCAAGGATTGTCATGCATAATCTCTCGCAGGGTATGGGCTCGCCGATCATTTGGATCCATGCACTTTATGAAGTTCTCCATACAACAACCTATCTGCATAGGCGTGTCGTAACCCTCAAGATCGTAGGCATCAAATGTGCATATGCCATAGTTGAGCCATCCGTCCACGTTGCACATATACTCCCAAAGCTCATCATGGATGGCTTGCATCCGTTTGGTCGGGCGATAGCGTTTCTTGACAAGGTTCCCATTCTCGTCGAGCACCGTGTACTTGCCACGAGAGCGACACGGCATTATTATCACTTGGTGGGTTTTGAGGTTGAGATAAGCTACTCGGCCGTCAATGTTGGCTTTTGCGATCAAGCGTCGCGTCTCGTCGTTCATCTCAAGAACGTGCTCCCGCTCAACTTTTTGGAGGTCAACCTCGCATTTGTAACCCTCATATGGGCAGTAATGGTATTCTTTCATGGTTTACAGTTAATTCTATTCTGGAATCTATGTTAATCTAGGTAAAGTCGGGGATATTACTTTTAAATTCCACATTGCCCACATTTCTCAATTGGCTATACTTCAATCCTTTATTCGGGCATGACTTTCATTCTGTTGAAAGTTATCCCTTTAAAATCTGGGTAAAGTCTGGGTAAAATCTGGGTAAAGTCGGGGTAATCTTAACCCTCCTTCTCCCCATTGTAATACCAAGTGGAGTGTTGACCCTTCGCCTCGTTGCGAACCAATCCTTTATTCTTTAACCGCCTTATTATAGTTCTCAGCTTTTCATTTTTTTGTTCTTCGGTCAATTGATCAGAAAGAACAGGGAACAATAATCGGCGCATCTCTTGGATGGACAGATATTCGTGGTCTCTCAACGCTTGAATCAAGAACTGCTCGCAAGCTTGTGTTTCTAATCCTTTATGCTGAGAATATTCCACCTTTGTGCCGGTGGCGTGGGCAATGTGCTTCGAGACGATGAGGTTTGGCTTGCGACCTTCGATGCGGTGGTGCTTACGCAGGAGGGAGATGGCTTGGTCGTTGATGGGGATGTGTTTCTGCACATGGTCGAGCAGCACGGCCTCGGTGAGATCCATGTCGGTGTTGGCGATTAGTTGGAAACTGTAATTCTCGTCAATCACGTTGCCAGGGAGATGGAGCACGACGGTTGAGTCGGTCGATTTGTCGTAATCGGGCATCGGTAGGTAGCGATCTTTCTGACGCACATACAGGCTGTGGATGCCATAGCCTTGGGAATCAATCATTTTGATATTCACCATGGCTTTGACAAGAGCAGGATTGCGATATAGCTTTGGTGTCTTTAGGCCATAGATGTAATCCTCATATTGGCCGCAGAAGAATCCACCGGTGCTTTCAAACGTCAAACCCTCCATGCGCTCATAGACGAGGATTCGGGCGTTTTGGGTATAATCCTGATGAGCCACGGCGTTGTGCAAGCCCTCCAAGATACTTCGCGAGTCGTATTTCCATACCTCAGCCGGAATCATCGTGTTGGGTGGGTAAATCTTGAAGCGATAGTTGCGGATACGACCGAGGATAGAGGAGGTGGCGAGAATAAAGGGAACGGTATAAATGTCACCGAAAATCTCCCCATCCTGGTAGCACTTCCAAGCTATTTGGGCAATATGAGGAACTTTATGGGCTTTCTCCTCCTTACCAAGCAAAAGGATGGTGGTTCGAGTGATTTGTCCGTCGATGGTGAGAGCCGCACGGTCGAGGAAAACCTCATCCGACCACTTATCCGATTCCTCGGCCAACTCAGGATAACGCTCCTTATAACCCTCGCGAGCCTTCTTGATGGCGCGGGGATCCAGGTCACCAATTGTGGCGCCCTCGATTGGCATCGCGCTCCAATCGGCCTTTGACATATAGATTTCACGCATCCAGTCGGGGTACTTCTCCATAGAAGTAGTATGGCTGTCAACCCGTATGTAAGCCTTCCAGTTAAACATGGTAGGCTCGCCCACGGCTGCGGGAATTTTGAATCGTACTATCCTCTTTTCGCCGCCGTACATGAATTCCTCGATGGTGAAACTGATACGGGGAGTGATCTGTTGGCGAAGCCAAATCTCCAGGGATTGGTTGCCCTTGGCATACTCCTGGGATGGATTAAAAGTGGTTCCCTTTACTTCCAAGGTCTTGTCGGCCACACCGAAATAGAGATATCCAAAATCCTCATGGTCAAGGCAAGCGCCGTTGGACAACGCGGATATGTACTCGCCGAGCTTGTTGGGGTCTTGGTAATTGGATTTGAACTCTATATAGCGATTCTCCCGGCGAGCCGATGCTATCTGCTCGTCAAGGAGGATGGTGTATTTCTCGTCACGATTCATGGTAGTGGCAAATTCTATGGCAAAGGTAACACTTTATTCGATGATATTCAAATCCTTGTCGACCTTGTAGAGGGGTTGGCCGAAGGCGACGCACATCAGGGCGAAGCGGTCGCGAAGATCCTCCTTTGTATAACGATGAACCGCCTCCGAACCTCGGCTATGCAACCCAGCGGCGTAAAGATCCACCTGCACCTTGCGCATCATATCCACATGGGTCGAGCGGCAAATCTTCGAACTGCCATATTCCCAAATCGGATGGCGTACGTTCTCTCCCAACGCCTCGTCAAACTCATCAACCTCCCGATCTATGCCACAATGTTTCAGCAACTCTTTGATTTTCACATTGTATCCACTCTTGCCGCTTACATAGCGAAGTATAGGGAATAGGAATTGCCATTTTTTAATAATGTCGAGGGCATAGCGGAGGATAGGTGTGCGGATTTCTTCTTTTCGGATGTTCTCACGCATAGTCTTTTGTGGAAGATAGTGGATATAAGGGATCCCATCCTCCGTAACAGAGATTTTATCCATTCGCAACTTGACGAAATCGCTGATGCGGCAACCGAAGGCGCACTGTAGGACGAAAGCGTCGCGAGTCTCTACCAAAGCATCAGGCACATTGGCATCTATAAGCCGAAGCAATTCATCCTTGTGGAGGAAGCGCGGGTCATCGTACCGCTCGCGCATCATATTGGCTTTACGCTTACGTCCCAACTTTGCGAAAGGCGACACCTCGATCTCCTCCTGCTCAAGAAGTTCGTTAAAGAACGCTTGCACCTTATTCATGCGGGTCACAACTGTGTTCTGCTCGCGCCGTGCCTTAGCCTACATTATTCATACTCGAAGCCCAACGCGAGAAAGAAACCGCTCTAATAGCAAGGATGCAGACCTTGAAGCCTTCAACCAAAGAGGCTGAACGCTATAAGCGTATAAATAATGTTATACAGCATATCTACAATGCTTTCCTCAAGGCCAGGGAAACTAATCACCGCCGTTTCATCACGTATCTTGCTGAGAGAGCCAACCATTATCTTGCTAAACTCAACGTAACCGACTTTCACGGAGTTATCGAGATATACAAGCCACAAGAGAGCGACAATGTGGAAGTGATTCTCAAAAGCGAGAATGGATCCTATGTCTCAAATCCTTCTGAGTCTCAGAAAACCACTATGTTTATGTCGGTGTTATTTGCTATTGCTGAGGTAACTGCGGCCAAGCAAGAAACGACCTATCCACTTATCTTCGACGCTCCCACTTCTTCCTTTGGCGAGATGAAAGAGCGTGAGTTCTACGAGGTAATCAACACAATCAAAAAGCAGTGTATCATTGTCACCAAGGATATGCTTGGCTACGATGTAGCCACAGGCCGAAGCTTTATCAAGGAGGAGGCTATGAAACTTTCTTGTCCGATTTACCAGATTGCCAAGAAAGAAGGGTTCAATCGCAACGACCTCTCGACGATTCGCGTGGTCACCAAAAAAATTAAGGACTGATATGGCAAGAGAAAAACTTTTCGATGCGTGGGCAAGAAGGAACCCACAGTTTGACAAAAAATATGAGGAGATGCTTCGCCATTATTGCGAATATGGCAAGGGCACTAACGAATTTTCATCCGACCGAGCCAAAATCCTGGGCGCAGGTTATGAATTGTATATCGTGGCGTTCTTTATCGGTCTCTATGCCGATGGCACAAAGTCTCTCCCCGAGGATCCTACAAAGCGTAAAGTATTTGGACAACCAATCGAATACTGGGGAAACGTGGAGCGTCGTGGTTTACGCCAAGCTTACCCACAGCTGCGTCAGTATATCTTCATGGGACTTTTAGCCCGCTCTGACATTGATTTCCTCGCTCTTGATAAAGATGAAATCAGATTGTCGAAAGCCGTTGATATACTCATCGACAAAATGGAGGAGTACGCCAACTTCGGCTTCGATGTAATACAAGAGAAACTCGAAGAAGATTCCTCCTGGCTCTCCCGCAACCAATCACTGCTCGACCTATTTTTGTCATTCGTGCCAAAGGAGGTTCAGGCAAGCGATGACGATGACGAACCCGAATCCTTGGATTAAATACTAATTACGCGACATCCCATCCTTACAATGAGGGTGGGATGTTGAGTTAGTAATAGGGTACCTCGAGAGTGAGTGACAATGTTCCGTTTTGAGGGTGACGCTGTTCCGTTTGCGCCTTTCGCCTTGGTAAGCGTCGCTGAGGTCGAACCACGACTTGTACATCGCGATCTCCAGGAGTTGGGAATTGTCGGAAAGGGTGTTTTCGGCGTTGATCACCTCTAGTTTCTGTTTCTTGATGCTATGGGAACCGCCCCACCAGTGGGTAATCGGTACCGAGACAGTCACCATTCCCGCGGCGTAGGAAACAGCCGACGGCACACCGAGATGTTGTACTCGAGGTTAATTCGGCTGCTTTTGGTATCGCCTTGCCGCAGTTGCACTTGCAGGAGGTCGTTGCGGGTGTTGATTCCTGCTTTCACGGCCATCTCGACATCTTGCGAGAGGCGGTCGAGCATGGTGGCTATGGTCTCGATCGTGGCCAACTTTTCTTTGAGCATCACCAGCTGCCAGTAATACTGCTCGACGGTGAGCAGCACCTCGTCACTCGACATTCGGTGTTGAAGCCTGTTCACAGTTACGCCTTTCTGGGCCAAGCGGTTGCCATTTACGATCTGCCCACCGGCGAAGACGGGCTGGGATAGCATCACGCCGCCCATCCAGCCATCCTTGAGCATCGTTACTTTCTGCTCTCCCTCGCCCATCTCCACCAACCCCTTGGAGGCGATGAAACCCATGCCTGTGGCGGAAACAGTGGGGAAATACTGGGTAAAACTTTCTTGGCGGGTTTGCTCGGCTGCTTCTAAGGAGTTGGCAGCGTTGCGTACAGCCACGTTGTTGTCAAGAGCCATGCGCTTGCAATCCGAAAGGGTGTATAGCGTTTGCGCTTTAGCCGTTAAGGCGCACAGAATCAGCGCAATAAATATTGATATTTTCATAATTGAGCAGTTTATGAGTTTATTTCTTGTTTCCCATGCACAGGTCGTCGCGGCGCAACTCTTCGGCGTAGTCGATCATGATTATTCCGTTGCGCACCAAGATGCCCATTAGCGACACGATTCCCAGCATACAGGTCACGCCAAACGGTAGGCCCATGATTTTCACGCCCACGGCCGTGCCAAATACGCAAAGCGCCAAGCTAAGCAATACGAGCAACACCGTGCGTATATTCTTGAAGTGGAAAATCAGGATGACGAAAATTATCGCCACGGCGATGAGCAATGCCGCGATCATGTCGGGCATCTGCTCGTCGGCCTACTCCTGCTCGCCACCATAGGTCACGGTCACTGATTCGGGAATATTCAAGCTGTCGACCAGTTTCTTCAACTCCACGGTAAAGGCCTGGGCGTGTTCCCCGCGCAGCATATCCGACATTACGGTGATCGTGCGCCTGCCGTTGCGATGTGCGATCTGTCCGTCATACCACGTTGAGCCTACTGTCGCCACTTGCCTAAGAGGCACATTACCCTGGCCTCTCCCCCTCGGCCTACCGCTCCCACCTCCTCTCCCCGCAATCCTAAGAGAAAGATCCTTCTCTACAATCAATATATGAACGTTTCTGCCTTTTTATCCTGAGAAGGCCAAGCGGTTATACCCGAAGTGGCATCTTGTTCTTTACCCGATGACCACCATATCACGGGATGGACAGATGTGTCCCCTGCGGACACCTGCTTAAATTTCAATAAAATTGATAATCAATTGATTACGTTTTTGGCACGATAATTGTAAAGCCTGTATCAGGAAAAGCCCTCTTCCCTCCTTCCCTCCTTTCCTCCTTTATTCCTTTAAAGGATGAACGGATGAAAGGATGAAAGGAATAAAGCAGGCTTCTGAAAACTGAAAACTGAAAACTGAAAACTGAAAACTCCCCGTGGATACCCCCATCCCCCAATCCCGCCTGCGCCGCGAGCGCCTGAAACGTTGGAGCCTGTATGGCGCCATCGCCCTGGCGGTCATCGGCGCCTCGGTGGCGGTCAGCACCAGCGGAATCCCCACGGTCGATGCCGAGCGCCTGCAGTGGGGCGACGTCTCCACCGGCGACGTCATCACCTCCATCGCGGCCTCGGGCACCGTCATGCCAGCCTATGAGGTGATCGTCACCTCCCCCATCACCTCCCGCATCGTGGAGCTTTACTGCCAACCCGGCGACACCGTCACCGCCGGACAGCCGATCATGCTGCTCGACCTCAGCGCCACCCAGGCAGAGGTGGAGCGCCTCGACGATGCCCAGCGCATGTCGCAACTGGCCCGGTCGCAGCGGTCGCTCGACAACGCCACGTCGCTGCAGGACCTCGAGATGCGCATCCGCGTAAAGGAGATGGAGGCCGAGCGGTTGAAGAAGGAAGCAGCCAACGAGCGCTACCTCGACTCGCTAGGCTCAGGCACCGGTGACCGCGTGGCCGAGGCCGAGATGGCCTGGAAGAAAGCCTGCTTGGAGTGCGACCAACTCCGCTCTCAACTCGCCAACGAGCGCCAAACTTCCCAGATGCGCGACCGCACGGCCCAATTGGAGCTGTCCATCGCCCAGCGCCAACTCTCCCAGCAGGCCCGACTGCTTGAGGACGCTCGCATCCTCGCCCCAGCGACCGGCGTGCTAACCCGCTTGGACGCCGCGCCCGGTCTGCCCGTTTCGCAAGGCACGCAGGTGGCCGTGGTCGCCGACCTCGATCATTTCCGTGTCGACGGTACCATCTCGGAGAACGCCTCGCAGGACCTTCGCCCTGGTGGCCGCGCCACGGTCAAGGTGGGCAAGCAGCTCTGCACGGGCGTCATCACCAATGTCACCCCCCAATCCTCTGGCGGCCTCGTCGCGTTTACCATCAACCTGACGGGGCGTGGCCATCTTGCCCGCGCTGGCGCCAAGGCGTCGATTTACGTGCATCAGGAAGAGCTGCCCGCAGTCACCGTTATCCCCCGATTCGAGGATTACTCCCAGGCCGGGCAATACGACATGTGGGTTCTCACCCCGGATGGCCACATGCTCGAGAAGCGCATGGTAACACTCGGCGGTGCCGACCAAGACAATATCGAGGTGCGCAACGGACTTCGTCCGGGCGAGCGCGTCGTCCTCTCCTCATTGAAGAAATACAACTCAAAAGATAAATTAAAAATCAAATGAACAATCCTTTACGAGCGGCGATCAGGCAGATGCGACAGCGACCGCTGGTGACCACCCTCTATCTCCTGGGCGTGGCCATGGCAGTGGCGACGGTGATGATCCTCGCCATTGTCTACCACACGCGCCTATCGGACATCTACCCCGAAACCAACCGCTCCCGCACCACCTACATCTCCTACCTCGGGGCCAAATCCCCAGGACGCCTGCGCATGGGCTACCAATCCTACCAGTACATCCAACAGTGGACCGACTCCCTACCCGAGGTGGAGGTAGTTGCCCTGGTTAACAGCAACTGCCCCAACAATGCGGTGGAGATGTCCGATGGCGAACTCCGAGTGGCCATTTCCAAAGCTGTTTCCCCCGAGTTTTTCATTGTCTTTCCCTACAAATTCCTCGCCGGCGCCCCCTTCACCAAGGAGCAATTTGACAACCATGAGAAGGTGGCCGTGATCGACTCGCAATTGGCCCGAGATCTCTACGGCACGCCCGAGCAAGCCGTAGGCCAACCTTTGACCCGAGGTGGCCTCGTCTACGAGATATGCGGCGTGGTTAAAGACGCCTCAACCGTTACCTACGAAGCGTTCGCCGACCTGTTTATCCCCTACACCTCGGCGACCGGTTACGACGAGGTTGACGACCAGGGAATCGGTTCTTACAAGGCCTACCTCCTGATGAAAGAGGGCTACGACATCGAGAAAACGCGCAAGGAGTTAGCAGCCCGTGTTGACCGCACGAGTGCCACCGACGGCGTGTGGATCTACTCGGTTTTCGGACAACCATTCACTCACCTGGAACAAACGTTTGACCCCGAGATGGTCGACAATGCGAAGAACTTCTTTGACGAGGATGACATAGAGTCGCCACCCTCCTGGCGTTATTACCTTGTCGTGGGAATCATCCTTCTGCTTGTTCCGGCCTTGAACCTTAGCGGACTGGTGGGAGGCAACGTGCGCGAGCGTGCCGACGAGATGGGTATCCGCAAGTCGTTCGGTGCCACCCGTCGCACCCTGCTCGGCGAGATCCTGGCCGAAAACCTCACGCTCACCATTTTCGGCGCCATCCTAGGATTGGCTCTCTCCTGGGGCCTGATCATCACGTGGAGCGACTGGATTCTGGCCATCAACGGCGGCGAGAATTATTACAACGAGGATTTCGCCACGGTGGTCACCCCCGAGATGCTGTTCTCCCCGGTGGTGTTCCTTGTCGCACTGGCCGCGGCCGTTATCCTCAACCTTGTCTCGGCCCTGCTCCCCGCTTGGTGGGCATTGCGCCACCCCATTGTTGAATCCCTTAATTCCGACCGCCGATGATACGCCACGCATTGAAAAACCTGTGGAGCCGCCGCTGGACCAACGCCTGGCTCACCCTTGAATTGGTGGTGCTCACCATCCTCGCCTGGGTGATACTCGACCCCGTGATCGTGTCGCTCTACGACGCCTCTCGCCCAATGGGCTACCCCAACGAAAAACTTGCTTATTTCTCCTTTAAACCGTTCGACAAGGAGTGGCGATTCTACAACCCCGAACTAGACGATTCCGTCCACTTCTTCCAGGCTGTGCGCCAGATCCAAGCTCAACTTCAGGAGCGTCCCGAGATTGAAAATGTGGCTCTCACATACACTTTTGCCCAAGTGGGTACCGGCATGTGTTCATTCAACAACTATTTCCAGGATGCAGATACCATCTACGCACCATCTGTGCAATATGCTCATGGCGAGAATTATTTCCAAACGCTAGGAATAGAGATTTTGTATCCCCAAGGAATGACGGCCGAGCAACTCGACCAAACGCCTGTGAATTGGAGAGATTACATAATCACCGAGTCGTTGGCACGTTACCTCTTTGGTCGCCCTGATGTGGTGGGTCGCCATTTACTTCGACCCGGCTACGAGAAGAGCAATTTTCCTCCTCTTAAGGTGTTCGCAGTGATCAAGGATGTGAGAATAAACCCCGCTGTCAACTCTACCATGGCCGTCTTCCAGCCTTATTACATATGCTTTGATTATAGCAATAATAGCTATGGATCCCTTTATAGGGGACAAGGCAATTTCTTGGTAAGATTCAAGCCCGGCGTCAACCCCGATGATTTTATCGACGACAATCGCCACTGGATCAACAACGTCCTGCACGCTGGTAACCTCTACATCTACGAGGCCAAATCGCTACCCCGCATCGCCGAGGAGCTAAACGTCGACCTGGAAATCACCAACCAGGCCCGCATCGGCATCCTGTTGACTGTGTTCTTCCTGCTCAATGCCGTGCTGGGTGTCGTGGGCACGCTCTACCTACAGACGCGACGCCGCCAACGCGAGGCCGGGGTGATGAAATCGTTCGGTGCCTCCACGCGGCGCCTCGCCACCACCTTGGTAATCGAATCGGTCATCCTCACGTTTATCACCTGGCTCGCCGGCTGCCTGCTCTACCTGCAATACGCCATCTCCTCGGGATTGGCCGAATCAGTTTCCCAGAATCACGTGCCCGGCGTGGATTCCTGGGTGTCCCACTTCTGGGGCCATTACGCGCTCATCTCCCTGATCGTGCTGGCGCTGCTGCTCCTGGTGATGATTGCCGGCACCCTCCCGGCCGCCCTCAAAATCTCCCGAACCCGTCCCGCCGACGCCCTCGCCGACGAATAACCCTCCCCCCTCGAGCTTCCGTCAGCCCTGTTCCTTAACGAGTTCGATTTCCAGCGACATCCAGCGATTTCTATCGACATCTAGCAAAAAAAAATAAAAATGATTACATTAAAAAATATCTCCAAACTCTACCGCACCCGCGACATCGAAACCCTCGCCCTCCAAGACATCAACCTCACCGTCGACCGCGGCGAATTCCTCTCGGTCATGGGACCCTCGGGTTGCGGCAAATCCACATTATTAAATATAATGGGTCTGCTCGACAACCCCTCCTCGGGCACCGTCGAAATCCTCGGCCGCGACCTCTCCCGCGAGAGCGACCGCAAGGTGACCCGGTTCCGCAACGAAAACCTAGGTTTCGTGTTCCAGTCGTTCCACCTCGTAGGCGCGCTCAACGCCATCGACAACGTTGAGATCCCCCTGCTCTACCGCGGCGTGGGGCGCACGGAGCGACGCCGCCGAGCCAAGGAGGCGCTCGACCGCGTGGGCCTATCCCACCGCATGAATCACTACCCCGCGCAGATGTCGGGCGGTCAGTGCCAACGCGTCGCGATCGCCCGCGCCATCGTCGGCAACCCCTCGATCCTCCTCGCCGACGAGCCAACGGGCAACCTCGACTCCCACATGGGCGACGAGATCATGCGTCTGCTCCACGAGCTAAACCGCGACGAGGGTCGCACCATCGTCATGGTCACCCACAACGAGCACCAAGCCGCCCTCACCTCTCGCATCATCCGCATCTTCGACGGCCGCCAGGTAAAATGAGATTCTTTACTTTACTTTTAGCAATTGTTGTGATCCCCACCTGGGCGGGTCGTCCCATCACCCTCGATGAGGCGATCGCCCGGGCTCGCGGGGCCTCGGTCGACGCCGCCGTCGCTCTCAACGAGCTGAAAGCCTCCTACTGGCAATGGCGCACCTACCGCGCCCAAAACCTCCCAGAAATCAACTTCTCGGCCACCATCCCAAGCTACCAAAAAGCCTACACCACCTACCAGCAGAGCGACGGATCCTACACCTTCCTCCGCTCCGATTTCCTCGACATCTACGGCCAAATCTCGGTCGACCAAAACATCCCCCTCACTGGTGGCTCACTTTCGCTGACCACCTCCCTCGACTTCCTGCGTACGCTCTCCCCCGGCACCTCCACCCGCTACATGACCGTGCCCGTGGCCTTGAAACTCACCCAACCCATTTTCGGCATCAACACCTTCAAGTGGGACAACCGCATCGAGCCTGTGCGCTACCGCGAGGCGCAAGCCCAGTTCCTCGAGGCCACCGAGGAGGTAGCCATGACTTGCATCAAGTACTATTTCGCCCTGCTGCTAGCCCAGGTCGACGAAGAGGTGGCCCAGCAAAACCTCGACAACGCCAAGCGCCTCTACGACGTGGCTCTGGCCAAGCGTGAGATGGGCAAAATCTCCAAGAACGACCTGCTGCAGATGGAACTCAACCACCTCGACGCCCGGGCCGCACTCACCTCGGCCGTATCCACCCGCAAGTCGGCAATGTTCCAATTGGCCACCTTCCTCGACCTCGCCGACGAGGAGTTGGAGCCGTCAGTACCCGCCTTACTCCCCTCTATTACTGTGAACTATGCCGAAGCGCAAGCCCTCGCCACCGAGCGCAACGCCTTGGCCCTGAACTTGCGGCGACGCCAGCTTCAAGCCGACTACGACGTGGCCACCGCCAAGGGCAACCTGCGCTCGGTGTCGCTCTTCGCCCAAGTGGGCCTAACCGGCACCAACTCCACCCCCTCACTCGCCTACGGCCACTTGAAGGACAACCAGGTGGTGGAGGTTGGGGTGAGTATCCCCTTGGTTGACTGGGGCAAACGACGCGGCAAGGTGAAGGTGGCGCAAAGCAACCGCGAGGTGATCCTCAACCAACTGCGACAGGAGCGCCAGACGTTCGACCAGGATCTATTTATCCTCGTCGAGCGCTTCAACAACCAGCGCGAGCAGGTGGAGATCGCCGTCGCTGCCGACACTATCGCCATGCGCCGCTACCTCACCAACGTCGCCACCTACTCCCTGGGCCGCATCTCCACCCTCGACCTCAACGACTCGCAAGTCTCCAAGGACGAGGCCCGCTCGGCCTACATCAACCAGCTTTACCTCTACTGGCTTTATTACTACCAGTTGCGCTCACTCACCCTCTGGGATTTCGCCCTCAATCGCGGAATAGGTGCCGATTTCGACTCGCTTGTGAAATAATTTGATTACTTTTGTGATATGATACTCATCATCGACGATGACCGCGCCATCCGCACCTCCCTCCAGCTCCTGCTCCGCCGAGCCGGCCACGACGTCGTCGCCGTCCCCTCCCCCGCCTCGGCCCTCGAAACCATACGGGGCGTGAGCCTCTCGCCCGCGCTCATCCTCCTCGACATGAACTTCAGCGGCCGTGTCGACGGCCAAGAGGGCCTAGAGCTACTCCAAAAAATCAAAATCCTCCTCCCCGCCGTCCCCGTCTTCCTCATCACGGCCTGGGGCAGCATTCCCTTGGCCGTGGAAGGGATGAAACTCGGCGCCGCCGACTTCATCACCAAGCCCTGGGACAACGCCGCGTTGTTGCGCCGCATCGACACCGAGTTGGCCCTGCGCCAACCCTCCCCCATCCCTGTCGACGACTTCGACCGCTCGGCCATCATCGGCCACTCCCCGGCCCTCGAGCAGGTGCTGAAAACCGCCGCGCGCATCGCCCCCACCGACGTCTCGGTGCTTATTCTGGGCGAGAACGGCACCGGCAAGGAGCTCCTCGCCGAGTCCATCCACCGCGCCAGCCGTCGCCGATCGGGTCCGTTCGTCAAGGTCAACCTCGGCGGCATGTCACAATCGTTGTTCGAAAGCGAGATGTTCGGTCACCGCAAGGGAGCCTTTACGGGCGCCATCGCCGACCGCAAAGGGCGATTTGAGTTGGCCGACCAAGGCACCATCTTCCTCGACGAGATCGGCGACCTCGACCCGTCGTCGCAGGTGAAAATGCTGCGAGTGCTGCAGGAACAGACGTTCGAGCCACTGGGCGACTCCCACCCGCGCCGCGTCGACGTGCGAGTGATCTCGGCCACCAACGCCCCACTCCAGCAAATGATCGCCGACGGCACCTTCCGCGAGGATCTCTTCTACCGCATCAATCTCATCACCCTCACGCTCCCACCCCTGCGTGAGCGTCCCGAGGACATTCCACTGCTGGTCAAGCACTTCGCCGGCGACCAATTCTCACGCTTCACCCCCGAAGTCCTCGACCAACTCATGCGCTACCCCTGGCCCGGCAACATCCGCGAGCTCAAAAACGCCGTCGACCGCCTCCTCCTCATCCACGACGGCCCCATCACCCACGCGTCAGCACAACCTGGGACGAACGCTGCCCTCAGCGGCCCCGATGACGACCGCGAAGCGGTCAAAAAAGCCCTCTCCCTCCACCCGGACAGCATCGCCGCCGCGGCCCGCTCCCTCGGCATCTCCCGCCAAGCCCTCTACCGTCGCATCGAAAAATACGGCCTGAAGCGATGAGAATCACCTGGATCTTCGCCACCCTGGCCGTGCTCCTGCTACTCCTGTGCGGAGTGGCCTTCTACTACATGGGGCGCAACGCCGGAGTCACCCTCTACATCGCTGAGGGGCTGCTCGCCGCGGCCATCATTCTCATCGCCATCTTCTACACCCGCGTCAACCGCCCCCTCCACGCGTTGTCGCAGGGCGTGGACATGCTCCGGGGCCAAGAATTCAACTCCCGCTTGCGCCATGTGGGTCAATACGAGGTCGACCGCGTGGTCGACGCCTTCAACCCCCTGATCGAGTCGTTGCACCGCCGTTCAGTGGAGTTAGCTGAGCACAATCACCTGTTCAACTCGGTGGTCGAAAACTCACCCATGGGCGTCGTCCTTACCGACCCGCAAGGCCGCGTGATCCTGCGCAACCAAGCTGCCGAGAAGATGCCCGCGGCCGTCACCGCCGACGTCACCCCCGGCAATTCCAAAATCGTGAAAATCACGCCACAAGAGATTTACCGTGTGAGCTGCGACACGTTCATGCGCGATGGATACCCCCACTATGTGTACACAATCGTGCTACTCACCGACGAAATCGCCGCTGCCGAGCGCCGTGGCTACAATTCCGTAATCAGGCTCATGGCCCACGAGGTGAACAACACCGCCGGTGCCGTCGCCTCCACCATTGAGGTGATTCAGGACAACCCCGCGCTCATCCCCGACGAGCAGGAGGCACTCAGCGCGTCGGTCGAGTCGATGCAACACTTGTCCTCCTTCGTCAACCGCCTGGCGCAAGTGGCGCGGTTGCCCGAGCCCCAAATCCGCCCCGGCTCACTCCGTGACCTGCTCTCCAACATGCGCCCCGTACTAGAAAGCATTTGCTCCCAGCACCACGCCGCATTGTCCATCACCCTCCCCGACGATGACGTCATCGCCCCCATCGACGCGCCCATGCTCGAGCAAGCCATCGTCAACATCGTCAAAAACGCCGCCGAATCCCCCTCCACCACCCTCGTCACCATCACCCTCCACGCGCTAGCCCAACCTGTGAGGGCCGCTGCCCTCAGCGGCCCCTGGATCCTCGAGATCAGCGACAACGGCCAAGGCATATCTCCCGAGCAGGCCACCCACCTGTTTACCCCCTTCTTCACCACCAAGCCCGGAGGCCAGGGCATAGGACTAACAATGGTGGCCCACACCTTGCGCGGCCACCATTTCCATTTTGCGCTCGCCACCGAAGCCCAAATAACCACCTTCACTATCACCCCCTAAAAAGCTATCGCCGTCCCACCCTCGAGGCGTTACGGCGATAATGCGTTACGGCGGAAAAGCGATTAGATCCAGATGTCCTTGGGCATATAGTGCTGGTAGGGATGATCACAAGCGGGGCATACCTGCGGGGGTGTCAACCCGGTGTAGACATATCCACACACAAGGCACTGCCACTCGATAGGCGACTCGCGCCGCCACAGCGTGCCGGCTTGCACCATGCCCAGCAGTTTCAGGAAGCGCTGGCGATGGTGTTCCTCGATTTTGGCGATAGCCTCGAAATGCGCGGCGATATCGTCGAAGCCCTCGGAGCGCGCAGTAGCTGCGGCTTGGGTGTACTGCTCAACCCCCTCGGTGAACTCCTCGTGGGCGGCGGTGGCCAAGTTGGCGGCGGTGTCGGCGATCACGCCAGCGTCGACGGTGAGTTGGCACGGGGCTGTACCGCCCTGTAGCATGCGGAAGAACACCTTGGAGTGGTGCAACTCGTTGTCGGCCGTGTCGCGGAAGATCTGGCCAACGGGATAATACAGTTCTTTGTCGGCCTGCTGAGCGTAGAAGGTGTAGCGCGTGTAGGCCGATGATTCGCTCATGTAAGCGTCAACGATGGCACGCTCTGTGGCGGTGCCATGCAATGATTTGGTCGTTCCCATAGTGCAAAATAGTTGATTATTCTTTTATCCTTTAATCCTTTAATCCTTTATACTTTTTACTTTTTACTTTATACCAAGTTGTTGGATATCAATAGGCTGGAGCCTATTGATATCCAACAACTTGGTACATCCAGCCTTGCGGCGAGAAGACGTAGTTGTAGACGATGCCGTTGCTCACGTAGTAGGTGACGCCGCCCGACACATAGCTCCAAGCGTCGTAGAGGGCGGGCACAAGCATGCCAATAGGGGGATTGACAATCTGCCAGCGACCGGGGCCCACCTGCTCGTAATAGTTGTTGCCACCAAACCATAGGGTCAACGGACCCAGGCTCACGGACAGTCCGAGCGAGGGTAATGCGCTCACGTAGCGCACTGGGCGTGGCGGAGGCGTAGTCACAAATCGACGTGCCGGAGCGGGGCGTTGAGGATGCATCGTCATCGGTGGGCGCGGCTGTTGCGGGCGATTTCCGAAATGATTCCCGGGATTTCCGGGACGACCCTTGGCCCATTGGTTTCCGGGTTGTCCCTGGTGGCTAGGGCGAGCGGGATTTACCGGACGACCTTGGTTGCCGGGTTGTACCTGCGGTCCACCCTGGTTGCCGGGACGACCTTGGTTGCCATTGCCGGGACGTCCTTGCTGGCCACGGTTGCCCTGACCGCCACGGTTGCCTTGCGGTCCTTGCTGATGTTGCTGAGGGCCTCCATTACCGGAACCTCCACCATGGTTGTTTTTAGCCTCCAGGGGGCACGTCCCGAGGGCCAGCAACAGGGCCACTATCAAGCTTATCTTTTTCATCCTCTTTGTCATTAGAAGGGTTATACATAATCAACGTAATCATCAACGCTTTTGTTGATGTTTATATATTAATTGACCCTTTTCCTCGACAAAGGTTTAATCGAAAATTTTATCCCAGTCCTTCCAGACGGGCTCGTATCCCATTTCTCGGATATCAGCGGTCACTTCGGCGGGCGAGCGACCGTCGGACACGGTGAACTGCTCGAGCGCCTCGGGGGTGGACTGATATCCTCCCGGCTCGGTCTTGCTCCCGGCGCTCATCGACGTGACGCCCAGTTGCATCATCCCTCGACGGAATTCAGGGTTCTCGCGCGTGGAGTAGGAGATATCCACGTCGTGGTCGAAGATGCGGAACGCCATCGTCAACTGCGCCAGCTCGCGGTCGGACATCACCACCTGGGGCGTATACCCGCCCTCGGCCGGACACATGCGGGGGAAGTTGATGGAGTAGCGCGTGCGCCAATAGTGGTGACGTAGGTACTGCAGGTGTCGCGCCATCATGGTCACGTCGGCGCGCCAATCCTTCTCGAGGCCTATCAAGACGCCCATTCCTATCTTATGCACCCCAGCCTGCCCCATGCGGTCGAAGCCGTTGACGCGCCATTGGTAAATTGATTTCATGCCGCGAGGGTGAAACCGTGGGTACTCGCTCTCGTGATATGTCTCCTGAAAGCACACGACGCCGTTGAGTCCCGAATGGGTCAAGCGCTCATAGTCGCGAGCCTTCATCGGCATCACCTCAATTGTGAGGTTGTTGAAATACGGGCGTGCCACGTGCAGCACTTTCTCAAGATAGTCAACGCCATTGAGGGTCGGAAATTCACCTGACACGATCAGCAGATTTTCAAAGGGGCCCAGACGACGAATCGCCTGACACTCGGCCTCCACCTGCTCCATCGTCAACGTGGTGCGTGTCAACGGATTGTGATGATTAAAGCCGCAATACACGCAATGGTTGGTGCATGCGTTGGACACGTACAGCGGGATGTACATCGAGATCGTGCGACCGAAGCGCTCCAGGGTGATCATCCGCGCCAGCCTTGCCATCTCCTCGAGGTAGGGCTCGGCAGCCGGTGAGATCAGCGCCATGAAATCCTCAACCGAGGGACGGCGCCAGCGGCTCAGCGCCATCTCGACGTCGGCCGCGGTTTTCGAGGATATTTCCTTTACGGTATCCTCCCAAGAATATTTTTGTATTTCGTCGTAAAACATAGGCAATCAGGATTTGGCACAGTCGTCGGCCATCGCGGCCGAGATACGCATAGCGCAGAAGTTGGGGCCGCACATCGTGCAGAAATGGTCGTCGCTCTTGTGGCTCTCCACGTAATACTGGCGGGCTCGGGCCGGATCGAGCGACAGGTTGAACTGGTCCTTCCAGCGAAACTCAAATCGGGCTTTCGACAGGGCGTCGTCGCGCACCTGAGCGCCAGGGAATCCCTTGGCCAAGTCGGCGGCATGGGCAGCGATCTTGTAGGTGATCACGCCGTTGCGCACGTCCTCCTTGTTGGGCAACGCGAGGTGCTCCTTGGGGGTGACGTAGCAGATCATTGCGGTGCCCAGCCAAGCGATCTGAGCGGCACCGATAGCCGATGTGATGTGGTCGTAGCCGGGGGCGATGTCGGTGGTCAACGGGCCAAGGGTGTAGAACGGAGCCTCGGCGCATTTGTCCAATTGGCGATCCATGTTCTCCTTGATCTTGTGCATCGGCACGTGGCCGGGACCCTCGATCAGCACCTGCACGTTGTGCTTCCAGGCGATCTGTGTCAATTCGCCCAGCACGTCCAACTCGAGGAATTGCGAGCGGTCGTTGGCATCGTAAATCGAGCCGGGACGCAAGCCGTCGCCCAAGGACACAGCTACATCGTAGCGGGCGAGGATCTCGCAGATCTCGTCGAAGTGGGTGTATAGGAAGTTTTCCTCGTTGTGGAGCACGGCCCAGCGGGTCATGATGGAGCCGCCTCGGCTCACGATGCCTGTCATGCGCTCGCCCACCATGTCGGCATGGGCCTTCAACGCGCCGGCGTGGATGGTGAAGTAGTCGACGCCCTGCTCGGCCTGCTCGATAAGCGTGTCGCGGTAGATTTCCCATGTGAGCGCCTCGACCTTGCCGTCAACCTTCTCCAAGGCTTGGTAAATGGGCACGGTACCCATCGGCACGGGGCAGTTGCGGATGATCCACTCGCGGGTTTCATGGATGTTGTCGCCCGTTGACAGGTCCATCAGCGTATCGCCGCCCCAATAACAACTCCACACGGCCTTCTCCACCTCCTCGGCGATGCCCGACGACAGCGCCGAGTTGCCGATGTTGGTGTTCAACTTCACGGCGAAGGAGCGGCCGATGATCATCGGTTCGGCCTCGGGGTGATTGACGTTGGCGGGAAGCACGGCGCGGCCCGCGGCGATCTCCTGTCGCACAAATTCGGGGGTGATGTAGCTCTCGATCCCTAATTCTTTGTTATTCAGGTTCTCGCGGATGGCCACATACTCCATTTCGGGGGTGATCACGCCTTGTCGGGCGAGAGCCATCTGGGTGATGGCTTTACCCTCCTTAGCTACACGGGGCAGGTAGCGCTTGGGGAAGCGGATGGTGTCCAACTCCTTGTCGGCAAGTCGCTCGCGGCCGTACTCACTGGTGATTTCAGGGAGTTGCTCCAAGTCGTCGCGCTGGGCAATCCACTGCTCGCGCATGCGTGGTAATCCCTCGTTGATGTCGACGGTGACTGCCGGATCGGTGTAAACGCCCGATGTGTCGTAAACCGTCACCGGAGCGTTCTCGCGGAGCGTGCGCTTGCCGTCCTTGTCGACCTTGGCTGTGGGTGTCAAATTGATGCGGCGCATGGCCACGCGCAACTCGGGGAACATCTCCCCCTTTACATATATTTTCTCGCTCCCGGGGTAGGAGCTCACCTCTATATTCTCGATTTTCATAAGAAAGGAGTTTTCAGTTACTGGTTTTTAAATCCTTAAACCATTAAATCCTTAAACCATTAAATCCTTAAAGGAGGAAAGGATTAAAGGAATAAAGGATTAAAGGTATTAGGCTAAATGCTAAATGCTAGACGCTAGATGCTAAATGCTAAATGCTAAATGCTAAATGCTTTAATAAAGGAATGCGGTAAGGGGGCTGGTGGCCTCGGCGCGGGAGGATTTGGTGCCCAAACCGGCGAGATATCCGCGGCGACCGGCGATGACGGCCTCCTTGAAGGCGGTGGCCATCTCCACGGGGTTGCGGGCGATTGCGATAGCGGTGTTCACGAGTACCGCGTCGGCTCCCATCTCCATGGCTGCGGCGGCATGGGAGGGTGCGCCGATTCCAGCGTCGATCACTACCGGCAGACGGCTCTCGGCAATAATAATCTCAAGCATCGGCGCAGTAAGCAATCCCTGGTTGGTGCCGATAGGCGCACCCAACGGCATCACAGCGGCCGCGCCCACGTCCTCCAGGCGCTTGCACAGCACTGGATCGGCTTGGATATACGGCAAGATGATGAAGCCCTCCTTGGCCAGAATCTCGGTGGCCTTGAGCGTCTCCACAGGGTCGGGCAACAAGTACTTGGGATCGGGGTGGATCTCCAGTTTCAGGAAATTTGTGCCGAAAATCTCGCGTGACAGGTGGGCAGCCAACACTGCCTCCTTGGCGTCGCGCACGCCCGAGGTGTTGGGAAGGAATTGCACATGGTCGCGGTTGATATGGGCGAGCATGTCGTCCTCCTCCTCGCGTTGCATATCGATGCGCTTCATCGCCACGGTAATCATCTGGCTGCCGGAGGCTAGAATAGCCTCCAGCATCTTTTCGTTGGACGAGAATTTGCCCGTACCCATAAACAGGCGCGAGCTGAAATCCTTGCCTCCAATTTTCAAAATATCTTTTTCCATTGTTATATTTTTTTCGGGAAAATGGGTTTATTGCTTTAGTTCTTGTAGGCGCTCAATCACGCGTCGGGTGTAATCCACGGGATCGTCGGCGTTGATTATGGCGCCCGACATCGCCACGCCGTTCACCCCGGCTTCAACCAGCCCAGGCAAGTCCTCGATGGTGATTCCTCCAATTGCGACAATGGGCAATTCCACCCCCTTGGCGCGGGCCTCGATCACCAGCTTTTGGTAGCCCTCGTAGCCCAGCACAGGCGAGAGATTGGATTTTGTGGTAGTGTAGCGGAAAGGGCCGAGCCCGATATAGTCGACGTCCTCGCCCAGCGTGCGGGTCATGTCGTCGAGGGTATTGGCAGTGACTCCGATGATGGCACCGGGGCCAAGTATCTCACGGGCCTCCCTGGGCGCCATGTCGTGCTTGCCCAGATGTACGCCGTGTACCTTGAGCTCGGCCGTCAACTCAACATGGTCGTCAATCACCAGAAACGCCTCGCTCTCCTTGCACAACGGGATAATCTCGGTGGCCACGGCGCGTATCTCCTCAACGGGAGTGTCCTTCATGCGCAACTGTATCCAACGGCAACCGCCTTCGATCGCCATCTGCACCTCCTCGGGAATCGAGAAGCGCTCGCTGGGATGGGTTATGAATTGAAGCATCTTAATCTTTGTATTAGGTTGGACAGAGTAGGCGCTTGTGCCAGATATCCCAGCACAGCGTATCCCACAAAATTATAACGCCTTAACCTCGGCAGTGTTTCGGGCGTGACGCCACCGAGAGCCACAACACTCCACTCGGGCCTCACCAGCGACAACTGTTCAAGGGTGAACGCCGCTTGATACCCCTGCTTGGACACGCTGTCGAAAACGGGGCTCAAAAACGAATATCGGAATCTGTCAAAATCCTTCCCCACCTCCTCCAGCGAGTGGCACGACCGCGAGTCGCGTCCATGCAAGGCCGGGTGCTCCAGCGCGATCACCTCCTTGTCGCGCGAGTGAAGTACCACATGCTCCCGCTCCTGAGGAGTTAGCCGATCAAGCACGCTGAGGTACTCCTCTACCCCGGCACGTGGCCAGCGCAGGTGCACGCGGTCCCATCCTTCGCCGATGATAGCGCGGATGCGGTCCACCTCGTCCTTGCGAGGCACCTCGGGCGTGATGGCTATTTTGAGCATCATCCTCCGCAGAACGCCTTTATAATCAATATATTATCTCCATCATTCAACACGGTTGTCTCTCGCTTGTCCTGCGGTACCACCTTGTTGTTGATGGCCGTGGCGATGCCGGTGGGACGTATCTCCTCCGAGGCGATGAGCTGGGCCAGCGTCGTGCCAGCCTCGATCTCCATCGGTTGGTCGTTAAGCATAATCTTAATCATAACACATTGATATTTTGAGAATTAACTATGTAATGATCCACTGGACCATGACCCTCGCCGATTTTCACGTCCTTAGCGCGACGGATGGCTTCGGTAATATAGTTTTTTGCCTGAGTGACAGCTTGTTGGATTGTATCTCCCAGCGCCAATCGACAAGCTATGGCGGCCGAGAGGGTGCATCCAGTGCCATGGGTATTGACCGATGTCACGGCGGGAGCGCACAGGGACGTCACAGCCTCGCCGTAATTGAGCGACAGCACATCGGTTTTCATCTTGTCATTGGTGGAATCGCCCCCCTTGAGTAATACATTTCTGGCACCCATCTTGTGAAACGCGACCGCTTGTTTTTCAGGCTGAGTATTACCCGTAAACACCTCAGCCTCAGCCACATTTGGAGTTATTAAGGTTGCAAGGGGGAAAAGATGCTTAGCGAATGCCTTTTTTGAACCATCCTTAGAGAGAGCGTCGCCCGAAGTGGCCACCAACACGGGGTCGACTACAAGGGGTATTTCGGGGAATTGGCGCAAAATGGCTGCTATCAATAGAATAGTTTCGGCATCGGGAAGCATCCCTGTCTTGATCGCCTTGGGGCGTATGTCCTCAAGCACCGCCGTGAGTTGGCCTATTACCAACTGTGGCGAGACAGCCTCAAAACATCTCACGCCCTGTGTGTTCTGGGCTGTGACGGCGGTGATCACGCTCATACCGTAGCAACCGTGGGCCATAAAGGTTTTGAGGTCGGCCTGAACGCCGGCCCCTCCCGAAGGGTCGCTTCCCGCAATGGTCAAAACCGGAATAAATTGCTCACTCATAACCTCTTAGAATCTAAAAACGCTCGACAAAGAGGCTTTTGAGTCGCCGACAATCCCCACGGCGGCATTATCCGCTTCGGGTTCTCAGGGTATAATCTCAGCCCGCCATTTTAGCGAGCACCCCTTTGTCGCCCCAAAATTACAAAAAATCTTCTCCCCCACCAACAAATTTTTCACCCACTATTTTTCACCATAGAATGACTCTTTACTATACTCTCTCCACATTCGATACATCTCCTTGTAATTATCCTTGATGAAAGCTTGTATTTTTGTCACTTCACGATCGGAAAATATTCCTTTACTGCGATTTCACATTCTATATCATCCATATTGCTTTCTAAGACTTCGCCTTCACGTGAAATCAACGCAGCATGGTAAGGAGGACGATACAATTTTTTTACACAAAACCGAAATCACTTTAACGGAGGAAGCGGGAGGCAAGCGGGGCGTAGGCGTCGATGCGACGGTCGCGCAGGAACGGCCACCAGCGGCGCACGGCCTCGCTGCGCTTCATGTCGACGTCAACAACGGCTATCGCCTCCTCTTCGCGCGGCGCGCGGTAGAGCAACTCCCCTTGCGGGCCTGCCACGAAGCTCGTGCCCCAGAACGTAATTCCCTCGGTGGCTCCCGACGGATCGGCCTCGTGGCCTACGCGGTTGACGGTCACCACGGGGAGGCCGTTAGCCACAGCGTGGCCGCGCTGTACGAGCATCCAGGCGTCGAGTTGGCGATTCTGCTCCTCGACGGTGTCGCCAGCGGCTGTGCCGATCGCCGTGGGATAAATCAGCATCTCTGCTCCGCGCAGGGCCATCAGGCGCGCGGCCTCGGGATACCATTGGTCCCAGCAAACGAGTACGCCAAGCCGTCCAACCGACGTGTCGATCGGCTCAAAATCAAGATCGCCAGGTGTGAAATAAAATTTTTCGTAGTAAGCGGGATCATCGGGAATGTGCATCTTCCGGTACCGGCCAGCCACGCTGCCGTCCTTCTCAATCACCACGGCAGTGTTGTGGTACAATCCCGGGGCGCGGCGCTCAAACATCGAGGTGACGACCACCACACCATTCTCCCGCGCGGCCTTGCGATACGGAGCTAACGCCTCGCTCTCGTCGCTTATGTCAACAGCCAGGTCGAACAGGTCGACGTCCTCGGTTTGGCAAAAATACAACGAATCGTGAAGCTCTTGATTTACAACCAGCTTGGCCCCTTGCTGAGCCAATTCACCGATTTTCTTCACAATGCGCTGGCGGTTATTCTCGCGATCAGCCGAGCCGCGCTGCTGGATGATTCCTACTTTCATAACATTCTAATCTTCAACTTTTTCAGCAAATTCCACGGGTAGTTGCATCGTAGCGCAATGGAGCGACCCATGCTGGCGTATCAACGCTCGGCAATCCACTCCAACTACCTCATAATCAACAAATACACGCTGAATGTGTTCACGGGCCAGCTCATCAAGATCGGGCTGTCCGTACGTGGGCATTATCACCGCGTGTTCCAGTACCAGGTAATTGGCATAAGTGGCCGGCAGCCGCTCGCCATCGGGGTCGTATATAGGTCGAGGAAGTGGTAATGGCACAAGTTTAAATCGCTCGCCATCAACGTTTTTCATCGCTTTCAGCTCCGATTCCATCGCCTGCAGGTCGTCGTAATGCTCATCCCCAGGGTCGTCGCATTTCACATACAGCACCCGACCGTCGGGGCACAAGCGGGCCAACGTGTCGACGTGCCCGTCGGTGTCGTCGCCAGCCAAGCCTCCATGATTGAGCCACAACAACTTACGGCTACCAAGCCAGCGGTTGAACAATCGGGCAATATGTCGCCGCGTCACACTACCGTTACGGTTGGGCGACAACAGGCAGCGACTGGTGGTGAGGATGGTTCCGCGGCCATCGCTCTCGATCGACCCACCTTCGAGTACAAATTCTCGATGGTCGACCAATGCGGGGAATACCCTGGAGTTGACCATATTATCCTTGTCGGCGGCAAATTTCAATCCCCAGCCATTAAACTTAAAGTCACAGATTTTCAAGCAGTTGTCATCTTGGATAGTGATTGGGCCGTAATCGCGGGTCCAAGTGTCGTTGGTTGGCACCCTTACAACCCTCACCCCCTGGGGCAACGGCGGCAATTCACAAGGCTCAGGAGCGAGCAGCAACAGCCGCTTCACCCTGGGAGCGATTGCCTCCATCATCGACAGGTAGCACTGGTGCACCTCGGGTAGCATCCCGGCCCAGTCGGTAGCGGCATGCGGCCACGCCATCATCACGGCGCCCGCGCATTCCCATTCGGCTGGCAGCCTATTCATCGAAGTCGTTCAAGGCTTCCCACACCGAGTCCTGCGACTCCTTATACTCTTCAGCATAGTCCATAAAGCCGTGCTTTTCGCTCGAGCCGACTGCGTGACACCACTCCGAGTAGGCCTCCTTGATCTCCGGATCTTCCACCAGGCGTTTCTTAAACTCGGCCTCCGCTATATCGATACTGTCGTATTCTATCAATAGGTCGTCAAACAATTCAGTAATATCGTTCATAGTGATTATCTCTAAGGATGAATGTTAGATTGTTGACAAGCGTTGAATCGCTTTCACGGCTCAAAAATAGAAAAAACCCGCCACTTATGCAAGTGACGGGCCTTTTAATGTTGTATAAGCTATGTTAAATGCTTATTTTACAAGCACTTTCACAGCGCTACCATTCTGCTGACGGATGTAAACACCGTTCGTGGGGTTGCTGACGCGCACGCCCTGCAGGTTGTAGTAGATAGCGTCGGCTGCGTTGTCGAGGTCAACTGTGATCTCATTCACGCCACCAAGACCGCCCTGAACGAACTCGACAACCTCGGTCTCGGGGTTGAAGCGGATACCGAAGGTGCCAAGGATCGAATAAGCCACGTTGCCACCGCTCACGTAAAGCTGAGTGGAGAAGTTGCCGAAGGCGATAGCCTGAGTGTCGGTACCCGAGCCGTACTCGTTAACCCAGTTCTCAGTAGCAAGCTTGAACTCGCCAGCGCTGGTGAAGGCAAACTCGTTGATTTCGTAGCAACCGCTATCCTCGTTCTTGGTGAACTGGTTGTCGGTGCTCCATGTGGCCCAGTCGCCGTTCACTCCCTGGATGTACCACACCTTCTCCATCTCGGCATAGTTGCCGGTTACGGTGATCATCTGGGTGTTGAGGTTCACCTCGATGTACACGTCGGTGATATAGTCACCACCAGCGAAGAAAAGGTTGGTATTAGAGCCGTCAACGAGCTGGTAGGGAGTACCAAGCACGATGCCGTCCGACGAGCCGGCAAAGTTGTAGGGATCATCCCAGTCGCCGTCGGTGACCTTGAACTGCGAGGTAAGGTCGGCCATCGAGATCTCATATACGCCGTCGCCCTTGTTGGTCAACATGTGTGTCGTCCTGAAATAGCTTGACTGGAAATTAAAGCTATTTAAGGATTAAT
>JAJBVP010000004.1:13887-27905 GCA_020859755.1 Bacteroidales bacterium | reverse complement strand
GGGTGGCGGGGACCGAGGGGATGGAGACGATGGGGCTTTTCCCGGCGGAGGGGGTACCCTCGGCGCCCTCGGCACGCGCTGGAGGAGCGGGAAGCTCGGTAGCGGGTGCCGGGGTGTCGGGGAGCGTCTCCTCGGCTACGGGCGCCTTGGAGGGCTTAGGGGTGGAATAACGGCTTTCCCCGCGAAACTGCTCGTACTCGGCCCACGCGTTGGAGAGAAACTCGTCGTAGCGGTCAAAGACCGACGAGCGATAGTCTTGAAAGCTTTTGTGAAGGCCGCGACGATACTCTTCGAAGGTCTGGTTTTGGCCCGACGTGGCCGGGGCGATCATGCCCATGGCGGCGATGGCCCAAATGACGCGCGCGGGAGATAGGATGCGTTTCATGAGGAAAGATTATTGATGAATGGGGAGGGGAATGGCTTGGGGAAGGGTTTACTTGCCGTTGCGCACGAAGTCGGAGATCTTGTCGGCGTAGAGTTGAGCGGCCTCGCTCTCCTTCATTGCGTTCTCGAGGGCGCGCATGCGTGCCTTGGAGGCTGCGCTTTCGCTCACGATGAAGAACGACTGGATCTCGTAGGTGCCGTCGCCGTTGTCGCGCAGGATGGAGAAGCTCTCCTCCATCTCGCCGCGGATCTCTTTCTGCACCTGGCGCTCGTAGGCGGCGTAGAAGTGCTCAAACTCGCCGGATGCCTCGGCGCCGTCGGCAAAGATGTCGCTCATCACGCGGCCTTGGAGGTCGGAGCCGGCCGATTGTGCGTAGGTGATGCAGGCGTTGTTGATAGCCAGCTGGTAGCCGTTGTTTTTGCTCTTGCACTTGGTGGCGATGCCGGCGGTCTCGTGGCCGTCGTCGCCCAGTTCCTCAAGCTTGGTGTAGTGTTTCTCGAGGGCTGATTCGAGGGTGCGGGTTGAGCCGAAAATCTGCCAACCCTCCTTCTTGTACTGTTTGAGCTTATCTTTCATCTCTTTTTTGAGGGCCTTTTGGGTCTTTTTGTCCAGCTCGGCGCCGTTGGCCTGGATGCAGGGGATCAACAGGCAGAGAGTGGTGATCAGATAAAGTAGTTTTTTCATAATCGGATGATTTTTAAGGTGATATAAATGTTGATTGATTATTTCGTGATGTGGAGGTTGTACACTTGCTGGCCCATGCGCTCATCGGAGCGGCGAGCGCGCGTGAGCCATCGGGAGAACTCCTCGTATCCCAGGTTTGGGGGGGATGAGGGCGTCGGTTTTGACGTCGGCGGGACGGCTGAACGGGCGCGGGGAGAAGAGGATGTAGAGGCGGTTCCATTCACCCAGGTCGTCGTCGGTCGATAGGATCAGCTCATCCGGCTCGCCGAAGGCGGCGTTGGCCTCGGAGCGGGAGAAGAACGTGTATTCCTTTGACCCCTTGACCTTTACCTCGCCGTTGGGGGATGTGGCATAGGGGAGCAGCGTGTAGAACGTGCCCGCGGGGTCGTTGAGGAATATGGCCACGTAGCCGTCCATGGGGGCTCGGAAACGCACGTACATCTGGTCGCCGGAGCGGAACGAGGTGGCGGCGTCGCGGTCGTCGGTGCCGTTGCGCAGCACCTTGGCCACGAACTCGGTGGCCGAGTTGCTCAGGGCGCGGGCCTGTCCCTTCACCTTGCAGGCCACGACGATTGTGCCGTCGTCGGCCAGGCTCAGCTTGTACTCAGGCTCGGCGGTGTCGATGATCCACTCGCCCTTTACCTCGGTCTCGTTGAGCAGCAGGGCGTTGTCGGTGTCCTGGGTGTCGGCGGTAAGAACGGTGTGGCTTACCATGGTGCCGAATTCCTTGGCCAGGGCGTTGACGCGCGCCTGCTGGAGGGCCAGGCGCTTGCACTCGTCAGGTCCCTGGGAGCGCTCGCCGTAGTAGATGGATTCGCCCGACACGTTTTTCACGTCGGAGGCGCTAGCCGAGAGGGCCAGCAGGGCGGTGGCGGCCAAGAGTAAGTGGAGTTTCATCACTTTTTGAGTTTTTTCTTGGACCATTCGGTGGAGAGTGCGCCGGAGAGGCTAACGGAGGGCACTTGATCCTTGCCGTTCTCCTTGAGCGAGGTTTTCTTCACGTTCTGGGTAACGTAGTCGGAAATCTCCTTCAGGGTTGCGTCGCCCTTGCTCTCCTGGAGCTTTTTGAGGAGCCAGTAGGTGAACATTCCGTGATCCTTCTCGCGGTAGGGGAGGGCGGTCTGCTTGTCGGTGGTGGCCGAGAGCACCATGGAGTTGCCGCGAGCCGAGGCCATGTTGGGCTTGATGCTCACGGCTCGTGCGCTGGCCAGCATCTTGTCGGAGCGGCTGGAGCCAGAGAAGCAAGCGTCGAGGAAGGTGACCACCGAAGCCGCGTTGAGGTTGGACAGGCGTTCGGTGAACTTGGCCAGGCTAAGGTTGACAGCCGAGAGGGTGGCTGAGCCGTCGACGGGGAGCAGGTAGGCGTCGCGGGTGGTCTCGTCGGGCATTCCGTGGCCGGCGTAGTAGACGATCACGTCGGCCGGCTCGCTGGAGGCGTTGACCAGTTGCTCCAGTCGGGCCACGCCCTTGAGCATGTCGCTAAGGGAGGCGTCGGTGAGCAGCAGGATGTTCTCGGAGGGGACGCCGAGGGTCTTTTCGACGTATTCGGCCATGATTCGGCCATCGTGGAGGGCCGATTCCACGCGGGCGATGCCGCCCTGGTAGTTCTCGTTGGCGATTAGCAGGGCGTAGGTCGACGGCTGAGTCTTGCGGCTTACGGGGATGTCGCGGTCGACATCGGACACGATACCCACGTCGTAGCTAGCCTTGGCGATGTTACCCGACGACGGGGTGGGGCTGGACGTCTGGGTCGCGGCCACGATCTTGTCGACGTCGATGGTGATGTCGGGGATGGTGTAGTCGTGGGCCTTTAGGTTGTCGTAGGCGTAGGTTTTGCCGTTGGGGAGGACGAATTTCACGTAGCTCACGCGCACGTTGTCGTCGTCGATGAACCACTTGGCCTCGCGGAGTTGCACGGAGCTCCACAGCTGCTTGAACTGCTTTGCCTCGTCGCCCTTGTTGGGCACGGCCACGGTGAGGTTGCCGTAGGAGGTCTCGACGAGGAATGTCTGGTTGTCGGCGTCGTAGGGGTGGAGGTACAGCTCGCTGAGCGACAGGTTTTTGCCGTAGGTGGCGAGGTATTTCTCGGCGGCCATCGACTTGAGGCGTCGGGTCTCGGCGGCGATGGAGCGGTCGTTGACGCGCTGGCTGTATTTCTCTAAGGTTTCAAACTCGTCCTTGGCCACAAACTTCTGGAGCTCCTGGGTGACAAAGGCCGAGGCAAACTCGCTGAAGGGTGGGGGAGTGCCACCCTGGGCCACGAGGCCCGAGGCGGTGAAGTTGTTCTCGTTGGCGGCGTTGACGGTGATGACGCCGGGCATGAACACGTCGGAGAGCGGGTCCTCGCCCAGGGCCGTGATGCGCGAGTTGAACTGGTCGAATTTCGGGCGGTTCTCCATGCACAGGGCGCACACGGCGGCGGCTCGCAGGTACTTGACGTCCATGGGCGACGAGGCGATGACGTTCTCCAGGAGCATCAGGGCGGCGTCGAAGTGGTCGCGAGCCTGGTGGCGCTGGCGCTGGGCGAGTTTGGTGTCCTGCTCGTTGACGGCGCGGTTGAAGAAGTTGACGGCGATGTTGTAGTAGCACAGGGCCTCGTGCTGGGCGTAGGTAAGCGACTCGGGGTGGGCCTCCTTGATCTGCTGGTACACCTTCAGGGCATCGCCCCAGCGGCCTTGGTCCTCCATGAGCTTGCCTTTGTTGGAGAGCATGGCCAGATCGGTGGGGTCGAGGCGCAGGGCGTTGTCGATGAACGGGCCGAGTTTTTCGGCGCGACCACCGGCGATGCACGTCTGCACGGCCAATTTGGTCATCACCAGGTTGTCGGGCTCGCGCTGCACGGCTTGCTCGGCCACGGTGAGTCCCTCGTCGTATCGGCCAGCGTTAAGGCACGCCTGCACCATGTAGGGGTCGACCTTGGGGCGCAGGGCCTCGTCGGGGGTGGTGTAGAATTCGTTGAAATATTTGATGGCGTTGACCCAATCCTTGTTGTTGTAGGCGTCGGAGGCGGCGATGTAGGCCAGGGTGGGGAACACGCGCGGGTTGCGCAGGAATTTCACGCCTTTCATCACGGGCAGCAATTGCACGTCGATGTACTTGCGGGCCATGCGGGTGACGGTCAACTGGTCGCCTTGGCTGGTGTAGTGGAAGGCGGCGTCGAAGATCATGGGGTTGAGGTCGCGCAGGGTTTCGCGCAGCTGCAGGCTGTAACGTGAGCCGGCGTCGACCACTTCGAGAGCCTCGACGCAGCGGTCGGTGGCCACCTCGGAGGCCGAGTATAGCTCGCCCTTGTCGGCCTCGGGGTTGACGCGCAGGGCGGCCACGGCGCGGTAGGCGTCGCTTGCGCGCTGCATCAGGGAGTCGCACAGCGCCTCATGCGGGTCGCGGTCCTGGCCCAGCGAGGGGGTGAACAGCAGCAGGTCGTCGATCGAGTCGGTGTCGGCGACGCCCCCGGCCAGGGGTGGCAACTCGCCCAGCTCGCTGTCGATCTGGCCCGATGGAGCGGCCATAACCCCGATGGCGACGGCCGCGATGACAGTCGCCACCAGGCACAGGCGGGGAAGTGTTTTATTGGTTGGCGTAAACATCATAGATTTTGAATTCGGCTTTGATGCGACGCAGGTCGGAGCCCTTGCCCTCGAGCACGTCGATGTTGTAGTTGAATTCGGGGTTCATTGCTTTGAGGTTGCCCACCTCGTTGTTGATGTAGGTCTTGACACCGGCGGCGCGCAGGAACGCGAGTTGCTCGTTCTCCTTCACGAGCTGGTTGGGCATCACGGTTACGGAGGTCATGCGGCCGTTGGAGGTGATAGGCTCGTTGTCAAACTCGCCGTAGGCTCCGTCGTAGACGATTCGGCCCACGATGGGGGTGCCGTCGGCCGAGCCCGAGATGCGCACGGTCATGCGCTTGCCAGGCTCGAGGTACTTGGCGAAGTCGCCCTCGAAGGTCTCCTTGATCAGTCGGAGCATTGCCGAAGCGGCACCCGACTGCTCGGCGTGGTACTTGCCGGGGGCGAAGTCCTCGGAGGAGGAGAATTCCGGATCAACGTCGTAGGTGAAGTTGATCAGGTAGTTGATGATCTTGTTGCCGTTGGCGTCGTAGTCGGGTTCAAGCGAGGCGTCGACGGTGATGTTGGTGTGGTCGGAGATATAGTTCTGCTGCTTTGCCTCGGCCACGATCTGGGCGCGCAGCTCCTGGAGGCGCATCTCTTCCATCTGTTGCTGCTGGATGAACTCGATGGGCACGAAGTTGGAGCCGGTGCTGGCGTAGTTCAGTGGCAGGCGGTCGAGGTTGGCGTAGGTGTAGGTGGCACCGTTGTTGCGGTTTTGCACCTGGGCGTAGATAAGCATGAACTTGTCGGTGGGGAGCACTGCGTAGCGGGCGTTGGTGAAGTTGAGGTCGTCGGCCGAGTGGATTGAGCCGAGGTCGCTTTCATCCACGGGGAGCATCACGGCGGGCATGTTGGAGAAGTTGACTTGGAGCAGGCTGTTGTCGCGATCGTAGAGGCCCAGGGAGATGTCGGCCATGGAGAGCATGTCGCCGGCCAGCGCGGTAGCCTCCTCGTCCTCGAATTCGCGCAGCTTGGCCAGGCGGCTCTCGTCGTTGACACGCAAGGCGTAGGCCTCCATCGACTCGCCGGGCATCATCTTCATCCATTCGGCCAAGCGCTCGTTGGCGCGGTCGGTGACGAGTTTGCCATAGTTGGGGAGCAGCTGGGGCAAGCGCTTGGCGCGCATGCCTCCCTCGCGGTTGAAGTTGAGCACGGGGCGCGAGTAGGAGTCCTCGGAGAAAAGCACGCAGGTGGTGCCGCCTTCGGGGATGTCGATCACGTCAGGGTCGTCGGTGGGGTCGAGGGTGTTGATGATCTTGATGGTGTTGGGGGCGGTGAGCACTGCCAGGTACTTGTTGTCGGGGGTCCAGGTGAGGTTGAGAGCTTGGCCGAGATCCTCGAGGGTCTGGGAGACGATGAACGTGCGGGTGTCGTAAACGCTCACCATGCCGTCGTCGGTGGCGATGGCCAGTTTCTGCACGTCGGGGGAGAATGCGGCGTCGTTAACCTTCTCGCCGAATTTCCAGTCCTTGCGCAGCGAGCGGTCGTTGAGGTTGTACACGGCCACGCTGTCGCCGCGGAAGCCCAGGAGGAAGTAGCCGTTGGAGCTGACGGTCATGTGCTTGGGCGCCCAGGACACGGGCATGCTGCCCTCCTGGAAATATTTGTTGAAGTTCATCACTCGCAGGGCGGTGTCGGTGGCCAGGTAGAAGCGGCGGGCGTCCGGGGAGTAGGCTACCGAGCGCGAGGGGCCGTACTTGGCTTTGCCCCATTTCTCTTCCACCTTGCCCAGTTCCTTGTCCTCGACGCAAGAGTACACGAGGCTTTGGGTCTTGCCTTTGCCCTTGTCGACGATAATCACGTAGTTGATTACGCTGGGGTTGATGGCCATGTCGACGATAGGCTTTCCGGGGTTGCCCAGCAGGTCGCCAGTCATGGTGTTGACGTTCTTGTCGGCGTGGGTGAGCAGCATCTGGCCGCCCAGGTGCAAGTCCTCGGGAGTGACTTTGTGGCGGTAGTTGTATTCGGTGCGGATTTTGGGGGCAGTCGATTCCGCGTCCTTGTTGTTTTTGGAGTCTTTAGGCGCGGCGAAGGCGCAAAAGGCTGTGAGAGCACACAGGCATGAGATGGCTGTAGTTGATTTCATGGGATGTATGGATATGGTTAATTAATCGAGGGTGAGGGTGGCCATTGCCGCGGCCGAGGAGGGGGATTTGGGCCGCGATGAGCCGTTGAGGAGCATGGCCTTGACGTTGGATATCAGGGCTTGCAGGTCGAATGGTGAGGCAGAGGCGACGGCCACGTGCACCTCGCCGTCGACGGCCAGGGGCATGATTTGGCGGCGCGACATGCTCTGGCCGGGCAGCAGCAGGAAGTTGGCTCCGGGCTGGCCGAGCGTGGAGATGTCGACGGTGCGGTTGCCTGCCTCGTCCTTCGTGAGGCACAACACGTTGACCCACAGGGGTGAAGCCGAGGGGTTGGAGGCGTCGAGGCTGATAATGCCGTCGTTCTCGCTGTGGCGCAGGGGGCCCCAGTCGAGCAGGGAGGCGATCTCGGGCTTGTTGTCGGCCAGGGCGGTGGCGACGGCCCACGCGAGCTGGAGCGAGTCGACCGGCTCAAAGGCCTGGGCGCTCACGCGGTCGCGGGTGACCATGCCCGCGGCGTCGTACACCATTGCTCCCGATTTCTTGTCCTTGGCGAACGACATGCTGTTCCACAGGGCGCTGCTCTGGTCGGAGGCCTGGCGCTTGGCGTTGTTGATGATTTGCGGCACCTTGAACGTGCCGGCGTCGGTCTGGCGGTAGATGTTGGTCTTGCCACCGATGGTGCTCGACACCTCTACCCAGCCGCCCGAGGGCACCTCGATGTAGTCGGGGGCTTGGAGGGCCATCCCCTTGGTGACGGCCACCGATTGGTTGCTTCGCAGCACCTTCACGGCCCCCTCGTAATTATGGAGGGCGTATTGTGCCATGGCCGCGGGGGCGAATACCGCGGTCATGATTATAGCCAGGGCCACGCGCAGCAGGGCGCGGCGACGGGGAGTGGAAGCGTGGTCAGTTTTCATTGAGTATCACTGATTTTGTGGGTGATTTGCGCCGGTGCCACAGCTTTTTGCCCCATTCGCCTATTGTAGCACATCCTGTCCAAATATCGCTGGCGAAGAAGCTGAAGGTGACCATCAGCACTGTGTATGATATATCTAATAATATGTGATGCGTAATGAAAAGCCAGTAGCCCACTCTTATAATCACCAGCAGCAGGGCAAGCTGCAGCAAGCGGAGCACCAGGCCCTTCACGCCGCCGGGGATGCACATCGAGAAGAAGATGAGCAGGGCGCTGAGCAGTGCGGCGATCAGGCCGATCACGAAGGTGGAAGGCTCCGTGAAATAGTCGTGTTGGAGGATTGTGGCCAGGGAGTAGGCGTGGATGAGCACCCCCGGCATGGCGGCGTCGATGGGGGTGGGATGGAAGTCGCTGTACTGGGTCATGGCTCCCAGCAGCACAATGCGGCCGTCGGCCACCGAGGGATCGGCGGCAAGATCCTCAGGCTCGAGCACGCGGAACTCGCGGGAGGGGAAACTGATGTATTCCGTTTCGTTGCCGCGGTTGCTCAGGTCGAGGTAGGCTTCGGGGAACGCCTTGAAAGCCAGGGCCGAGGCGAACGACATGATAGAGTCGCCATCGGCTAGCGGGAGCGATGTGGCGAAGCGACGCACGGTGCTTTTCGACACGCTTTGCGGGAAGTTGGCCGCGCCAAAGGTAACCTCGTCGTTGTAGGCCGTCAGGCCGGGATAAGATTCAATCTCGGTGGAAAATGCCGGAGGATTTACCCCCCCCATTTGTTGTAACTTCTTCACCATCACTAAGTTGGGTGTGCGGGCGATGGCATCGATCAAAATCTCGTCGCCCTCGCGCTCATCGGGGAAGATCACGTCAAGGCCCACGGCCTTGGGATCCTGCATCGACAGGATGTCGAGCAGAGCGGCGATCTCGGGTCGCCCGCATTGGTCGATGTTGACGATCACCACGTCGTTGTCGAGCGAACGCACGGCGCGCCCGTTGGCCACAAGATTGTAGAAATCGTTGACGGTGAAGTCGTTGGCTTGGCCGTTGGAGAGCAGCGAGCCGGTGGAGAAGGAGAACGGGGCGAGGATCAGAGCCGAGAGTATCCACGCAAGGAGCACGATGCCAACGGTTTGGAGGCACATCGACAGCAATTTATTACGCTGTCCCTTAGGGGCTTGTGTGGGGTCAGGCATTAGCGTGGATCGGTTAATCGTGTGATGAAAATTATCTATCCTGGAAAAGATTCCGCAAATTTACGAAAAATTTGTTAACTTGCTGAAAATATATCACAAAAAATTAATCGCGGAGGGTCATGGCGCGGGCGTGGGCGTCGAGGCCTTCGGCGAGGGCCATTAGCTCGACAGTGCGGGCGATGGAGGCGACACCTTGGGGGGTGAGGTGCTGGAAGGTGACTTTCTTCATGAAGGAGTCGAGGTTGACGCCCGAGTAGGCGCGGGCATAGCCCGAGGTGGGCAGGGTGTGGTTGGTGCCGGAGGCGTAGTCGCCGGCGCTTTCTGGGGTGTCGTAGCCCAGGAATACCGATCCGGCGTTCTCCACGCGGTCTTTTAGCTCGCGCCAACGGTCCATGGCGATGATCAGGTGCTCGGGGGCGTAGTCATTGGCCAGGGCCATCATCTCGCCCTCATCCTTTACCAATACCAATCGGCTGTGGCTCAGGGATTTTTCCACGAGCTCGCGCTTTGGCAAGGTGGATGCTTGCTGGTCGATGACGGCGGGGAGGGAGTCGATCACGCGCTGGGAGCAGGTGATGAGAATCGATTGGCTGTCGGGGCCGTGCTCGGCTTGCGAGAGGAAGTCGGCGGCGATGCATTCCAGGCGCGCGCCGTCGTCGGCGAGAACCATTACCTCGGATGGTCCGGCGGGCATGTCGATGGCGACGCCCAGGCGCGTCACTTGCTGCTTGGCCTCCATGACGAAGCGGTTGCCGGGGCCGAAAATTTTGTCGACGCGGGGTATCTCGTTGGTGCCCAGGGCCATTGCGGCTATTGCTTGCGCGCCTCCGGTCTTGTAGATCTCCTTGACGCCCACGATCCCGGCGGCGGCGAGGATGGCGGGGTGAACGCGGCCCTGCTTGTCGGCAGGCGTACACATCACCACTCGCTTGCATCCGGCAAGGCGTGCCGGCACGGCGAGCATGAGCACGGTGGAGAATAGTGGGGAGTTGCCGCCGGGGATGTATAGGCCGACGGTGGAGATGGGCAGTTGGCGTTGCTCGCAGTGCACGCCCGGGGCAGTTTCCACCACGATTGGCTGCATGCGCTGGGCTGCGTGGAAGCGCTCGATGTTGGTGGCGGCGGCTTGTATAGCGAGAATTAGCTCCTCGGGGAGGTCTCGCATGGCTTGCTCGAGCTCGCGGTCGGTGACGCGCAGGTTTTCGATGCTGGAGCCGGTGAAACGGTGCTCGTAATCGAGGACGGCTTGCTCGCCGCGGGTGGCAACGTCGTGGATGATAGCTGCGACGGTGTCCTCCACCTGCTTGCTTTGCTCGGCGAGGGCGCGGCGGCAGATGTGGGGCCACTCCGAGCGGCTGGGGTAACGGTAGATCTCCATCAGAGGATCATTTTTTCGATGTCGAGAGCGAGGATGCCTTCGGCGCCTTCGGCCTTGAGGCGACCCACGATCTCCCAGAAGCGTTTCTCTTCGAGGACGGTGTGCACCGAGCACCAGTCGCTGTCGGCCAACGGCAACACCGTGGGGCTCTTGATGCCTGGAAGCACGGCGAGCACGGCGTCGAGGCGGTCCTTGGCGACATTCATGAGGATGTATTTCTTGCCGTCGGCGGCTTTCACGGCGTCGATGCGGAAGAGCAATTCGTCGAGGATTTCTTGCTTGTCGGGGGAGAGGGTGGTGCGCGACGAGGCGATGAGCACGGCCTCGCTATCGAGCACTTTCTCCACCTCCACGAGGTTGTTGCTCACGAGGGTAGAGCCTGAGGAAACGATGTCGAAGATGCCGTCGGCCAGACCGATACCCGGGGCGATCTCCACCGAGCCGGTGATCACGTGGATGTCGGCTCGGATGCCCTTGTCGTCGAGGTAACGGCGCAGGATTTCGGGGTAGGATGTGGCGATTTTCTTGCCGTGGAACCAGCGTGGGCCATCGTAGGCCAGATGCTGCGGGATGGCGAGTGACAAGCGGCAACGGCTGAAACCCAGGGGTTTAACCACGTTGACGTCCTTGCCTTTTTCCATCACTTCGTTAAGGCCGACGATACCGATATCGGCCGTGCCGGAGGCGACAGCGTCGGGGATGTCGTCGTCGCGCAGGTAAAGCAATTCCACGGGGAAGTTGCGGGAGGGGACGAGCAGGGTGCGCTTCACGGCCGTGAGCTTTATGCCGGCCTCGGTGAGCAGCTCCATCGTCTCGTCGAAAAGTCGCCCTTTGGATTGAACGGCGATTCTCAACCTTGTTTCCATATCAAATTCGTTTATTTTTCGCTCGCGAAGTTACGGATTATATCGCGTTTTCCCAAGTTTTTTGTCCAATTCAAAGCGGGCGAGCCGATTTTGGTCCATGAAAGCCACCCCACGAGGGCGATTATGGCCACGGTGACGACGAAAGTGAGGTGAGGACCCAGGAAGAGAAGCAGGCCCGAGGCGGCCGCGGCCTGGAAGATGGGGAAGTGCCACAGGTAGATGTCGTAGGAGAAATTTTTCTTGGGGTGGGAGTACCAGGGCATTTTGAAGGCGAACGACAGGGTGATCACCAGCATGCAGAGGGCAAAGGGTGGCAACAGGGCCAAGCCGTAGAAATGCATGGTGCCGATGACGTAAAGCAGCAGGCCGATGGGCAGCAGCACCTTCCAATTTTTGGCCATCCAAGGCCAGATGTAGCTGGCGATTCCTCCCAGGTAGAAGTAGCAGAGCTGGCCGGGGAACTGTCGCTCCCAGGTTTCGAAAGCCTCGTTGTCGGTAGTGAGCCACATGTACCGGCACCACACGCGCCAAATGAGCGACGCGACCACTATGGCTCCCTTCACGGGTATCGGTTTCCAGCGGGTGCGGCGCAATAGCCATGCGAGCACGGGGACGGTGCAATAGAGCATCAGCTCCACCTTGATAGTCCACAGGGAGCCGTTGACGGCCGGGACGGCGTTGTCGGCGAACACCCCCGGGAGGTCGGGCTGGCCGTGGTTCCAGAACATGAGGTTGCAAGCCAGGTACTTCCAGAATTGGGGATGGGTGAAATATTCGGCCAATGGGAGCGAGGTCAACAGGCAACACCCCACGGCAGCGACGATAATCACTGTGGCGTAGCATGGGAAAATGCGCATGAAGCGGCGCCGCAGGAACGACACCGTTGATTGCGACTTCAAGTAGCTGCCCCAAATGAGGAAACCGCTGAGGATGAAGAACGCGCTGACGCCGTCAAACGACGAGTTTGGCCACCAGTACCGGGTTCCGGCCACGACGTTGAAGTGGGCGATGATCACGGCCAGGGCCAAATAATAACGTAGCAGGCCCATGTTGTTGGGGCTTGCTACTTTTGGGGGGAGGGGGATTGTGTATTGCGCCTTATTCATCTAAAATATAACGCAAAACACTTGATTAAATTGTGGGTTTTCAGTCTTCAGCTTTCAGTTTTCAGCATTTTGACTGTTTACTGAAAACTGAAGACTGAAAACTAAGGTATTATTTCACCAGGGCGGCTGCCGGAGCATAGGAGATCTGCTGGAGGTCGACCACCAGGGTGGAGTCGGGGTCGTAAGCCGAGGCGGGATAAACGCCGGCAGCGATCACTTTTTCCTTGTCGTTGACGAACACCACCTTGCCCACGCCTCGGGCGGAGATAGCGCGGAGAGCCTCGGTGGTGGGCTCATTGACGGTGTAGATGGTGCCGAATGACATGTCGGCCGAGGTTTTCTCCAATGCGGCCTTGGCGGCGTCGACGGCGGCTGTGCCGGCTGCGGCGCACTTATAGGCGTTGTTGATGATGATGGCAGCGCCACCGTATTTGCTGCCCTTGGCGGCTCCGGTGGCCATGTCGATGTAGATTTCGTCGGTGGGTGCCACGCGGTCAACTTTGGTTATGGATACTTGGGCTGTGGCGGTGAGTGAGGCGACTGCGAGGAGCGCGCCCAGAAGCACTTTCTTTAACATAATGGGTCGAAATTAGACGGATTACTTGATTTTGACTGCGAATTTCGCTGGTGGTTTAACGCAATTTGGGGGCGAAGATAGCACTTTTCTATCTTCGCCCCAGCTAATCACACAGTTAAATAAAGTTAAGTAGAATGTTTTTAGGGCCCCGTGGAGGATGCGACTCCTAGAGGGGCGATGCCGATCCTTAAAGGCGGTATGGATAAGAGGAGGAAAGATGGGGGTTAAATAGGCGCTATTGTATCACTTTAAGGGAGCGGACGTCAATCTTGCCACCCGAGGATACTTTTTTGGCGAAGGAGCCGGTGGTGCCGGAGAGGGAGATGTCGGCGCCCGAGGAGGCGGAGGCCGCGATGGCAGTGGCCTCGATACTCTTGAGGTCGATGTCGGCGCCCGAGCTACTGTTGACAGCTATGTTGGCCGCTTTGGTGATTTTTATTTCGATGTCGGCACCCGACGATGAGTTGGCGTTGAGGCTGGTGGCGATCACTTTGGAGATCTCGATGTCGCCACTCGAGGAGGCGGAGAGATTGACCATGGGGGCTTGCACCACCTTGCACTCGAAGTCGCCCGAAGAGGATGTCGTGACGGAAATCTTGTCGGTGGCCACGACGTCGGTGAGGTCAAAGTCGCCCGAAGATGAGGTGGTAAAGTTAAAGTCCTTGCCTTGCAATTGCTGGTAGCATTTCAGGTCGGCTCCCGCCGACAGGGAGTACTGGGAGAGCGCGGGGCCGGTGATGCGGGCTCGGATCTCCGTTTTCTTGAGGTTGACATTACCTTGGATGGAAAGAGAGAGGATACCGCTGTGCTCGTTCACTACGACCCTGGGGAGGAGGGCCTCGTCGGCGGTAACCTCGATGATTGTGGTGACAAGCTCATTGTTGGGGACTAGCTCCACGTCGATGGCTGAGCTTACCGACAGGCCTCGGGCGTTGTTGAACGTGTAGGTGTTGGTGGAGTCTTTGCCCGTGAGTTTGATCGACGAGGAGTTGCCGCAAGAGGCAGTGACGACCACGGTGAGGGCGACTGCGAGGGTGATGAGTAGGCGCTTCATGATTTTGTCCATTGCGTTGAATTAAGGGGTGATTCATTAATTTGACGCACATGGGTGGCAAAAAGTTACACCGGGACGCAGAAAAAATCACCCCGAGGGGCACGATGGGCTATGGGATTTAAAGGAGGAAAGGATAAAAGGATGAAAGAGGGGGGTGA
>JAJBVP010000004.1:0-13787 GCA_020859755.1 Bacteroidales bacterium | reverse complement strand
TTAAAGGAGGAAAGGATAAAAGGATGAAAGAGGGGGGTGAGCGATTACTCTTGGTCGAGGTGGACGGGGATCTCGCGGTGAATGGAATGGTCGAGGGAGATGAGGGTCTCGGTTCCGGTCACGCCGGGGATGTTCTGGATGCGGTTGTTGAGCAGCTCCATCAGGTGCTCGTTGTCGCGGGCGAAGAGCTTTATGAGCATGGTGTAGGGGCCGGTGGTGTAGTGACACTCCACGATTTCGGGAATCTTTTCCAATTCGGGGACAACGTCGCGGTACATAGCGCCACGCTCGAGGTTAACGCCGATGTAGGTGCAGGTAGCGTAGCCGAGAATCTTGGGATTGACGGTGTAACCCGAGCCGGTGATGACGTTGAGGTCGATCATGCGCTGGATACGCTGGTGAATAGCCGCGCGCGACACGCCGCACTCCACGGCCACATCCTTTGAAGCGATGCGGGCGTTGCGCATGATTATGGATAGGATTTTTTTGTCGAGAGTATCAATTTTTTCCATTTCACTGCTGTTTGGCCGCAAAATTACGAAAATAAATCCAAATTAAAAGCAAAATGTCAAAAATATTATCAAATTTCGAGGAAGAGGGTTTCGAGCCAGATGGTGGCGATGCCGGCGCAGTAGCCCAGGAACGCGAGCCAGGTGATGCGCTTGACGTACCACATGAACGGTATCTTCTCGATGCCCATGGCTACCACTCCGGCGGCCGAGCCGATAATGAGGAGGGAGCCGCCCACGCCGGCACAGAATGTCAACAGGTGCCAGAACAGGCCGTCCTCGACGAAAGTGGCGATGTAGGCCGGGTCGGCCGCGGCGGCTACCATGGCGTCGGTGGCCACGGGGTACATGTTCATGCAGGCTGCCACCAGGGGCACGTTGTCGATGATCGACGACAGCACGCCGATGATGCCGTTGATGGTGTAGGGCTCATGCACCTCGGTGTCGAGCCAGATGGCCAGCGTCTCCAGGATGCCCGCGCGCTGCAACGCGCTCACGGCCATAAGGATGCCGAGGAAGAACATGATCGTCGACATGTCGATGTGGCGTACCACCTGGGAGATGCGGCCCTCCATCTTGCCGTCGAGACGGAAGTGGTGGACGATGATCTCGGTGATGAGCCACAGGGCTCCCAGGGAAATAAGTATGCCCATGTAGGGAGGCAGGTGGGTGATGGTTTTGAACACGGGCACGAACAGCAGTCCCAGCACTCCCAGGATAAGGATGGCCTTGGACACGCCGGGGTGATGGGCGGCCAGCTCGTAGCCCACGCGCTTGTCCTGCTCGTTGAGGCTCTCCACCGGCTCGGCCTTGATGAAGCGGGTGGCGACAGCCACGGGTACAACCACCGATACCAGCGATGGTATCAATAGGTTGACGATCAGGTCGACCGACGACACGTAGTTCTTCATCCACAGCATGATGGTGGTGATATCGCCGATGGGCGACCAGGCGCCGCCCGAGTTGGCGGCCAGGACGATCACGCCGGCGAAAATCCAGCGCTCCTTTTGGTCGGCAAGCATGCGGCGCAGCATCATCACCATGATGATAGTGGTGGTCATGTTGTCGAGAATACTCGACATGAAGAAAGCGACGATGGCGAGGATCCACATCAGCGAGCGCTTGTTGCCGGCGTGGATGCGTTTGACCAGGATGTTGAAGCCGCCGTAACGGTCGATAAGCTCGACGATGGTCATGGCGCCGATCAGGAAGACGATAATCTCGCAGGTGTCGCCCAGGGCTTCGATCAATTCGCCGGGGAGCTGGGGGTCATGAGCGCACAGGGAGTAGGCGCTCCACAGTATACCGCACATAAGCAACGCGAAGGTTGCTTTGTTGATATTCACAACATGCTCTAAGGCAATCATTATATAGCCTGCCGCGAAGGCTATAATCATGAAGGTAATCACGATGGGAAGTTTTTAGTTTTTAGTTTTTAGTTTTTAGTTGTTGCTGGCACGTGCAACTAACAACTAAAAACTAACAACTAACAACTGATTACTAATGGTTGATGGTGTAGAGGATTACGACTTGGGAGTTGTTCATGCAAGTCACTTGGACGGTGTAGTAGCCGGTCCAGCCTTGGGCGTTGACCTCGGTGTAGAGCGAGGCGAAAGCGTTGGCGATCTTGGTGCGGCACTCGGCGTAGGTGCCCGTGAGCTGGAAGTAGGATACGTTGTGGGTGACGCCGAGCGCGGCGGGAATCTTCTCGTCGAAGAACTCTAGCACCTCGAGGGCCTCGGAGCCGTCGGCGTCGGCCAGGCCAATGGAATAATTCCAGGTTTGGACGGTGTTGTCGTCGTCATCGTCGTCGCCACAAGCGGTGAGGGTGACAGCTGTAAGGGCAACCGTGATAAGGAGAGCGAAGAAAGTGATGAAACGTTTCATTGGTTTATGGTAATAAGTTTGTGATTATTCGGCATTAGAATCGACGTGCGAAGTTACGGATTATTTCACTAAATCCTCCCCGAAATTAGTGAAAATTTGGGGTTAATTGGTCGTAGACTGAGCGAATTTTGCTGGCAATAGAGCCGGCGTCGAGCTCAAGGTCGAGAATGCGTTGGCGCCCGTTGGAGCGAGCGTCGCGTTGGATTATCTGGGCGCACAAGGCGGCTAGCTCTTCGGGGGAGGCTTGGGAGGCGACAGGGCTGTTTTCCACGCCCTGGAGTGTCACCTTCACATCTCCCACCGGCACGGTCACCACGGGGAGGTTGCAAGCCATAGCCTCCTTCACCACTTGTGGACTCCCCTCGCTGTGGGAGGTGAGCAGCAACAAGGATGCTTGGTTGAACAGGTCGTTGACCTCGGGGCGCGTCAATCCCTTCACGTGGCGTTCCTCCACATCGAGATGGTATTTCTGGCGAAGGATGTCCACTGTGGCGCAGAACAGTGGATAGTTTTTCACCCAACGCGCGGGGTCGGAGGGGAAAACGATAATAGGCCGGGAGGGGCGCTGGACATTTTCCCGCGGGTGAAAGGTGTCCACATCCACCCCGCATGGGCATAGGATGTGGCGCGGGCAGTAACGGGCCACCAATTGATCCATCGAGTGGTTGAGGGTGAAGGCTGCTTGGGCCAGTCGCAGGGCGCGTTTTGTGATTGCCACCTGGGCCCATAGTTTCTGGGCGATTTGGATGTCACCTCCGTGCAATGACATCACCACGGGAACTTTTAATTTCCCAAAAAGGAGGAACATGCCCGACAATCCATAGTGGACGTGCACCAGGTCGTATCCCCCCTGCTTTATTTTCTTCCTTATCCGGGGAATGGATTTCAGGTATTGAAGCTTGGAGGCGTCGCCGTTGATGACGAAGATATCGAATTCCAAATCGGGGTACCTACGCTTGAGCGCCTCGACTTGCTCCTTGACGAAAATCCCGTAAAACGGCTTTTGGGCCGTGGGATACATGTTGGTGACAATGAGGATTTTCATTTTCAATTTTCCTTGTCGCCCAATCGTTGGCGTATTAACTTGGCAGGGTTACCCCCCACAATGCTATTGGCCGGGAAATCCTTGGTGACCACAGCCCCGGCTGCCAGCACCGTGCCTGTGCTTACACGGCGCCCCGGCATTATAATTACTCGCACCCCGATCCAGCAGTTGTCCTCAATGACTATGGGCTGGGCGGGTATCTCGCCTTGCTGGCCGATGGGAATGTCGGGAATGTCGAAGCGGTGGTTGGCACCCGCGCAGTAGCATTCGGGGGCCATCATCACATGGTTGCCGATTTTGATATTGTTGGGGAAGGTGGAATAAGCACCGAATCCCGAATCGTCGCCGATTTCAATCTCGTGGCCGCTACCGAACCACACTTTTCGGTTAACCGTGCCCAGCTTGCCGCATTTTTTGAAAATGCGTTTACAGCAAGCCACTCTCAACTTGTTGGCCCAGCGGCCCACCACCGGCATGTAACTGTCGGGCAGGTTGTAGGCGATGCCGTAGTATAAAAGGAGGGCGATTTTACGTTTCAGGCTCATGGCGATTATTGAAGGCTAAGGGCTTTGCATTTAGGGAGTTTCGACTTGATTTTCAAGCGTATCTCTTCGGGGAGGAGAAGGAACCAGGCTGATACGGCAACTCCCCCAAGCGAGCTTGCCACCACCGATAGCAGCCTGCCCCAGCTTTCCTCCATAGTAAGCCAGGGGGCGAGGGCCACTCCAACGCCCACTAATGCCACCACTCCCACACGCAGGAAAATCCCACAAAATCGCTTGACGCTCAGCTGTGGAACCAATTTCTTGAGAATCAGCAGGTCGCCGATGCAGCACACAGCCACCACTAATATCTGGGTGAAGTAAACAAGCGGGGGAAAGGCAGCAACCTTGAGCGACAGCCATGCCAGAGGCACCGTAAGCATAAAAAGGGTGGAATTGAACAGCGAGAACCATTTTAGCCGCCCTGTGGCGTTGATGCCAAACTCGCAAACGATAACAATGATCTCTAACGTGAGCGAGATTACCAGCAATCGACAGAACACCACGCTATAGGCAGGATATTCTCCTAGCCACACGCGCACTACCATGGGCATCTCCAGGATCAGGGGGATTACCACCAGTAGCTGCAACGCGAACGCTATACGGAAAGCGTTGTCCATCAATCGCTGCATCTCGTCGTACGCCATCGCCGCGTACTTCTTGATTATCTGTGGCTTGAACGAGAGGAATGCCGAGTAGGCGAATTTCTGCACGTTGCTCATCACGTTGAGGCCAATGCCGGCCGCGGCGTTGACAGCCACGCCGAACACCAGATTGAGCACCAAGTTGATACCGGCCGGTCGCAGCGTGTTGCACAGCGTGGTGTAAAGGCTCCACGACGAGAAGCCGAGCATCGACTTGATCACGGGCCAGTCCCAGCGCACGCGGCCGCGCCACTCCGGGCAGTGCACTCGGGTATACACGCATCCGATGACGGTAACAATGGCCGAGACAGCCAAAATCAGCACTCCGTAGAGCACCAGCTTATCGGTGTTGACCCATTTCAGGAGGAATACCACTCCCAGCTTGAGGCAAGCCGTAACGATGTCGAGCATGGCCCAGGCCCCCATTTTCTCGTGGGCGATTAGTGACGAGGTGTAGGCCGTTTGCACCACCGAAAGCAATACTGTACCCACCGAGCATTGATACACCCACCATGCCGCGTCGCGGCTTTCAGGGGGGATGTCGAGGTGGCCGAACACCCACAGCCCCACCGTCTCGGTCAATATCAGAATTATCAGGCCGATTACGCATATTATCGCTATGGTCGCGCCAAAAACGTCCTGTAGGCGCTTGTTGTCGACCTTGCCAAGCTCAAAGGCGAAAAATCGCGAGAAAGAGCTACCCAGGGCCATGGTGAAGAACATGAACACGGTCATGAGGCTTCCCACCACCGAGAACACCCCATAGTCGTCGATTCCAAGCACTTCCAGCACCACGCGCGAGGTGTAGAGGCCTACGACCAGGATGATGGCCGTGCGCAGATAGAGGGTCACCGAGTTGCGGGCGATGCGCTTGTTGTCGGTGGACGTTGGAGTAGGGGATGGTATTGAGCCGCTCATAATCGTGCCTCCTCCTTAGCAGCTTATTTTTTATGTCGGTCGCGGTTGGCCAGCAGCACCACGCCCAGGGCCAGGCCCACAGGAAGCAGGCCATTGGGCTGATTCAGGCCGCACATTCCTCCGATTCCACCAATCGATACCATCACTAGCACCGACAGGTAATAATTGGCGTATTCTTCCTTGCGAATGGCCAGGTAGAAGAGGATAAAGAAGATTGTTTGGAGGATGAGTCCCAGATAACCGGTGTCGAGGATTGTCTGCACTTGGGCGATCTCCACGGCAGTGGCTACCTCTTCGCTTTGGGATTCATCGACGTACAACTCGTTCTTGATGAAATATTTGCGCGACTTGGAGTACTGGGGGTGGATGAAGCCGAATCCGATCCATTGGCGGTTCATGGAGTAGAGGAGGTCCATCTTGGGGATCACCTGGGCCATGCGTCCCGACATGAACTCGGCCATCTCCTCCTCGGGGACGTTGCCGTCCTTGATGGCGATAAACTGGTCGATGGTGGTGGCCACGCGCAGCCATTCACCGGTAGCCTTGTCGACGTAGTAAATTCCAGGAAGGGCCAGAAGGCCCACAATGGCCACGATCACCACCTTTTTGCCCAAGCCTCGGAAGCATAGGTAGGTGACGATGAAGCCGGCGAGAATGGCCATCGTGCGCGACACAAGGTTGGCCACCCAGAAAGCTACCCATTGCCAGCGCTGCAGGGAGAAGAGCTTGGCGACGGGGTAGATGATGATACAGGTGAAAATGATAGGGGTGGCCGAGATACGGGGCACATTGAACGCGAACAGGTCGATCCATGGGTGGGCCAGCGTGGAATGCCCCCCGCCGTACCAGTCGCCGAAGCTACCCAGCGGGATGAAGAAGAATCCGCTAAGTATCACTCCGTCAACGAAATATAGCACGTAGATGACGATACAGTAGATCATCATCTTGCGGAACATCTCCATGATGTCGAATGGATGGTTGGCGAACACCAGCAGGGGGAACAGGCAGTAGATCACAAGCCACGTGTAGCGCATGCGGCGTATCTGCACGCTCATCACCTCGTCGGACATCATCGCGAACATCCACACCACCACGATATACGCGATGATGAGCCATATGACACGCTTTGTCACCTTGTTCATCCTCAGCAGGAAAATGGCGGCGAAGCAGGCCAGCAACGCGATGTCGTAGATCTTCATCCCCGGGATCTGCTCGGGGTCGAGGAATCGGAATCCGCCAAACATCAAGGTGGCCATCACCAGGAAATCGTAGCGGTCGGCGTGCCATTTGTGCACGAGCATCACCAGCAGGAACAGGTAGGCCGGGTAGAACTCGAGGCCGGTCAGGGCCATGGAGAAGAGCCATCCCGCGGCCCATCCCCATTCGCTGGGAGCGGCAACAAAGGGGCGGCGCTCGTCGACCGTTTTCTGGTCGACGGTGGCATCGGCGTCGTCATGGCCGAGCATACGTGCGAGTGCTCCCCTGGCTGCCGACATCCTTTATTATTGCTTGTTCTTCTTTTCGCTGTGGTGGCTCTGGCCGTAACCGTAGCTCTTGGCCGTGGCGGTGCCGTTGACCACAAGCGACATGTTGTGGAGGCGTCCCTGCTCGTAGGTGGAGTTGATGAAGTTGAGGTCGGAGATCTTGGTGACACCGATGCGGGTGACGTAGATGGTGGCGTCGGCCACGCGGTCGAGCACGAAGGTGTCGGTGACCAAGCCTACGGGAGCCGAGTCGATAATGATATAGTCGTAGGAATCGCGCACCTCGTTGATGAACTTGTCCACCTCCTGGGTGGCCAACAGCTCTGAGGGGTTGGGCGGAATCGGACCGGCCACGATCACGTCGAGGTTCTTGGCCACGGCGTCCTTGAGGATCAGCGAGTCGACGCCTATTGAGGGGTCGGCCAGATATTGGGTCAAGCCCTTCTGGGGACGTAGCTTGAGGTACTCGCTGAGCTTGGGGTTGCGGATATCCATGCCCACCAACAGCACCTTCTTGCCCAGCAGGGCGAGCGAGGCGGCCAGGTTGATCGACACGAACGATTTACGCTCGCCGGCGTTGGTGGAGGTGACCAGAACGACTTTGTCGCCCTTGTTGCGGAGCATGAACTGGAGGTTGGTACGTATCAATCGGAATAGCTCGGCAGCCGACGACGACCCTCCGGGCATTACCACGAGCGGGTTCTCGCCGCGGGCGGTGCACACCTCGCCAAGCACCGGCACGTCGGTGAGGCGTTCAACCTCCTCACGCGTCTGAAATTGGGAACGCATCGTGCGACGGGCGTAGAAGATCACCGGGGGGATGCACATGCCGAAGCAGAAGGCCAGCAACAGGGCCATCTTGGTTTTCATTCCCACCGGCTCGCTCATTGCGTAAGGCTCGTCGATAACGATGCCTTTGGGCAGGGAGTTGGCGGCCAGCATCACTGTCTCCTCGCGGCGTTGCAACAGGAAAAGGTAGAGCTGCTCCTGCACCTCGCGCTGGCGCATGATGTCGCGGTACTTGCGCTCTTGCTCGGGGATGCCGCTAAGCTTGCCCTGGGCCACTGCCACTTGCGTCTTGAGCGAGTTGAGGGCCACGGCTTGCTGGTCGAAGGTGCGGTCGACCGAGTTGATAAGGTTTTTGCGCACGGCGTCGATCTGCTCCGAGAGGGTGCGGAACGCCGAGTTGTTGCTCTTGGACGATGTCTCCAGGCGCATGCGCTCGAGAATCAATTCGTTGTAGCTCTCCATCGACTTGACCATCGACTCGGGGGTCTTGCCCGACATGGGGATGAGCGCGTAGGCATTGTTGGGGTCGTTGAGAAACTCCGAGGTGATTTTGAGAATCTCCAGCTCGGTTTGGAGCTCGATGATCTTCTCCTCCAGCTCGGTCTTGCGGGTCACGCCGATTTTGGCCTCGGTCTCCACGTCGATGATTCCGAGGTCCTTCTTATATTTCTCGACGTTGGCCTCGGTTTCGCTCAAGTCGTTGACAATGAGGTTGAGGCGATCGTCAAGGAATTCGGTGGTCTTGATTCCCTGGGCGCTCTTGTTCTCGATGCCTCGCATGTTGTACTGGGCGATGAGGTTGGTCAGAAGGTCTTTGCCGAAGGGGATCGAGGTGGTGATGTGCCACAGGCCGATCACGTTGGATTTCTGGGACGCGATTTCGATGCCCAGGCTCTTGGACAGCTCCTCGGCTTTGGCGTCGTATCCCAGGAATGTGATGCGTGTGTCGAGCTTCTCGCCCGGCACGAAGTATTCTGTCTTGTTGAGGACGAATTTGCCGTAGGGGGTGTCTACGGTTACGGGGAAATTCTTGGCCTCGGTGATGATCTTGTCATGCAGGAGGCGAGTGCGCACCCATATATCGCCCTCCTCGTTGACGAGCACCTTGAAATCGATGAATCCGCACAAGGTGTCGGCCATGGCAGGATCGGTGAACACCTCCACCGGGTAGTCCTTGTAACGGAATATGGGCTTGAGGATGCCGTCCTTGACGATGTGCACCTTGTTGAGCTGCAGGTCCTTAACCACTTGTCGAAGCACCGAGTGGCTCTGCACGACGAAGATCTCGTCCTCGACGTATCCCGAGCCGCCAAACAGGGATGCGAGTCCACCCATAGCCGAGGTAGGGTCGGCTTGGTCCTGAGAGATCAGCAAGTTGGCTTGCACCAGGTATTTAGGTTGCTGAAAAGAGCGCCAGAGAAGGGTGATGGTGACACACGCCACAACCGAAATGGCAAACCAGTACCATTTCGATTTCCATTCTTTCAAGATCGACATCCAGTCGATGAGATCGGAAGTTTGCTTTTTTGCCATACTATTTTACTGTGTCCCTGTTTATCATGGTTATTTCACGGTGAGAGCGATTACGAGCGAGGCGATTACCGAGCAGGCGCTCACCACGGTCGAGATCACCGATACTTTATATGCGTTGAATTGGTTATATTTCGAGTTGTCCTTGCGAATCTTGTTGGGCTCAACGATGATCACGTCGTTCTGCTTGAGGAAGAAGTAGGGCGACTCCATGGTTTTGGAATCGTTGAGGTTGAAGTGGTGGTAGATCAATTTGCCGTTCTCGTTGCGGATGAGCAGCACGTTCTCGCGCTCGCCGTATTCGGTGAGGTCGCCGGCCAGGGCCAGGGCGTCGAGCAGGGTAAATCGCTCGGTGGCAACGGTTTTCTTGCCGGGGCTTCTCACCTCGCCCAGCACGTTGACGCGGAACGACAGCATCTCCACGCGCACGATCGGCGAGTCGACGCTTTCCCCGATTCGTTTCTCCAGGTATTTGGTGAGCTCTTGGGTGGTCATCCCCTCTACCTTGATCTTGCCAAGCACGGGGAAGTTGATATATCCTTGGTTGTCAACAATGTACGTCTGCTGTTTGGGGTTGGATTGCACCGATGCCGAGGCGCGTTCGGCGGGGTTGATTACGGGGAGGTTGAACTCCACCGAGGCGTCGGGGACAAGCGAGGTGACGGTGATCATCAGCTCGTCGTCGGGCACGATGCGCAGCTCGTAGGTGCCCACGGGGATCTGGCCGTCACCGGCCTCTTTGAGGTCTTCGAAATAGATTAACGATGTGTTTTTGCTCGAGGAGCATGAGCATAAGGCGCCCACGCACGTTAGAGCAATCAAGATATTGTATATGCTTCTTCTCATCGCAAGTTAATAGTTGGCCAATTATTCAAGGTAGTAACGTAGGCCAAGGGTTAAATATTGTAATCGAGGCTAAAAACCTTGTATGCCGACACCTCCTGGGCGCCCGCATAGCAATAGCGTCCGCGAAGTTACGATTTTTTTTGCCACATCCCCCGCCCTTTCGCATTATTAACATATTCCGAGGGTTGTTGTAACTAATAGAAGAGTGGTTTCAGGGTTGATAAAGGGGGATACACAATATTTTTGGCGCAAATGAGTTATAGTAAAGGAGTGGCCTCGAAAAACTGGCCACGCTTTAACGAAGATGAAGAATACAGTGAGAAAATTCACCCTTATACTCCTGGCGGCTGTCATGGCGCTGCCGGCCGTGGCGCAGACCAAGGACGATTTCAACCCCGTCACCACGGGCGTAACCTCGTTGAGCATCGCCCCCGATGCCCGCGGCTCCTCCATGGGCGACCTGGGCGCCGCCACCGACCCCGACGCCAACTCGCAATTCTGGAACCCCTCGAAGTACGCCTTCGCCTACTCCAAGGCCGCGTTCTCGTTGAGCTACACCCCGTGGTTGCGCAAGCTGGTCAATGACATCTACCTGGCCAACCTCTCGGGATACTATAAAATCGGCTCGCAGGACAATCAGGCAATCTCGGCCTCGCTGCGCTACTTCTCGCTCGGCGAGGTAACCACCAGCGACTACTCGGGCGTGGCCGCCCAGAGCTTGAATCCCTACGAGTTGTCGTTCGACTTGGGCTACTCGCGCAAGTTGAGCGAGAAGTTCTCGATGGGCGTGGTGTTCCGCTACATCTATTCCGACCTGGGTTTCTCCGACTCTTACGTTGGCGACCAGTCGTCGGGCGCTTCGGCGTTCTCGGCCGACATCTCGGGCTACTTCACCACCTACCCAATAATTGGCCGCAACGAGTGCCAGTGGTCTTGGGGATGGAATATCTCCAATATTGGCACCAAGGTGAGCTACAACAACGGCGACGACCCCGCGTTCCTGCCCACCAACTTGCGCTTGGGCACAACCTTCATGTTCCCCTTGGCCGACTACCACACGCTGGCCCTGTCGCTCGACTTGAACAAGCTGCTGGTGCCCACCAAGCCGCGTGAGAGCGATTACGCCGACGACACCGAGGGGCAGCAGGCCTACCTCGACGCCCTGCAGGAGTGGGAGGACATGTCGCCTATCACGGGTATCTTCAAGTCGTTCTCCGACGCCCCCGGCGGCTTCAAGGAGGAATTGCGCGAGATCACCTTCTCGATCGGCGCCGAGTACAGCTACAACCAGCAGTTCTTCGTGCGCGCGGGATATTGTTATGAGAATGAGTTCAAGGGCAACCGTAAATACTTCTCCATGGGTGCCGGCTTCTCGCTCAACGTCGTTCGACTCGACGCGTCCTACATGCTGGCCACAGCGCAGACTTCGCCCTTGGACCAGACCCTCCGTTTCACCCTCACCTTCGACATGGACGGCCTCCGCGAGGTATTCGGCAAGAAGCGTCGTTGATGAAGTTGTTAGCAGATAGTAGTATGTAGTTTTTAGTAGATAGAAGAAGTTAAATTCCAATCCTCAGGATAATTCTCCCAAAATTTCATCATCCTTCTTGTAACTACTACCAACTTCTAACTACTCCCAACTTGTAACTACTGCCAACTATGATAAGAATCGGTCAAGGATTTGATGTGCATGCCTTCGCTCCGGAGAGGAAACTCATCCTCTGCGGCGTGGAGATCCCCTACGAGCTGGGGTTGCTGGGACACAGCGACGCCGACGTGGCAATCCACGCCATGTGTGACGCCTTACTGGGGGCGCTCGCCTTGGGCGACATCGGCAAGCATTTCCCCGACACCGACCCTCGCTACAAGGGCGTCGACTCGCGAGTGCTGTTGCGCGCCGTCATGGACCTGGTCAAGGAGAAAGGCTACGCCGTGGGCAACGTCGACATCACTATCATCGCCCAGGCCCCCAAGATGCTGCCCCACATCCCCCAAATGCGCGAGAACATGGCCTTGGACCTGGGGGTTGACCTCGACCGCGTGTCCATAAAGGCAACCACTACCGAGCATCTGGGCTTTACCGGCCGCCGCGAGGGCATCGCCTCCCTGGCCACCGCCTTGCTAATTTCAACCATTTTAGCCTAATTTTCGGTTAATTATACCAAGAATTATGTTAATGTCGGGAAAAACGCGTAAATTTGCGTATCAGAAAAACTTAAATACCCAAATATTAAAGTTATGGAATTCCTGACAAACGAGAAGCTCACTATCGTAGGCGCCGCCGGAATGATCGGCTCCAACATGGCCCAGACTGCCATCATGATGCGCCTAACCCCCAACATCTGTCTCTACGACCCCTATGCAAAAGGCCTTGAGGGCGTGGCTGAGGAGATGTTCCACTGCGGTTTCGACGGCATGAACATCACCTTCACCTCCGACATCAAGGAGGCCCTGACCGGTGCCAAGTACGTCGTATCGTCGGGCGGCGCTGCCCGTAAGGAGGGCATGACCCGTGAGGATTTGCTCAAAGGCAACGCTCAGATCGCCGAGGACTTCGGTAAGAACGTGAAGGCTTACTGCCCCGACTGCAAGTTCTGCGTCGTGATCTTCAACCCCGCCGACATCACCGGCCTTATCACCCTGCTCTACTCGGGCTTGAAGCCCACGCAGGTTGCCACACTGGCCGCTCTCGACTCCACCCGCTTGCGCTCCGAGCTGGCCAAGCACTTCAACATCTCGCCCGACAAGATCCAGAACTGCCGCACCTTCGGTGGCCACGGCGAGCAGATGGCAGTGTTCGCCTCCACCGCTACCGTCGACGGCAAGCCCCTGGTTGACATTATCGGTACTCCCGAGCTCACCAACGAGCAGTGGGCCGAGATCCAGCAGAAGGTCACCAAGGGAGGTGCCAACATCATCGCCCTGCGCGGCCGCTCGTCGTTCCAGAGCCCCGCTTACGTGTCGATCGAGATGATCGCCGCTGCTATGGGTGGCAAGCCCTTCACCTGGCCTGCCGGCACCTACGTTCACTCCCATGGCTTCGACCACATCATGATGGCAATGGAGACCACCATCAACAAGGATGGCATCCACTACAAAGAGCTTAAGGGCACTCCCGCCGAGGAAGCCAAGCTCAAGGAAAGCTACGAGCACCTGTGCAAGATGCGCGACGAGGTGATCGAGCTGGGCGTGCTCCCTCCCATCAAGGATTGGCACTCGATCAACCCCAACATCGACTAACGACATCATCGGCTCCCTTGAGCCTGCAAAAACAGCGTCGCTTGACTCGCTCAGGCGGCGCTGTCCTGTTGTATGTTGAGTGAGGCCCGGATTATTTGTGTACATATTGGGTTAAAAATTTAATATAAATAGGTGGTGTCGGCAAAAATTGTTAACTTCGCGGCAAAATGAACTGGAATAGTTGCAAATTGTTAGTGTAGAGGACGAGATACTTTCATAGTGTAAGTCCTTGCGGAAAGAATCTGATAATTCACAAGCGTTTCATCATCTTGCGTCGAAAAGCGCTTATTATAGAGTAAATTTAGGCTCCGTTCAACAAAAAATGTTAAACGACAAGTGGATTCTTTTGAGGC
>JAJBVP010000082.1 GCA_020859755.1 Bacteroidales bacterium | reverse complement strand
GCCCCCCTAAGCCCCCCTAAAGCCCCCCGGGGCGCCTAAGGGGTGCGGTAGGAGGCGACGGTGCGGCGGATGCCCTCGCGGAGGGGGATGGTGGCCTCGAAACCGAAGTCGGCCTTGGCCGACGAGGTTTCGCACTGCCAGTTGCGCTGGCGCATGATGCGGTATTTGTCGCGGTTGAGGGTCGAAGCTTTGCCCCGGAACACACCCACTTTCTCGGCGACAGCCGAGGCGACCCACGCCATCCACAGGGGTAGCTTGACGGGAATCACCCAGCGTCGGCCAAGCTCCTCGGCGACGATTTTGCGGAATTCAGCCTGAGTGTAGGCGCGAGGTTCGGAGATGATGTATTTTTTGCGTAGTGGGGCGCCCTCCAGGGCCATGAACATTGCGCGGACGAGGTCGTCGACGTAGATAAATGTGAGTTGCTGAGGCTTGTAGCCTACGCCAAAGTCCCAACCCTTGTCAATCGATTGCACCATCATGAGATAATCCTTTTCGTGGGGTCCGTAAACGCCTGTGGGACGGAAGATGATGTAGGGGAAACCGGGGATGGTTTCAAGATGGGTTTCGGCCTTGATTTTCGACACGCCGTAGCGGGTGTTGGGAAGCGGCACCTCCCGACCTGTAATGGGTTGGCCATCAACCTCGTGGATTGGTCCCATAGCCGAGAGCGAACTCATATAGAGGAAACGTCCCGGCACGCGGCGTGCGCGTTGCAGGGCGTCGGTGAATGTGCGCAGGTAGATGTAATTTATGCGGTTGAAATCCAAGAAGTTGACACACTTGGTAGCGCCAAGGTTGTAGATTATGTGGTCCCATCGCTCGGAGGCGGGCATGGCCTCGAGGAGCGTTTTCTCGACTTGCGCTGGGTCGTCGTAGTCGAATTTCAGCACCTTCAGCCTGGGGTCGTCCAAGTAGCGCATCGAGGTGGACTCGCGCACGCCCACCCACGTTTCGTATCCACGGTTGAGGGCCTCCTTGGCTATATGTCCGCCGATGAAACCACCGGCGCCCACGATAAGTATCTTCTTCATTTCAAAGCTTTTAAGTAAACGTTCCACACTTGGGGAGCGAATTCCCTGAGGTCGAATCGGCGCACGTACTCGCGGCCGCGCCGGGCCACCAATTGGCGGTATTCCGGGTCGTCGATGAGGCGCAGGCAAGCGGTGGCGAGCTCGTCCACGTCGTCGGGATCGACGGCCGGGGTGTCGGGACCGCCAGCTTCCTCGAGGCAAGATCCCCGGGCCACCACTACGGGTGTGCCGGTTGATAGCGATTCTATAACAGGCAAGCCAAAGCCCTCATAGCGAGAGGGATACACCGAGAGCAGGGCTCCACGATAGAGCAAAGGCAGGTGGGTGAACGGCGCGCGGTCGATCCAAACGACGCGCCCCTCCAGCCCATGCGTAGCCACATAGGCCTTAATCTGTTGAGCGTAAGCCTTTTGACCGCCCACGATTACCAATCGTATCTCCCGGGGCAACTGGGCGAGGGCTTTGACGGCGAGGAGCTGGTTTTTGCGATCCTCGACGGTGCCGATACACACAATGTAGGGAAAATCAAGGCCGTAGCGGCTTCTCATGTCGGCCACCTCGGCTTGCGAGATTTCGCGGGCGAATTGCGGGTCGCATCCCTGATAAACGATGTCGATTTTCTCGCGGGGCGTGCCGTAAAGCTCCATGATATCGTGGGCTGTGCGCTCGCTGATGGCGATGACTCGGGTGGCCTCTCGGCAAGCGCGGGCGAATTTGCGGTCGTAAATCCAGCGGTCGATGGGCTTGTAGTACTCGGGGAAACGGCGGAAAATCACGTCGTGGATGGTCACCACCGATGGTATACGGGCCTTGTGGAGGCCTGCTGGGAGTTCGCCGCTGAGCCCGTGATACAGCTCCACGTGGTCGCGTAGCAGGTCCTTGACCACGCCCCGCGACCGCCACCATGTGCCGTATCCCGGCAACCATGTACCATGGGCCCCTTGCAAACAAGGAGCGTGGGCACCACGCGCGCGACACCCGGGCAAACACAATTCCACATTAGGGCGCTCCAACACCGGCGCCAAGCGGGGATTCTCCCTCCACTTGGGAGCGTAGAGCCGAAACTCATCATCGGGATGCTCCTGCGCCAGCGCGCCCACAAGCAGGCGGGAATAATTTCCCAGCCCGGTCATATTTTGCACGGCACGCTTGCCGTCGTAGCCAATAACCAGGGCCATATCAATTCTGAGGGCAAATCACCGCCAGGGCGATGTAAAGCAGTATGGTCCAGGCAAGACCCTGCACTCCAAATGCGATCACCAAGCCGGCGCAACCCAGAATCAACACGTAGCGGCGCCAATTCTCGGCCCAGCCGAACGACTTGATTTTCAGGGAGAACATCCTGAGGTTGGACACCATCAGCAGCGGAATGGCCACCAGCGCGATGAAGAGGATCCACACCATCACTTGCTCCTCCAAGCTCTCCACGTTGGCCAACCCCCAAGCCACGGCGCCTACCCAGAAGATGGCGTTGGCGGGGATGGGCAGGCCGATGAACGACGTGTGCTGTCGCTCGTCGATGTTGAACCGGGCCAGCCTCAGGGCACCCATCGCGGGAATCAGCAGCACGAGGTAAGCCATCCAAGACGCTGACGTATAGAGTGTTAAGAAATTGTACATAAGCAACGCCGGGGCTACGCCGAAGCTCACCAAGTCGCTCAGCGAGTCGAGCTCCTTGCCCAGCTCGGAGTAGGCGTGGAGCGTGCGCGCTGCCAGACCGTCGAGGAAATCAAACACGGCAGCGGCTCCGATCCAGATCATAGCCCAACCCCAGGCGGGGAGACCGCCGGTCACCTCGTTGAACTTGAAGGCCATAATCACGGCCACACACCCCGACACCAGGTTCATCAGGGTGATCGTATTGGGAATTTTGCTTACTATCTTCATAATCCAAGTGGTTTAAGGCCTCAAAAGGGCAAGTTTTCGGCAAAGATAGCATAAATTTTTGAATGTTAGCGGAATTTGTTGTACCTTTGCCGATTGGAAAAGTGGCGCATAGGCCGAAATGCGCCCCGACTCCAACGTGAACCCCAGGGCGATAGCCCTGAATAATAAGCTAATCATAAGAAAATCAACCTAATAAAATGTCAAAGAAAAAACAAGAGACACGCACGTCGATCGACGAGCTCAACGACCAGCTCACCTCGGTGGGCGAGAAAGTGCAAGCCAACAAGAAATACATCGCCTACGCGGTGGTGGCCGTGGTAGTGCTGGTGTGCGCCGCCTTGATCTACATGTGGGCGTTCCGCGGCCCGGCTATCCAGAAAGGCAACGACGCTATCGGGCAGGCCGACCTTCAGCTGGCCATGGGCAACGACTCGATCGCCCTTGCACAGTATGAGGCCGTGGCCAATTCCTACGGCTACGCAGCCGGCAACCGCGCCTCCCTCCAGGCAGCCATCCTTCTGTACAAGGAGGGGAAATACCAGGAAGCACTGAAATACCTCGACAAATTCGACTCCAAGGAAAGCATCATCGGCGCTGGCGCCTACTCGCTCAAGGGCGACTGCTACGTCAACCTCAACAAGCTCGACGACGCCCTTCACTGCTACGACCAAGCAGTGAACGAGAGCGACAACAACCCCGTGTACACCCCCTTCTTCATGCTCAAGGAGGCCCGCATCTACCAGGCCAAGGGCGACTACGCCAAGGAGGCCCAAATCTACGAGAAAGTCAAAGAGGAGTATCCCAAGTACGCTCAGACTTACGGGATCGACCTCGACCGCTACATAGAGCGTGCCAACGCACAAGCCGGAAAGTAATCCCCGAAAGCTTCCCCAAAACACGAAGCTTCGCGACCTTGCAACCCGTTCCATCGGCCGACTACTCTGGGAGTATAGCCTGCCGGCGGTGACGGGCATGGTCGTAATGGCCCTTTACAACGTCATCGACCGCATCTTCATCGGCCGCGGGGTGGGCCCGGAGGCCATCGCGGGCTTGACAATCACCTTCCCGGTGCAGAACCTGGCGAGCGCCCTTGGCGTGCTCATCGGCGGTGGCGCCGCCGCACGCGTGTCGATCATGCTGGGCGAGAAAAACCACGATGGAGCCATGCGCGTGTTAGGCAACTCGTTGACCCTCATCCTGATAAACGGCGCGATATACGTTACGCTATTCGGAGTGTTCCTCGACCAGATTCTGGTGGCGTTCGGGGCGAGCGAGGAGACCCTACCCTACGCCCACGACTTCCTGATGTGGCTCCTGCCGGGCATGCTGGTGATCAACATCACGTTCTCGTTCAACAACATCATGCGCGCCTCGGGCTACCCCACACGCGCCATGGTGACAATGCTCATCGGCGCCGGAAGCAACCTCATCCTGGCCCCCATCTTCATCTTCGCGCTCGACATGGGGATCAAGGGCGCCGCCATCGCCACCGACATCGCCATGACCATCTCGGCGCTGTTCGTCATGGCCCACTTCTTCGACAAAAAGAGCACCCTGCGCTTCACCCGGGGCATCTACGGCCTGCGCTGGAAGATCGTGTGGGGCATCATCACCATCGGCGCCGCCCCAAGCTTGGTCAACGCGGCGGCGTCGCTGATCAACGCCATCGTCAACAACTCGCTGCTACCCTACGGGTCGTCGGCCATCGCGGCCGTGGGCATATTCTCCACCTACACGTCGCTGCTGTGCATGATCGTTGTGGGCGTCTGCCAGGGCATGCAGCCGATCATCGGCTACAATTACGGCGCCGGGCACCGCGACCGCTCGGTCAAAACCCTGTGGCTGGCCATCAAGGTGTCGAGCCTGGTCACGGCGAGCGGCTGCATCTTCGGCGATCTGTGCCCTCGGTGGATCGCCATGACGTTCACCGTCGACCAGGAGCTGATCGACGTCTCGGCCCACGCGTTGAGAATGACGCTGTTCATGTTCTGGATCGTGGGCTTCCAGATTGTGGCCACCAACTTCTTCATGGCTATCGGCAAGGCTTGGCAATCGATATTCCTGAGCCTGAGCCGCCAGGTGCTGTTTCTGATACCGATACTGCTGGTGCTGCCGCGCTACTACGGGATCGACGGGGTGTGGTGGTCGTTCCCGTCATCGGATGTCTTCGCCACGTTGGTGACGGCGCTGATGATCTTCTACGAGCTTCGCCAGCTGAGAAACCACTACGGCCCCTCTCAACCGTAACTTTCGCCTTAAAAGAAACGAGCGACTTCATTCGACTTCGCTCGACTTCGCTCGATTTCTATCGATTTCTCTCGATTTCAGTCGAAATTTTCAGTCGGAAAGCGTTCAGTTTCAGAAAAATGTATTAACTTCGCGAGGCATTTTGGCCAGAAAGGATTTTAATGCCTGGAAAGCCAGCGTGCAGCTTTATAATTAACCTTATTTATTAACTTATTTAAATGACTGAAGAATTGAAAAATTCCCCGATCGAGGACTTCGATTGGGAAGCCTACGAAAAGGGTGAGACCACGGGCGAGAAATCGCGCGAGGAGCTTACCAAAACTTACGACGAATCGCTCAACACCGTAAAGGACAAAGAGGTAATCGAAGGTACCATCATCGCCCTGAACAAGCGCGAGGCAGTGGTTAACATCGGCTACAAGAGCGACGGCATCATCCCCATGAGCGAATTCCGCTACAACCCCGACATCAAGGTTGGCGACACCGTAGAGGTGTTCATCGAGAACCAGGAAGACGCCAAGGGCCAACTCATCCTCTCCCACCGCAAAGCCCGCGCATCCCGCTCGTGGGAGCGTGTCAACCAGGCTTTGGAAAACGACGAAATCATCAAGGGCTACATCAAATGCCGCACCAAAGGCGGCATGATTGTCGACGTGTTCGGCATCGAGGCATTCCTGCCCGGCTCGCAGATCGACGTCAAGCCCATCCGCGACTACGACATCTTCGTGGGCAAAACCATGGAGTTCAAGGTCGTTAAGATCAACCAAGAATACAAGAACGTGGTGGTATCCCACAAGGCACTCATCGAGGCCGAGCTTGAGCAGCAGAAGCGCGAGATCATCGCCAAGCTCGAGAAAGGCCAAGTGCTCGAAGGCACCGTCAAAAACATCACCTCCTACGGCGTGTTCATCGACCTGGGCGGCGTCGACGGCCTTATCCATATCACCGACCTCAGCTGGGGCCGCGTAAGCCACCCCGAGGAGGTTGTCGAGCTCGACCAGAAGCTCAACGTGGTAATCCTCGACTTCGACGACGAGAAAAAGCGTATCGCTCTCGGCCTCAAGCAATTGCAACCCCATCCCTGGGACGCTCTTGACGCCAACCTCAAGGTGGGTGACAAGGTTAAAGGCCGCGTAGTGGTAATGGCCGACTACGGCGCATTCGTGGAGATCGCCCCCGGCGTAGAGGGCCTCATCCACGTGAGCGAGATGTCGTGGAGCCAGCACCTGCGCTCGGCTCAGGACTTCCTCAAGGTAGGCGACGAGATCGAAGCCGTCATCCTCACCCTCGACCGCGAGGAGCGCAAGATGAGCCTCGGCCTCAAGCAGCTGAAGAAAGATCCCTGGGAGGACATCGAGATCAAATACCCCGTTGGCTCGCAGCACACCGCCCGCGTGCGCAACTTCACCAACTTCGGCGTGTTCGTCGAGATCGAGGAGGGCGTAGACGGCCTGATCCACATCTCCGACCTCAGCTGGACCAAGAAGATCAAGCACCCCTCGGAGTTCACCCAGATCGGCGCCGACATCCAGGTAGTCGTTCTCGAGATCGACAAGGACAACCGTCGCCTCTCCCTCGGCCACAAGCAGCTCGAGGAGAATCCCTGGGACGTATTCGAGACTATCTTCACCAACGGCTCCGTGCACGAAGGCACCATCATCGAGATGCTCGACAAGGGCGCGGTCGTTGCCCTGCCTTACGGCGTTGAGGGCTTCGCTACCCCCAAACACCTCGTTAAAGAGGACGGCACCCAGGCCAAGGTTGACGAGAAACTCCCCTTCAAGGTCATCGAGTTCAACAAGGACAGCAAGCGTATTATCCTCTCCCACAGCCGCATCTTCGAGGATGAGGCACGCGCCGAGAAGGCCGAGGCCCGCAAGGCCAAGCACCAGGAGCGTCGCAAAGAGGAGACTCCGCTGATCTCGACCCCCATCGAGAAGACCACCCTTGGCGACATCGAGGCCCTGGCAGCCCTCAAGGAGAAGCTCTCCAAGTAATCACCCATTCACCTCATATACTGAAAGCCACCGCCGTTGAACTGCACCCCAAAAGTTAGACACAAAACTTTTGGGGTGCATTATGTATAA
>JAJBVP010000055.1 GCA_020859755.1 Bacteroidales bacterium | reverse complement strand
ACAACTTTGAGGCTTATGCCTCGTGAACTTTAAAAATTTACCGAAGTATTGATTAGTATTATCTAAAATGAAACACGTTCTTTCACTTTCACTTCTTACGCTATCGTTATGCTGCGGAGCCGTCAACCTGACGCCCCGACAGGCATTCGAGCGCGTGGGGGGGCCCGAGTTGCCATTATTGACTACACGCTTAGCCCCCGAGAGAACCCATGGACTGAACATTTATGGCCGCGCCGACGCCCCGGGCTTCGCGGTTACCGATGGCGAGCGCCTATTGGCTTGGGTGCCGGATCGCACATATGACACAACCAATCTCCCACCCGCCTTTGAATGGTGGCTCGAGGCTCAGGCTCTGGTGGCCGGAGAAAGCCAAGCGGGCCCTCAGCACGCCGACCGAGCTAATGTAGACCCCATGTGTACCACCCAATGGGACCAGGGCGACCCCTACAACCAGCTTTGTCCCCTCTTCTACGGTACCCGTACTATCACCGGGTGTGTGGCAACGGCCATGGCCCAAATTATGAAGGTTCACCGGTGGCCCGAAACCGGCACGGGAAGCATCAGCTATGGTTGGAATAGCGAGACCCTGGAGCTTGACTTCAGCACCTTGACTTTCGACTGGGACAACATGCTCGACACCTACACCTCAGGAGAGTATACTCCCGAGCAAGCAACGGCAGTGGCTACGCTGATGCAGGCATGCGGATATGCTTCGAAGATGGGATACTCCACCTGGTCGTCGGGCACCTATGTGAACGTGGCCATGCTGGGGCTATACCGATACCTGGGATATGACGGGTCAATGCGCCTGATAGAACGCACCTATTTCTCGCCGACAGAATGGGACACGAAGATTTATAGCGAAATCTCAGCCGGTCGTCCGGTGCTGTACGCGGCCAGTAATGGCAACGGGTCCCACGCTTTCGTGTGCGACGGATATGCCGATGGTCTTTACCACATAAACTGGGGTTGGAGCGGCACCAGCAACGGATGGTTTGAGTTGGAGAACATGGATCCCTCTGAGACCGGTTCCGGGGCCTCGGCCTCGGGCAGTCCATATGCTTTCTCACAGTCGGCATTATTGGGTATCTCACCTGCTGAGGAACAGACTTTCGAGCCGTTGCTCACCTCTTATTCGTTCTACGGAAATTCTTCCACCAATGTGGTGGAATTGAAAGGTAGCCTTACCAGTTGCACGGCCGAAGAGGTTACGGTACAGCTGGGGGTCCAGTTTGTCAACGCCTCCACCGGCAAGATAACCTATCTATGGACCTCAGATACCCATACCCTCGACCCTGAGACAACCCTTTCGAGCTTTGGCACAATTGACTTCTCCGACCTTGATGTCGGCACGTATAAGGCCTACATCTGCTATAAGTGCGACAAAGGGGTAAAAGTGGTACGTAATGTGCGCACCCGCGCCTTGCTGAAGCCCTACAGTGAGGCCGTCGTGGGTACTACAGCCGGCCAGAAATACATCACGATACGTGGCCAAGACAAGGACGGGACGCTCACCGCAACCGATATCCAGGTGCCGGAAAAGATCCAGTTGTATCAACCTACCACGATAACGTTTAACCTTACCTGGGATGGTGATGAGGAAGTTTATACGGGAATCCACGCCTTACTATACAACGACCAAGAGTGCACTTCATATTTGTCCAGTCTCACCGAAAAGATGGTGCTCCTGCAACCGGGAGTTACCACACCGGTCACTTTATCTTCTACCCTCACCACTACCAACGAGGAAGGGGTGGCATGGCTGCAAATTCACAATGTGGCACCTATGCTTGACAGTGAACCCCTAAGAGTTGAGATTGTACCTTACGCCCCCCAGTACAACCTTGCGGTGACAGTAGCCGACCAAGATCCTGCGCACGTGCGCTCGAAAGGCATGGCCCTCAATGTCGATCTTGAGATGACTGACGGGTGGATGCAGGGGAGGTTTTACATACTCATCGCTCAGTTGCTTAATCTCCCTGACGGTACGACCAAATGGTCAAACTATATGACCACCGATCTTTATCCTTACGAAGCTACCGCCCCCGACACCTTTAGTCTATGCGTGCCTGTTTACCCTGACGACTCGAGTCGACTTCCCGAGGGTGATTACTATGCGGCTATCTACCTCATTAACTCGGTAGACAACAAAGTATATGGTGGAAACGAGCCACTGCTCTACTTCACTGTAACCGATTCCAGCGGCATAGAGAATGTGTCGGCCGGAGAGACCGAGGCACCTGTCGAGCTATACGACCTGCAAGGACGCCGCGTCACCAACCCAGCACCCGGCATCTACCTGCGCCGCCAAGGCTCACTAACCGAAAAAATCCTTATCAAATAACCCCATTTTTAACCAAAACACTTACCAGAAATGAAAAAAGCAATGTTGGCCATCGTGGCCATGATCTCCCTGGTGCTCACCGCCTGCAGCGGTGGCGGTAGCTCAGCCAACACTCCCAAGATCGACAAGTGGGCCTCGGAAATCCAGGCCGGCAAAACCTTCGACAAGGAGCAAATCAATCAGATGTGTTCCGACTACATCTCAGAGCTCCCCACAGTGACAGAAATCCTAAAGGACGCCGTCGCCAAGAACGATGAGAGCACGGTCAAAAGCTACGTAGAGGACGAGAACTCCCCCTTCGTGCAAGTAACCGCCTGCATCTCTGAGCACGCCGAAGACCTCTCCGCCGAGAACCAGAAAAAATTTCTCTCTGAGGTGCTCAAGCTGGCGACCATGGCTGAAAGCGAACAATAGTTAATTTCTCCCATCACAAAAGAAAAATTAGTGATTACTTTTACTAAATTCTCACCAAAAATGAAAAAGTATTTATTTGTACTGGCTGCCGCTGCTGCCATGACCTTCGCCGCCTGCGGCTCGAAGGGCGAAGGTGGTTCTGACGGCGCCCAGAGCCAGGGCCTCTCGTTCGAGGGACTGCCCGATGCCGAGATCGTCAACAACTCCATCTTGGGCGACGCCGCCTCATGGAACGACTACATCACCGCCAACTACGAGGTTATTCAGGCCGACACCGCCAAATACTCCAAGCTAATCGCCTTGGCCAACGAGTCGGCCTCAAGCATAAGCGTTCCCTTCGACGTGCCCGTGGAGTTCGACGAGAACCTCTTCAGCAGCTTCAATGTCAAGATTAAGAGGGTGAAGATGGCATCCAACTTCGCCCGCCTTGGCAACTACGGCAATTGCTATGCCGATGTAGTGATCACTTACTCCCCCAAGCAGGACATGAAGAAGGGCGAAGCCCCGTATGTCAAATGGGTTGACGACTCAGGCAACCAGATTAATGACACCAAATTCGGTGCCAAAACCGACCTTGCCCCGGGCGACGAAGGAACCATGGACTTCAATATGCAGCTACGCGGCGGCAAGGAAGGGGTGATCTCATGGTCTACCCTGGCCAAAGTGGTGTGCGACTCAATCGCCTTCAAAAAGTAATCCCGATACCCCAACTACAGGGGAGGTTACCGGGCCTGGCCTGACAGACCCGTGGCCTCCCCTTCCTCTCTGGAGGACTTTCTCCATTCAATTGCCCCATCACAATGAAAAAACTTATCCTACTACTGACAATCCCATTGCTTGCCGTCACAGCTTTCGGAGCCAATAAAGTGACAGTTACCAACGCCTATGAATTTCTTAAGGCCATTGACGACAACACTACTATCTGTATTCCCGCCGAAGTGTCAATAAACCTCAGCGACGTATTGGAGGATCCTCAGGCCCTTTACGAAGCCCTCGGTCAAAAGAGTCCCCTCCACACCGACCACGAATTTGGCACATGGTCACTCGATAGCAACGGCCCGCTGCGACGACTCGACAAAGGTCTGTATCTCAACAACCGGTTCGACGGCAACATGCTCATCATCAAAGGCTACAAAAACCTCACCATCACCGGTCCGGTGGGTGACTATCGTGAGGCCCGCGGCTGGATCGACCCCACCATTCTCGTGCGTCCACGCTATGCCGATGTGCTCGCCTTCCTCGACTGCAGCAACATCAAGCTTTGCCACCTCACCCTCGGCCACACCGATGAAGGCTACTGCCAAGGCGCCGTGCTCGGTTTCGCCTCCTGCTCCAAAGTCGATATCGATGCCTGCGACCTTTACGGTTGCGGTATCGTGGGAATCGAGGCTGTAGATGTCAACGGACTTACAGTCACCGGCACTCGCATCCACGACTGCGCCGACGGCCTTGTTGATATCAACGAATCCAAAAACGTGCTCTTCGACCTTTGCCTCTTCGACCATTCCCCTGCGGGTATCCGCATCGATGCCCAACCCTCGGTGATACGCCGCAGCGTAATATGCTACAACCGCCCTTCCGAGGAGCTATTCTGCGTTTCAGGCGCTCGTATGGAAGGCTGTCTTATCAGTCAGCAGTGCCCTTATATCGACGGATCATTCTTTCCCTATCAAGGCATCCAATGCCAAACAATCAACGAGGACGGCCTTTCCTATATCCTATTTAACGACTCCGACGACCGCCTTTGCTGCAAACAGATAATCGACAAGCTCCGTTGGGGCGACACCGGTATACTCGAGAACCGCTACCTTGATATGGAGATACGAGATTCCTCAGCCCGCTAACCTCATTACATATTCAGGTCGGATTCCTGGGAGATAGTATACTATCTCCCGGGATTTTCTTATCCCCTACGCACAATCGGAGATGAATCAATATCTGCGGGAGTGCGCAACGAGCATGGGAAGCCCGAGCTTGCCGCAGAGGTTCAGAAGAACAACGAGCGGGTCGAGTATTACGAAGGGCTGTTCCCCGTTTGGTTGCGCTACAAGCGCCTGAAATAGGATTGAACCACGGATTTCACGGATTACACGGATTAAATTGTTGGGCTTCAATCAATTATTGAGTCTGTTGAGTAAAAAATCCGTGTAATCAGTGAAATCCGTAGTTTATATCACCGTCGTCGCCCGATGGAGCGTTGGGGAGCGGGACGGGAGGGTCGGAAGAGATGGAGGGCACAACGGCGCACGTAGTCGGCGAAGTCGTCCTTCTTCTCGCCCCAGCCGCTGTCGTTGTTCGTGCCGCCACCCCCGCCACAACTATAAGCCACCGGCGCATCCTCGGCTCCCGATAGCCCAGCGAGGACAGTACCCCACAGTTTTTCCAGCCCGTCGTTGACAAACTCGGCTGTGCTTTTGGCGTTGGCCAAAAGGGTATCGCCAAGGGTCGAGCGGATCTCGGGATTGTCGCGAAGCACAGCGAGGAACTGCTCGTGAAGAACTGTGAGCATCGCCCCCGACACGACCGATCCGGCGTGCTGGCGTAGATGGGATTTGCTCGATTCGATGGTCTGGTCGAGCCGCTTCAACGCCGTTTCCTCACGGGCGATGGCTGTGCGCATCGAGGCTAACTTCTTGTCCCACTCGGCGAGTTTGGACTTCTGCTTGGCTTGGAACTCCTGCAATTTCTCGAGCTGGCCCTCGACCATTTTCTTCTTCTCTTTGAGCCTCTGAACATCGCCCTCCCCGTTGTCGATCTTATCCTGTATGGAGTTGAGCCGCGTCTGCTCGGTGTCAATTTGACTCTTGATCTCGTCGAGCTGTGCCTCAGTTTCGGGTATCACCTGCTGGAGCCAGCGGAAGTAATCCACCTTGTTCATGTGCTTCTTCCCCGCGCCACGGTCGCCGCGCTCCAGACCGTATTTGTAGCCAACCTGATGGTACATGTCGTCGTGGAGTTGGGATCTTATGACCTTCCCCTCGGGTATGGTCGCGCCGAAATGAGCCTTGTAAGATACCGTCTCGTAGTCGTGCCCGGTCTTGCGGTCGATGCGCGTGGTGACGGGCACGACAGCGCAGTGGATATGCGGGGAGGTCTCGTCGAGATGCACATTGAACCCGACGATGTTGGCCGCGCCGTATTTGGCCGCGAAGAAGTCGTAAACGTCGAACGCCCATCGCTCAAACTCGCGGGTGCAGCGCACTCGGGAGTTGTCGACCTCGATGTTCCAGTTGAAGTCGACCTTTTGGTCACCGAACGCCATCTTGCGGATATGGTTGGTCTCGCCGCTGATGATGAACTTGGCGAGGCGGTTTGGCAGCTTCTTCGCGTCCTTGCTCATGTCGAGTGGAGGCATATCGAGATGTTCCATGCGCTCGTTGAACCTTTGCTCGACTGATTTGCCTGTGCCGTCCAAAGGTCTGAGTTTGCGGTCGGGCGTGATCTCGAAGTTGAGATGGCGGCGTGTCCAGTCGTACCAGCATCCGGGCTTTTGGTTCTGCCGCTTGTACTCGTCGCGGTCCCACCGGCGCCCGTGCTCGTTGGACTCCGCGGCGTTCATGCCCTTGGCGCTGTCGATGTGTAAAACTTGCTTAGGCATAGGCGGTTGAGTATGAGGGTTTGGGAATGAGGGGGCTTTGTTGTGGCGCAGGGAACCGTCTGGCGTGGCCGAGGGTTTCTTGCTGTCGGTGTCCCCCGGCGGAGCGGGTGGGACTTATTATGCTAAGCCCCCTCATTCTTCGGGGCGGGAAAGCGGCAAGCCGCGCGTCCTGACCCGCTTCACTCGCGTCACGTTCCGGCACAAGGTGACGGCATAGCTCAGACGCCCTTCGGGGCGTTTCAGAGCGATTCTGGCGGCGTTTCAGCCGTTGGCAAAGGGGATCTGCGATCGTCATAGCGGAGAGCGGTAAAAGGGGTGAGATTTGAAATCGGGTGCGCCGAAACCTTGAACGCAGGTAAAGGTGATGACGGTCGCCACGGTCGAGCCTGAGATCTTTATAAGACCCAGTTGTTCCATCTTGGTCAGGCGATTATGGATCCTCTTGCGCCCCAGTCCCCATTCCTGCTCGAGGTTGTTCTCGGCGATTTGGGCTTGGAATGGAAGAAGAAGTTGGGGACGGCGATGGGTTGTGTCCACGCCCTCGATGATTCTCATTCGGGATAATAGGTCGAGAAAGAGGGTGAGGTTTTTGACCGGCTCGTTGTCCGTGTTGACGGTGGATTCGGTGAGCCAGATCATGGCTTCTTCGCTCAGATGGATGGCGATCGAGCCGATGCCTTGCGGCGGTTTTGAGTTGTATCGTATCATAATTTTTGATTCTGGATTTTGTGAATCGGAACCACGAGCATGAACATGGCTTTTGCTTTTTGATCGATATTGTTGTTCCTGTCAAGCTTGCGCCCGCAGCTCCGATTCAAGTGGATAAATTGGTTAATGATTCTCGGTTGGATCCTCCTTGGATTTCGTTAAAGGTGTAAAGGACAATACTTCGGTAAATTTTTAAAGTTCACGAGGCATAAGCCTCAAAGTTGTT
>JAJBVP010000149.1 GCA_020859755.1 Bacteroidales bacterium | reverse complement strand
CTGCTACGGATCATCCGCAACCGCTGATTTGGGTGTCCCGTTGCGGAAAACGGGTGGGCGAACGGACGCTTGAGGGTGGAGGTGATGGTAGCCGAACCGTTAACGGTGAAGGTTTCCTTGCTGTAGAAAGCGTCACGATCCTCGTCGTTGAGCTTAGCGTCGGTGTAGGAAACCGATACGGTCTTGGTGGCCGAGTTCCAGGTGTAGGGAGCGCCCTCTTTCTGTGCCCAGAAGATTACCTCGTAGCTCTTGCCGTTGATAAGCGACAGGGTGAGGGTGGTAGTACGGTCGACAAAGGTGCCGGTACCCTCGATCACGGGGAGCTCGACACCCGACTCATACACGGCGTAGTCCATGTGGGTGGCGGTCAAGCCGTCGGAGTAGGTGCGCGACGAGATGTCGGCGGGAAGAGTGGCCGAAATGGTCACAGTGGCCTCGCCGCCTTTTACCGCGCCATCGAAATCGTCATTGGAACAGCTGGCCAGCAGAAGAAGGCCGGCCGAAAGTGCTAAGATTTTTTTCATTGCAGGGTGTTTCTGTGGATATTTGTGTTGTAAATTTGTAACTATGGTATACACACTCGTGTTTTCAGGTACATTTACCGGCTCATTTTCCAGTGCCAGTATACACACGCATGTTTTCAAGTTACAAAATTACTACTTTCCACAATTTTACCCCCCCCAATTTACATAAAATTAACTCTCGATAACCCGAATTAACTACGCTGGGCAATCATAAACGTCGGTGGCAGCCTTGGCGGGCCGGCTCTTGGACGGCCCTCACCAGGCGTACCAAAAAGTCGCTACAGCTTCATCAGGTCGCGATAGATGTCGAGCGCGGCCGTGATCTCCTCGGGAGTAGCCGTGCAGTCGATCTGTAGGTCGCCGATGTTGCGCAGGAGGGTGAAGTTGATCTGGTCGGGCGTCTCATTCTTCTTGTCGTGGCTCATGAAGCGCAGAAGCTCGGGATAGTCGTCGCAGGTGAAGTCGAAAGCGCCGTAATTTTCCAGCACGTAGCCGGCAAAGCGGCGAAGCTCATCGGCCGGGAAACCCATCTTCATGTGACTCAACACAAGCTCCACGACCAATCCCCAAGCCACAGCATAGCCGTGAGGGATGGGCGAGCGGCGCTCTAAGGCCAGCGACTCGAACGCATGGCCGATCGTGTGGCCCAGGTTGAGCGCGCGACGGATACCCTGCTCGGTGGGGTCGCGGCGCACAATATCCTCCTTCACCTTCACGCTCTGCTCCAGTAGCTCGAGCAATCGCTGCGGGTCGGCCATGGCTATGCGGTACTTAAGTAATGAGTCGTAGATGTGCTTGTCGGAAATCAACCCGTGTTTCAACATCTCGGCGTAACCCGAGAGCAATTCCTGCTCGGGGAGGGTGTTGAAGAACGTGGTGGAGATGATCACCGCGGTGGCCAGGGAGAAAGCGCCGATCTCGTTCTTCAGGCCGTTGAAGTTGATGCCCGTCTTGCCACCCACGGCGGCGTCAACGGCACCAAGCAGGGTAGTGGGGATGTTGACGCACTTGATGCCGCGCTTGAACGTGGCCGCGGCAAAAGCGCCCATATCGGTGACCACACCGCCACCGAGGTTCACCAGCAACGCGTGACGGGTGGCGCCGCGCTCGCCGAGCTGTTTCCATATCAGCGACAGCGACTCGAGATTCTTGTTCATGTCGCCGGCCTTGACGATGATGGTTTCGGCCTCGGCGGCCGCTTTCGACTCGGCTTGGAGGCGGGGAAGCACAAGACCGGCAGTGTTGACGTCGGCAAGAACAAATACTTTGGCGGGACCGATCTCGGCCAGAATGTTGTCGAGAGCCTCGGCAACGTGATTGGTGAATATGAGTTGTTGTTCTTCCATAATTTCGTTGTTTAATGTTTTTATGTTTTAATGATTTGGAGAGAGTAATTCGGGGAGAATATCGGCAAGCGCCAGCATCGAGGGCAACACCAAGTGGGCGCCCGCGTCGGCGAGGGTCTTTTGGGGGATTGGCCCTGTAGTGAGAGCGATGGTAAAGGCGCCTGATTTTACGCCGCTTTCCACGCCTAAGGGAGCGTTCTCGATCACGATTGATTCCCAAGGCTCAGTGCGAGCAAGTTCCATTGCCTTGAGATAAGGCTCCGGGTGGGGCTTGCCGTGGCTGACGTTGCGCGAGGTGATGCGGTCGTCGTCGCTGAATGCTCCTGGGTAATCGGTTGACAAACGGCTGATTAGCGACGACTGTCCCGATCCTGTCACCAAAATGCGACGTATCCCCGCCGCTTCCAGCTCGCAGAGCATCTGCTCCGCTCCCGGCATCGGGTCGACGGGCGGTTGCTCCTGAAAGTAGATTGTCTTGAGATGGTAGAGGTCGCGCTTTTCATCCTCGGTGGCGGGGCGACCAAGCTCGCGACGGAAGAGACAGTCGATTGTAGCGGCGCCGGTGCGTCCCTCGTGGAGGAAAAATTCCTCGTAGGACAAATCAATACCCTGCTCGCGCATCAGGCGTTGCCACGCCCGCGCATGGTTGGGCATCGAGTCGTAAAGGGTGCCGTCCATGTCGATAAGAGCGGCACGGGGATGCCACTCTTTACCCGTCGCCTCGGTGTAGGCGCGGATTGCTGCTTTATAATCGGTGCAAGGCGTCATTCAGTTGGTCAATCAAGTTGAAACGATGCTTGTATTCTAAACACTTGGGAGCGTGATAGCGTTCACCGGCCAGGTGGAATCGCGGGCGCTCACCCAGTTCCCCTGCAATATTTATGCCAAACTTCACGGGTAGCCACCACTTTTCTACTCCAATGTGGAAAAAGTAGTTGCCTTGGAATGTGCTATAGCCCTGAAGGTCAAGTCGATAGTCGGCAAAAGCCAGCGTGGTGGGAAGGAGTGTAAATCGCTGGTCGGCGAGTGTCAGATGTGCCGTTACCGAGTCGAGATGATCGAAATGACGGTCGTGATACAGCAGCCAGCGTTTCACGCGGCTTAGGGTAGGGGAGGGGGAGAACGAGATGTAGGGCGCCTCGATCAGGATGTCACCCGCAAGCGACTCGGGACGTAGCGCCATTTCCGGGGTCAATTCACCCTGGAACCGCAACGACGCGTCCACCACCCCGTCGAGGTCGGTGATATAGGGCGTAAGATGCTCGCTCATAGGTATCAACGACTTGATTTTGTCAAGAGGAATCTCATGGGCATCGGTGGCGATAGCGAAGGCCAGTGAATCGGCCTGCGGAGCTTGGTAGCTCCCGCGAATGGAGATGTCGCCCATCGGTGTCAACGCGTGGAGCCCGTTGAGCGACAAGGTGCCACCGGCAAGCGAAGCCAATCCGTTGACATCGGTCATGTCGATGTCGCCGCAGCGTGCCGAGTCGAAGGCGAATTTCACCGTGGCGGTCACATTGGAGGGAATCAACGCCGACCGCGTCTTGGGGCTGTAGATCGAGAACTTGATGGAGTGCAAGGCCGGTGGCTTCCTCACATCGCTTTTCGTCTTTAACGGCCGTGTGGCAACTTTACCGATAGTATCCCGGGATGCGGTTTTCTGGGGTGAAAGCTCGTCGATATTCAGCATCTTTCCTTGCAGGGCGAGGTTGGCCATCACCTGCCCCGAATCGGCCGAGAATACACCCGAAAGACGGATGTCGCTGCCTCCTGGAGTCAACAGGTTGAGATACGGGATGGTGACATCGCGGGGAGTGAACGTGAGTGCCACCGGTCCCAACTTGTCAAGCTGTGGCATGGCGGGAACAATGAGTTGTCCCGATTTCGCCTCGATCTGGCCGTTCCAGCGCCAATCGTGCACGAGGTCGTACATCGACTTGTCGAGATGTATCTGCAATGCCGACTGCGACGAGTCGATCGGTGAGATCACCTTGGCGCCTGCCAAAGGCTTGGGATCGTGGACCGTGGTGAGGTGAACCGTACCGCTGTCGAGCAGTATCACGTTGCCCTTGACCACAAAAGCGAAGTGCTGGGTGGTGAGGTCGGCTTTCACGCGGATGGAATCGGGTCGCACGGTCCCCCGAAGCTTGGTGTTACCCCATAGCAGGTGGGCGCCGTTGGTCAACTGGATATCAAGAAACCGCGCCGCGACTGCCACCGGGATGGTATTATGGCCTTTATAGGTTTTATACGCCTTATAAGGCTCATACGGCCCATTTACTTGCGCCTTGGTGTGACCCAAGGTGAGACCAAATTTCCCGATCGTAAGCGAGGTGGAATCGGTCCACAAGCGTATACGGTTTTGTGGATCTTTCGACAAGGCAATGTGTTGACCGTTGAAATACAAGGCTTTAGCTGGAATGATTAGGAAGGGGTTAGCCACGTCCAAGCGTCCCGAGGTTACCCTCACCGACTCGTCGACAGGATCGTTGCGTAGGTGATGCATGTCGACCAACCCCTTGCTGCGTGTGGCCAAGGTGACGGTGCCGGCAGCGTTTCCGGGAAGGTAGGCCGCAGCCCAAGGAGGCAGCTCCTCGGCTATAATTTTGGCTTGTAAGCGCGAATTGATCAACGTGTGGCCCGGCATCGGGTGGATGGCGCCGTTGATGTTAACGTCGATGCCCTCAGTGCCAAGGTCGAGCGAGCGAATGTAGATTTGCGGCATTTTGTGGAAGGTGATCTCGGCCGAGAGACGTCCCGTGATGGGATGAGAGCCGAATCGCGGGTTGCGGTAAGTGATCTCGGCCCCGTTGACCGACAGATGGTCGAGTGTCAGCTCCAGCTCGGCCCCCGACGATCCACGAGTGGGCGGGAGGATGTCGTAGTTGGCAAACTGCTCGCCGTTGACAATCAAGTCCAATTTGGGGTGCTCAATGTCGACTCGCGTGATGTGCACGCGCCCGCGCAAGAGGGCCTTAAGGTCGACAAACGCGCGTATCGCGTCGGCCTTCAGCATCGGTCGCTTGGGGAACCGTATATCGCGGGTCGTAACCGACACAGTGTCAACGCCCACCAACGCTCTCGGAAATTGCGACAACAGGTCAAGCCGGGCTTGACCCAAGGCGATGTCGGCCTCGAGCAACTCGTTGGCCGCGTTCTCCACCACCGGAGTCAATACACCCGGTGACGCAAGCCACACCCCAACGCGCCACATGCCTATGCCCAAGAGGAACAACGCGACGAACGTCCATCCGATAGCCTTTAAAAGCACTATCAAGATGGCGCCTACCAGCCTTAAGGGTCGGTGTTTGCGGGGTGATTGGCTGGTAGGTCGCATAGTTGAAACTGGTTAAACGTTATGGTGTTGGCACGGTGATCAGCCCTTCCTTTATCATCAGCAGGGAGTCCTGCGCCGATATCGTGTCTTCTTGGAGGTAAGTGTCGTTGTTGGGAGAGTCCACGATGTTCAAGCTACCCAATTTTGCCGCCGTGACACCGCGACGGAACACATTGTTCATCTGCGTGATCAGGTTGACGCGGGTGGTGTCGACGATTTCGCGACGCTGGGCCACCATGTTCTCCTTAAACTTCGCTCCTCCGAGACGGATCTTCATGTTGTCGGCATCGCCCTTGATGTTGATGCCAAACTTGAACGGCAGCGGTGATTTCAACACCGAGATGTGATAGTCGAGGTTGAGAGCCAGGTCGTTGGATCCCATCACGCCCAATCGATAGCGGTCGATGTCAAACATGAACGGGAACAGCTGCATTACCGAGTTCTCGATGACCATCTCCACACTCATGTGGTCGATCATGTTGCGGTTCTTGTTTTTAAACAACAACCACTTTGAAAGGGTTCGGAAAGTTTCCGCGTCAAGTAGCACCAGCGAGTCGCCGTCGATTTTCACCGCGGCCCGTAGCGAGGGCATTATCAGGTTCATCATCGTGTCCACGTTGGTCGTGGCGGCCACTTCGGCGTTGACTACACCCGAGATGTCGTTCAACAGCGGCATGATGGTGTCGAGCGACGGGAACAACTTGAGGAAGCGCTCGATATGGAAGTCGTTGACCACCATGCCGAATCCGAATTCCATGTTCTCCTTGTCGGGAGCCGAGTAAAGGGCCGTCAGGTCAAGCGAGCCGATGTCGGTACGGGCTGTCAGGTCGTTCAACGAGATAGCACCGTCGTAGATCTCTATGTCGCCACCGAAGTCGTGCAGCAACAAGTCGGCATAGATCACGTTGGCGGCCGAAGCGCGGAAGTGGCCCGTGATGTTGTGAGGAATCAACAACGGTCCCATTATGGTGTCGCTCAGGGATGTTTCGGCGTCGAGAGCCGAGTCGTCGTCGCTGTCGCCCAGGTGTTGCACGGCGTTGGGGTTGTCGCTCACAGCTCCGGCCGTGAACAATGCCTGTACCAGCTCATTGACGTTGATTGTGTCGCTCTCGAGGGCGAAATCAAGCTCGATCGGGCGCTTGCGCTTGGAGGTGAGGGCTCGCGAGATGTTGCGTATCCCGCCCTCCAGAGAGAAGTCGCTCTGGCCTACCTTGGCCTTGGCCGAATTGACGATCACCGAGTCCATGGAGAATTCCAGGTCGATGTCGGTCAGGCGAGTGCGTAGAGGCAGATAGGGGGTGTGGATGCGTCCGCGCTTGGCTGTGAGCGTGCCGTGGATGTTCCAGCGGCGTATAAGGTCCTTGATAGAGTTGTCGAGCCCGAAGTCGATGTTTTCCTCCTCGCTTTCAGTGAGTTCGGCTTGCTTCTTGCCCGATTTGGCGCGTTGCTCGGCTCGGATGGCGCGGGCCATGCGGTATACCGAGTCAGGCTTCAACTCGGGGTAAACCACCCGCAGCGAGTCGAATACGGCCTGGGTCTTTTTGCCCATGCGCACGGGCGGATTCAGATGGGCCGACAGGTTGAAATCACCCTCGCGGATGGTGTAGCGTTGCGTGGGGTCGCCCATCGAGATACGCTTGGCCGACAGGTTGAGGTCGAGCTGAGGGTTGCGTCCACGGGTGCCGAAGCGTTTGAGCGTGCCGCGGGCGTTGACTTCCCTTAATCTAATGCGGGTGGAGTCGATTTGCGACAGCATGTTCAATCGGCCGATGGAGAACGTGCCGCCAATCGGGTTGATCTGCGTAGTGTCGACCGATGCGGACTTGTTCACCGAACCGGCTCCCATGGCCAGGCGAGCAAGCTGCACGTCGATGCCGTCGTAGAACACAGTTGCCGTGTCCACCTTGATCGATGCCGTCAAAAGGGAGTCGACCTTTACATCCTCCCCCGATTCGGTGGTACGCGTGAAGGAGTTGGTGGTACCGAAATGGATTGCCAACTCGTTGATCCACGCCTTGGTATTGTTGTCGGGCATGTCCACGTCGAGGTCAGTGGCCGTGAGCGTGCCGTCAACGTAAAGTTTATGGAAGTTGTTGCGAGTCAGGTAGCTTTGGCGCCCTTTAAGCTTGCAGTCGGCCACGATATGACCGTACACTGTGCCCGGAATCAGCGCTTTCAATTCGGCTGGGAGGCGCTCCAGCTTGCAGTCGGCCTTGAGCGTGGCGTCGATCAGCGGATCGTTCATCAGCGATGATACCTTGGCAGTCAAGTCGATAGCGGTGGCTGGCCCTTCTACAACCAATCTCTTCAGATCAATCTTGGAGGCATTGAGATTGTCGCCGTTGATGTCGGCGTCGACCTTCAGCCCGAAGCGACGGATGTCGGCCTTGTTATACTTGATATAGCAATCGGGAATTTCCAATTGCGCTGATAGCGAGGGGATTGCCGTGGAGTCGCTGAGATTGTAAGGCGCCGTGAGCGATCCTTGGATGTTGACCCGCATGTCGGTTTTCAGGGGCTTGAGCGCCTTGGCATATTCAGCCGGGGCGTGGGTCAAGAGTGATTGCACGTTCAGCGGGTCGAGCTTGATATCAAATTTCTCCACCATCAACGAGTCGGTGAAGTTGACCGCGGTGCCCACGGTGGCCTTGATCTCGTCGGCCGCCAAAGTAAACCCATCGGCCTCAATGCGATAGGGATTGTCCTTGCGCCACGTGAGCTTGCCGTCAAGCCCCAGGGCGAGTCTCTCGAAGTTGTAATCGTCGAGTAGGGGAGTCTTCACATCGCCAGCCATTACCATTTCATAGACAGGCGCCTCCGAGCCTTCCAGATAAGCCTCTCTCAGGGTTATGGATGCCTGCATGGAGTCGGCCAACGAGGTGTAGCTGAACGGCTTGGCGCGGGTTATTGCTATGCGTTTGAGTGTGAAATCGGGGATTACGATTGCCGTTGTATCCTCCTCGAGGGTGATGATGTTGTAATTGGCCACTGTGTCGTTGACAGCCACGAGGTTAACCATCGGCTCGTCGATATTGATATCATAGAGGGCGATGCGGCCAAGTGGCAGTTGCGCCACGTTGATAGCCCCCGAGAAGTAGGTCAACGACGCCAAGGAGTCGGCATTCAGCGGCAAGGCGGCTTTCTCGCTGTCGCTCAACGGCTTTAGCGAACGGCTCACCACCGTCAGAGAGTCCACCTCCACCATAAACTTGGGGAAAGTGCTCCAGAACGTCAGCTCCACTCGCGAGGTCCTTACATCGGCGTCCAAGTAGCTGGAAGCCACCTTGTTGACAAGCGGCGTAAGGCGGTCGGGTGTCAACAGCTTTACTGCGGTGGTGATGCTCCCCACTGTAATCAGCAGCAGGGCCACGGCTACCCAAAACAGGGTCAATCCCGTGTATTTCAGCGTCTTGAGGGTGTACTTGGCTGGCTTATTCATTGGCGTGGCTGATTGGTCATGTTTCACTCTTTACGGCCGCGTACGGTGATGTGGAAACAGGCTTGTTTGCGCTCAAATTTCACGTAGCAGCGACCTTGGGCGTGCAAGTCGGCGAGGATCTCGGTCAACAGGCCACGAAGGTCGCTGTCGGTGCGAGGCACCCGCTGCGAGTCCTCGATAAATTTCAGGTAGGAGATGTCGAAGGTCGTGCCGAACTGGTGGGCCGACGTGTCGACGGCGTTGCGGTTGCGTCGGCGCAATTTCTTGATTGTGTCGGGCGTGCGCAGTACCGAGGTCACCTTGATACGGTAATCGCCTCCGCCGCGCGCTTGCAGCGAGTCGTTGAACGTCCGCCCGATATCGTGAAGCAGTTGTGCAGCCTCCGGTACAAGGTACGGCACCGAGTGGGTCAACGTGTCAACAACGAAGTCCTTGTTGCTTTCGATATACACAACGGGACGACGCAGCCGCCACGCGTCGCGCAGCGATTCGATCGGCTTGATACCCACGCGCTCCGCCTCGGCCAGATGCACGTAGTTGGAGTCGTTGAACAGGCGTACAACGTTGGCCACCGGCTTATAATACAGCTTTTGGCGCACTACCGGGACGCTGTCGTTCACGACACCCGCCGAAGGTGGTGTTTCAGCCAGCTCTACGCTACGCTCTGTCCTTGTTAGTGGAGTGATACTCTGCGACTTGACTGGAACCGTCTCGGGCGATTTATCCTCTTCGCTACGATCCATTATGCTGAAGGCCATAATCCCGAGCAACGCCATGACAACCAGTGCCACGACCGCCCAGCAGGCTATCTTAGCTTGTCGATATCCTAAGCCCTTCATCTTTCTATATCTTGATATGTGTAAGGCACAAGCATTCGTGGTAAAATATTGGCGTAAAGTTACGCAAAAATCCTTAAACCACCACCAATAAATAAAAAATTAAGGGAAAATCGGCTCGATATCACCGATTTTCCCTTAATTTTAACATTAACAGAGGGAGGAAATTCGTAGTCAATATTTAATTTGATGGCTATTTGTTGAGGTGCGAGGCGCCTTGGCGAGCCTTGTCGGCCAGAAAATCGGCCGCTTTGGCTGCGGCTGAAAGTCCCTCGGCCGAATACTCCCGAGCCTTCTCCTTCAGCTCGTTGAACAGCGAGTGGCCCTTCTCCTTGGCATGCGCGTAAGCCTCCTTGGCTTGGGTATACTTTTCCTGAGCCTGATCTTTGGCGTTGTTATATGCCTCTTTGGCCTGATCTTTGGCGTCAACCAGGGCATCGGCGGCCTGGTCGGCTGCTTGGTTGTAGCCCTCCTTCAGTTGGTCAATCTTCTCGGTGGCTTGTTGCTTAAGGCTCTTGCCTTCATCCTTCACGGCGGTTTCCGCAGCCTGTGCGGCTACCTCGGCGGCCGATTCCGACACCTGTGCGGCGTCCCTGGCCTGTATCTCTTCATTTGTTGCCATAACTTTCACGTTTTAGTGTTATAAGATTACAACAAATCGACAGCGATTTTGGTTGCTTTGCCTCAAAAAGTTTGCAAAAACAGTGGAGAGTGCCTACATTTGCAGAAATTGGAAAAATGACAGGCAAATATATAATCCTTTTTGTTATGGCATGTGCAATGATGGCGTGTGAGTCCCACCACGACGACGCGCCACTGGTATTTGTGGGCGATTCCCTGGCTGCTGGATGGGATGTCGCCCAGTCCTTTCCTACGCGACAAGTGGTCAACCGTGGCAATCCTGGATCAGGAGTCGAATACTTGGAGAGTTTGAAGGGGAGTTTGAGGGGCTGTGACGCCGTGGTCATATCCGGTACCAACGACTCACGGCTCTTCCTTAACGACCCCCAGGGATATGCCGATCGCTATCTGGAGGCCATTATGGCGTTAGAGGCCCGCAGAGTGTACCTTTACTGTGTGTTTCCTCGAGCCTCCCCCTATAATGGCGCGGGAATCAACAGCAAAATCAAGGAGTTCAACGCCTTGGTAAGTTCCTTGGTGTCCCACCTTGAGGGAGTCACATATATTGATGTGTACGACGATTTGCTTTTGGGAGAAGATCTCAACCCCAACTACACATACGACGGCTTGCACCTCACTTGGCTTGGCTATCAGGTGCTTACGGCCGCATTGATAAACATAATCGATTGAGATGGGATGAAACGCTTTATATTATGCTGCGCGCTTATTAGCGCCTCAACCTTGGCCATTACTGCCCAAGTGGAGGTAGGCCTGCGAAACAACCGTTATATCCACGCCGGATACCTGTTCCGCGGTCATTGGGGCGCCGAAGTGGAGCATAGCGTTTTCTCGGAAACAATCGGCTATCAATATGTCAGAATCGGGGCAGGATACGTCAATAACGTGAGAGGCCTGGCATTTACCCTGGCTCCCTTTTGGGGTACCACTTGGAACGGCTTCTTTTGGAACTGCGGAGCCTTTGCGGGAGCCCGGTATCGCTTGCCTCAGGGTATGCGCTGGCTCGGGGTAAATGCAATGGTAAATCCGCGTTACGACTCCACAATCCATTACGACACTTGCTGGCTTGCGGGGCTCGATTTTTACGTCAATTCCGAGATTTGCCTCGTGGCCGACTACACTACCGTGCCTCAATATCGGGTGAGCGAAAAGTTATGGCGTTTCGGCGTTAGATTCACTTCGGGAAGGCTCAGCGTAACCCCGCGAGTGACTATGCCTGCCGACGGTCGCGACCGAAATACCCACCTCCAGACACTGGTTGATTTCTCCTATCAATTTTGATAATCCACAAGATTTTGTGTAACTTTACGCCCGAAATCACGTTTATTAGGTAGAAGTAACTCTTACGAATGGCTAAAACGATACCTGTTGAGGACCCCGAACTGGTGGAACGCCTGCGCGATCCGTCACAATGTCGTGCGGCCTTCGAGAAGGTGATACGCCTTTACCAGGAGCCGCTCTACTGGCAGATCCGTCGCATGGTTGAGAACCATGACGACGCCGCCGACCTTCTCCAAAACGTGTTCATGAAAGCCTGGCAGTCGATCGACAATTTCCGCGGCGACGCCAAGCTATCCACTTGGCTTTACAAAATAGCCGTCAACGAGGCCATGACCCACCTCGCCAAGGAGCGCAAGCGCCTGAGCCTCTCGATCGACGACGAAGACCAGCACCTGGCCAACCTTATCGAGGCCGACGAGCACATCGACGGCGACGCCCTCGCCATCAAGCTGCGTAAGGCCATCGCGTCCCTCCCCGAAAAACAGCGTCTGGTGTTCAACATGCGCTACTACGACGAGATGAAATACGAGGACATGTCGCAAATCCTCGGCACTTCCGTCGGCGCCCTCAAGGCATCCTACCACCTCGCCGCGAAAAAAATTGAGCAATATTTCGACGAGCACGATTAAACCTTTGGTGAAATTCATAGTCAATAGAGTAAAATATAACGACAAATGGACAAAGAAAACGACATATTAACCCGAGCGGCGCGACGAGACGGCATGACCGTCCCCGACGGCTTTTTCGACAGCTTCCCCGAGCTGATGATGAGCAAGTTGGGCGAGCACCCGGCCCTCCAGGCCGAGCGCGCGACCCCCAAGCTAAGCACGTGGATGAAGATCAGGCCCTTTGTTTATCTTGCCGCAATGTTTGCTGGCATTTGGTTGATGCTCAATATGTTCTCGTTTATCGGCAACAACCACGACGACCTTTCTGTCGACAACAACCCCATCATCGCCCGTGCCCTGAGCAGCGACAGTTTTGTCGACGACTACTACCTCTACGACATCGACGAGAACGAAATGCTCGACGACATCTACGACATGGGTATTACCCCTGAGGAGCTCTCCGATTCCACATTCGAGTTCAACGACCCCTCGGAATCTTCCGACGGCGCATTCGACTACTCAGAAACCCAAATTTAGGCGACAATGCGATAAAGCGCCTTCAACTGAACACTGAAAACTGAACACTGAAAACTGAACACTGAAAACTGGATACCAGCAATGCACCGCATAATCACTATCCTATCACTGATTGCCATCGCGCTTCCCGTGGTCGCCCAGAAACAGGCCGACGACGCCGAGCGCGAGCAATGGTTTAAAGAGGTTAGAGAATACAAGCACCAATTCCTCGCCAAGGAGCTCCAGCTCTCCAAGGACCAACAGAAAAAGTTCTTCACGCTCTATGACGAGATGGAGGACGAAAACACCCGCATAGCCAACGACGCCAAGCGCGAGGAGGAAGCCGTCGTCAACAAGGGCGAGAAAGCTACCGATGCCGACTATGAGCGTGCCTCCGAGCTCCTCTACGACCAAAAAGCCAAGGAAGGAGAGGTGGAGAAAACCTACATGAAAAAATTCCAGACGGTGCTCTCCAAGAAACAACTCTTCCAGCTTAAAGGCGCCGAGCGCAAGTTCACCCGCGACCTCATGAAGCACCATCGTCGCCTCCGCCAAGAAAAAGCCACCAAAAAATAACCACGGGCCAACTGCAGCCCCGCTCCATCTGCAAACAACGAGCGTGGGCGCCTCGACCGAGTCACGGCGTCTCAGGCGCCGTTTTCCCCATCTAAGCCACGGTGTCCCGCGGTTTGCCGCGGTGGTCGTTCTCTTCACCCCCTCATTCCATCCACTATGCCACGTCTTTTAACCTTTATACTACTATTCATGAGCATTTTCTCTCACGGCCGAGCCGCTTCCCAGCCCGATTTCGCCTTCCCCGAAAAGGTGACAAAGCAAGCCGAGGCCAATCTCAAAACCGCCCTCAAAAAAGGCGACGGTCAAGCCACCGTCGAAGCCCTGGTGCAAATCGGCATCGCCCAAGGCGCAATCGACTCCAACGACCTCCCTGTCGTAATCACACGCGTCGAACAAATACGCGCCAAGGAAACCGACTCCGTTACCCGCGCCATCCTCTCCCTCGTCGAGGCCAAAATGTACCAGGCAATGTATGACGACGATAGGTGGACCTACAATGAACGCCAGCTCCCACTCCTACCACGTCCCGACGACATCCGAGAGTGGAGCGGCGAGCAATTCCAGGCTGTTATCCGATCCCTTTGCCTGGATGCTGTAACGCCTGTACAAGCCCTTGCTGCCAAGAAAATTACCGACTGGCCAAAAGTGGTGGTGGCCGATGCTCTCACCGCCCAATATTACCCCACGCTTTTCGACTTCACCGCCAATCAAGTAATCCAGATCCTGCGTGGACAGGCTCCCGACTCTTATCCCATGGGAAGCGTCTGGCTAAAACCGGCCAACGATTTCTTAGCCCTTTCCACCCAATATCTCCCTGTACCACAGCGTTATATCGCTTCATTATACCAATCTCTCACCCGCATCCATCTCGACAACACCCAAGCGCTCGCCCAAGTGGATTGCAATCGCTTGGAATGGGTGTTCAAGAGCGATTTTAACCCTTCCGAGAAAGAGATTTACATAGAATTTTATAATCGCTATTGGCCTGATCAAGCGGCTGGTTTGTTCCTCGCTAAGATTTCGGAGCAATACAACTATAGCACTCCCCCAACTGATCTATTGCCGCTTCTCAGCGCATTTATAAGGCGTTACCCCGATGACTTGAACAGCGATGTTTTCAAGTCGCTAAAACGTTCTATTTGCCAGCCGGAAATAAAAGTGTCCACCCCTGAGGTGGTCGCCCCAGGCAAGGATTTCAAGGTTACAATTAAGGGCTGCAACACCAAGGCGGTTAAGTTGTCGCTTTATAAGGTACAACCCAACCGTCAAGGCAAGTGGCGTGTGGCCAATGCCTCAAAATCGTCCCTCGTTGAGGTTAAGGATTTGACCCTCAGCGATGAAAAGGTGCCTTTCCGGGTTGACACCACCTTAGTAATGAGGGTGGAGGAATTCGGCCACTATGCGCTAGTGCCTAAGGTTAAAGGTGTGGATACACCCGCCGAAGTCTATGCCTTCGCTTGCTCCGGCCTGTCGCTCAGTACTTTAGGCACCGCAACAGGATGCTCGGCGCTTGTGGTCAACACCTTCACTGGCTGTCCCGTCGAGGCGGCTCAGATTTTCGGCTATGATACCTACAAGGAGGTCACCAAGGACCTGTTCGGCGCCACCGATGCTTCCGGTTGGCTCCAGCTTTCAGAAAAGAAAGATATAAGAAGTGTGGTTGCCCGATTGGATGACGACAACGCTTCCCCGGCGGTATACAAGTCCAACGGTTCCCTCCCCTCCACGCGTTTTAACGCCGAAGTGGTCACCGACCTCCCCCTCTACCGCCTTGGCGACACCTTGCGAGCCACCGCGATTGCCTATCAACGTGCTCAGGACGGCAACTCCCCTCTCGTGGGCAAAACCTTGAAAATCACCCTACGTGACCCCAATTACCAAGAGGTGGACACCATCTCGGCTGTCACCGATAACTTCGGCCGGGCAACTGTCGATTTCAATCTTCCCGAAAGTGGCCTCACCGGTTACTTCGTCGTTGAAGTATATAACGGTGATAAACACTTGGGCAGCAATGGCGTGATGGTGAGCGATTACCAACTTCCCACATTCGAGGTTGTCCCCGACAAGCCATTGCTCAACGACGATGGCGTAATCGTAAAAGCTCGCGTTACCACCTATGCTGGAATGCCCCTGGCCAACGCCGAGGTCAAACTCTCTCTATACAACGCACGCCGTTGGTCGTGGTGGTTCTCAAGCCGATCAACATCTATCTACTCTACCACCATTGTTGCCGATGACGCTGGAAATGTGGAAGTTACCCTCCCATCCCAGCTTCTCGACCAAGCCCCATATCCCAAGGGCAATTTCGAGGTGACGTTTATCGCCACGTCACCCTCGGGGGAAACTCGTCAGGCCACCACGCGCTTCTGCCGTTTCCAAGGATATAATGTAGGGGGAAACATCCCGGCCTACTTGGATGCCTCTACTCCTTGGTCGCCTCAATTCACCGTTGAGGATGGCCTTGGAAATCCGGTTCAACTCCCATTAACCGCTGTTTTTCACGCCATTAATAGCCCACTTTCCCAGGAATTCCAACTCGGAATCCCCGTGTCACTTGAGTCGCTGCCCTCCGGGGAATACTGGGTGAAAGTGGCGTTGAGCGATACGTCATTAGAATGCGATTCGCTCTACCAGAAAGTGACAGTGTATCGTCCTACCGACCTAGTGTCACCATCCACCTCCCTGCTCTGGGTATCAGAAGATAATATTACCGCCGATGCTGATGGCAAAGTAAAACTACTTTACGGCACTACAGCACAATCCCCTGTGTGCTTGGTTCTTAGCTCCGATCGTGAGATCATGGAGCGCAAGTGGCTCAATGAGGAGCCTGGCTTGCACCTCCTCGAGGTCGCGCTTCCTAAAAACGAGGGCCGCTGGCAGTTGCGCTTGCTTACTGTCAGTGAAAACAATCGCCAAGAGGTGACTGTCAATATCGCCACCGAGCAGAGCAACAACCGGTTGCAACTCAAATATGAAACCATCCGCGATCGCGTCCTCCCCGGCGACAATGAAACGTTGACCATCAAAGTGACAGACACCCAGGGCACTATCACCCCCTCGGCCGTCATCCTTGACATATATAATAAAGCGCTCGCCCAACTGAGCAAGCAGTCGCTCGCCTTTACCGTCTCGCCCTTGCTCAGTCCCTGGATGCATATCGACAGCAACACTGGTGGCACTAAAAGCAACTCCCTGGGAAGTACGCTCGGTATAGCCCGCTTCCAATGGGCCATGCTCCCCGAGCTACAGATGTACGACCGTGATTTCATTTCTTATGGTAGGGTATATGACTCATCACCTATCTTGTTCCGAAGCAACGCTGTGGCCAAGCCCGTGATGGCCAAGAGCGCCGCTTCCTATGATAACGCCGTCGTTACTGAGGAAGCCGCTTTTGACGAACCCCCTACTGGCATCGACCAGGGCGAGGAGGATATCCCAGCCACAACCCAGGAAGATTTCGCTTTCCGCGATGCCGAGACCCCATTGGCCTGGTATGCCCCGGCATTGGTTACTGGGGAGGATGGTAGCCTTGAGGTAACTTACCGCGTGCCCAACGCCAACGCCACTTGGGTGATCGCTGCTCTGGCCTACAATGCCCAGATGCTAACCGCGACCGCTGAGGCTGAGCAAATTGCGTCAAAACCCGTGATGGTCACTCCAAATATGCCCCGATTCTTGCGTCAGGGCGACCAAATCGTCCTCCAGGCCCAAGTATTTAACGCCACCGACGCCCCAGGAGATGTAGGTACCACTTTTGAAATCTACGATCCCATTACCAATAAGGTGCTGGTATCCAGCGATTTTACAGATGGCATCCCGGCACAAGGCTCCGCTGTGGTAAAAATGTCGTTCGACACACCATTCGATATCGCATTGGTAGGATATCGGGTGAAGTCGACAATGGGCAACTGGGCCGACGGCGAACAGGGCGTGATTCCCGTGCTGGAATCAGTGCAACCCGTTGTGGAAAGTCAGCCTTTCTACATGGCGCCTACGCAAGCCACTGAAACACTCGACGTCCCCTCCGCTCCAGCCGATGGCGGGCGCATCACCTTGCAGTTCACCGAGAACCCCGCATGGACCATCGTCACAGCTCTCCCGGGACTGCTCGAGGATGTGTCTACCACTTCCAATGGAGCCGCTGCCTCGCTCTTCTCCGCCGCAACGGCCAACGGTTTGCTGCGTCAATACCCGGAAATCAAGGCTACCATCCATCGCTGGACCACCTCCGATCAATCCGACTCCACCCTCACGTCCATGCTTGAGCATGACCAATCGTTGAAAATCGCCCTCTTGCAGTCTACCCCATGGGTAAGAGCCGCCGCAAGCGACACCGAGCGAATGCAACGCCTGGCCCTGCTGATGAATAAGCGTGAAATCCAACGCACGATCACTGCCGCTATCGACCTCCTGGCCAAAACTCAATGTCACGGAGGAGGCTGGAGTTGGACCGCCGATTACAAGGTGGTTTCCCCCTGGACGACCATGAACGTGCTCTGCATGTTCGGCCAACTCAAAAAAATGGGCTATCTCCCCTCCGACAAGCGTCTTAACGATATGATCGCCAACGCCTTGGCCTATATCGACCGATATGCTGTGGAGCAGTATCGCAAATACCCCAATGTGCCACAAATCGTTTACGTGGCTATGCGAACCATGTGGGACGACATCAAGCAGTCGACTGCAGCCGCTAATGCCCAACGCGCTACTGTCCAACTGATTATCGCCGATTGGCACGACTATCCTACCGTTGACAAGGCGATTGCGGCCTCAATTCTGGAGGCCAACGCCTACCATGCCACTGCCCAACAAATTCTGGAGTCGTTGCGCGAATTCGCAAAAACATCCGAAACACGTGGCGAATGGTGGCCATCGCTCACCAACCTCACTTGGGACAGCCGCTATTCAGCGCTCGCGGCTTCGGCACTGTTGCTTCGCGCGTTCGCCGACGTCGAGCCCTCCTGCGCCGACATCGACCGCATACGCCAATGGATCATCATCGAGCGTCAAGCCCAGATGTGGCAACCATCGGTAATCACCAACGAGGTAATCTACAGCATGCTCACCACCGGTACTACCTGGACTGTCCCCGCTCAAGGTGCCATAGTGAAATTCAATGGCCAAGAAATGGAGACACCCGCTTGCGACAAGGCTCTTGGTCAATTCGAGATGTCGTTACCCGTTGAAGGGGGACAATTAGTCGTGGGGCGCACTCCCGGCGTTCCCAGCTACGGCGGCGTCATCCGCCAAGGCCGCTTGGAGATGAGCCAGATAAAGGCCGCGTCCATCGACGACCTCTCAATCGAGAAAACGCTTTACCGCATGGTCACCACCCCCGAGGGCGTGAAATGGGAGGCTGTTGACTCGCTTGCCGTGGGCGACCGCGTGCGCGTCGACCTATTGATCAAGAATCAGCGCGACATGGACTACGTGACCATCGTCGACCAGCGCGGGGCGTGCCTTGAGCCGGTCGAGCAGTTGCCGCAACCGCTGTACAGCCAAGGCGCTTGCTTCTATCGCGAGAACCGCGACGCTGTCACCAACCTTTTCATCCAGCGCCTCCCACGCGGCGTGTACCACCTCAGCTATGAGATGAACGTATCGCAGGCTGGCCGCTTCTCGGCCGGTGTCGCCACAATCCAATCCCAGCTCACCCCGCTGCTCACCGCCCACTCCTCTGGAGCCATCCTACAAGTAAAATAGCTGTAATCCAAAGCTATATGCAAGTAAAGCCGTCCCTTCTCGAGGGGCGGCTTGCTCTGTTTTACCGGCAATGAGGAGAGCGTGGCGCCCAGGGTGGGCGCGCTACGCCGGAGAATGTCTTACTTGGAGGCGATCTCGCTCGATACCGTCAGGCGTACGCGGCCTTTGGCGCGGCGACGGGCCAAGACCTTGCGGCCATCCTTGGTTTTCATCCTCTCACGGAAACCGTGCTTGTTAACTCTCTTGCGGTTAGAAGGTTGGAATGTACGTTTCATTGCCGTTATACTGTTTTCTTGTTATTTTATTCTATTTCGCTTGAAATTCAGCGTGCAAATTTACGGATTATTTTTTTACTGTGCAAGCCTTTTGATTATATCGAGCGAAAAACATAGCGTAGAAGTGCCCAACCGGCAATCCATTGGAGCAGCATTCCGGGCCAGCCTATAACCCAATCGGTCAAGGCCATATGCCATGAGCCGGTAACGGCCCATTCACCCAAGCCACCGATCAATTGGTAGCCCACAACGGCCAGCAAAATGGCCCAAAGGGTCACCCGGCCCACAGCCTTGGCGATCATCGCGGCGAGCACTGCCAGCACCGAGCCCTTCAGAATAATCACAGGCAACATCGCCTCCGAGGGCATGTCAAACAACGCCGAGTTCAACAACGGTGCTGCCAAGGCTGTTACCAGCGCGGGTACCACGCCATACTTGTAGGCCACCACCAGGGTGAAGAAGTAGATAGGCAACCAGCGCAAGCCGCCACCGGGAATGGTGTGGCACAACTGGGGAAGGAGAATCGCTCCCAGGGTGAACGCCGCGGCCACCGCGTAGGTGTCCCACCGGTTCACCGGCAACGAGTAAAGCTTAGTCGAATTTTCCATCGCTGTATGTATCTTTTGGTTATTTTTCACAACGCAAAGCTACGAAAAAGATGTGAAACAGACAAAATTCTGATACCATTTGCCGAAACATTTGCCGCCGTAACGGTGTTGTAACATTGACGAAACTTAAAACCCATAAATATACGATTATGAACACTGCCCCATTACAAGGAATCAAGGTTATCGACCTGACCGAAGTTCAGTCGGGTCCTTCGTGTACTCAGATGCTCGCTTGGCTCGGCGCCGACGTAATCAAGATCGAGCGCCCCGGAAAGGGCGACGCCACTCGTAAAGAGTTGCAGTTCAACCCCAACCTCCCCAGCTACTACTTCCTCCAGCTCAACAGCGACAAGAAGTCGATCTCGCTCGACTGCAAGACCCCCGACGGCAAGCAGATACTTACCGAGCTGATCAAGGGAGCCGACATCTTCGTCGAGAACCTACACCCGGGCGCCGCCGACGAGCTTGGCTTCTCTTGGGAAGCCGTTCACGCCATGAACCCCAAGTGTATCTACGGCACCATCAAGGGTTTCCCTCCCACATCCAAGTTTAAGGACCTGAAGGCTTACGAGCCTGTCGCCCAGGTAACTGGTGGCGCAGCCACCACCACCGGCTGGTACGAGGGCATGTACAACCTGCCTACCCAGAGTGGCGCTGCCCTTGGCGACTCCAATACCGGTATGCACCTCTGCATCGGTCTGCTGGCTGCACTGCAGCAGCGTACCCACACCGGCGAAGGTTGCTACGTCTACCAGTCGATGCACAACGCCTGCTTGAACCTCTGCCGTATCAAGACCCGTGACCAGTTGACACTCGAGAAACTGGGCTACTTGACCCAGTTCCCGCAGTACCCCGACGGAAAGTTTGGCGACACCGTGCCCCGTTGCGGCAACATCGAGGGCGGCGGCGTGCTTGGCTGGACCTACAAGTGCAAAGGCTGGGAAACCGACCCCAACGCTTACGTTTACGTTATCCTCCAGCGCGAAGCAAAATCGTTCGAGAAGGCTTGTCAGGCACTCGGCTTCGAGGACTGGTTGACCAACCCCGACTTCAACACGGCCGACGCTCGCGATCGACACAAACAAGCCGTGTGGGAGCGTATCCAGGACTTCTGCATCGACAAGGACAAATACGAGGTTACCAACATCCTCGGCGCCGCTGGCGTCCCCGTTGGCCCCGTGATGTCGATCAAGGAGATCATGGACGACCCCGGCAACTACGACGGCAACACGCTGGTTAAGATCAACCAGGGTGGCGAGATCGGCGAGTTTGTCACTGTAGGTTGCCCCTTCACTATGAGCAACTTCCAGCCTACTTACGGCCCTTGCCCCTCGCTGGGTGGCAACACCGCCGAGATTCTTACCTCTCTCGGCTACACCCCCGAACAGCAGGCCGAGTTCGCCAAGAATGGTACCACCGAGCCGCTCCCCAAGCCCGCTGAGCCCGCTAAATAAAATAAAAAATAGAAATCTCGAGAATCCCTGAATAATCGAAATTACCGGAAATTTCGGGATTCTCGAGATTTTCGATTTCTTAGCTACTAACCACTAACCACAAACCACTAACCACTATGGCTACTACCACTCCTGCCCCTACCGTCCCTCAGGCCCCTCATTACCCTGAGCAGGTTACCGGCATGTATATACTGGCCCGCGCGTTGCAGAAAGTGGGTGTCGACACTATGTACGGTTTGGTCGGCATTCCTGTCACCGAGTTCGCTTACCTTGCCCAGGAGCAGGGTATCAACTTTGTGAGCTTCCGTTTCGAGCAGCAAGCGGGTATGGCGGCCGCTACCCACGGCTACCTCACCGGCAAGCCCGGCGTACTCCTTACAGTGTCGTCCTTGGGCTTCCTCAACGGCTTGACCGCCACGATCAACGCCACGGTCAACTGCTACCCGATGATCCAGATCTCTGGCTCCTCGGTGCGCGAGCCCATCGACCTTGAGCAAGGCACCTACGAGGGCCTCGACCAACTCAACGTCGCCAAGGGCTTGGTTAAAGCCGCTTACCGCGTCAACAAGCCCGAGGATATCCCCACGGCCGTAGTCCGCGCCTATCGCGCCGCAGTCTCCGGACGTCCCGGTGGCGTTTACTTGGATGTCACCACCCCCTGTATGGGCGCTATCATGAACCGCGCCGACGCTGAGGCCCTGCTTGAGACTCCCGTCGACCCGCAGCCCGCGATGATTCCGTCGCCCACTTCAGTCGACCGAGCTCTTCAGCTTCTCGCCTCGGCCAAGAAACCCGCCATACTCCTTGGCAAAGGCGCCGCGTTCGCCCAAGTCGACGACAAGATCAAGAAATTGGTCGAGACCACGGGCATCCCTTACTATCCCATGTCGATGGCCAAGGGCCTGCTACCCGACAACCACCCCTTGAGCGCTCTTTCCTGCCGCTCCGAGATAATGGAACAATCCGATGTAGTGATGCTAATCGGCGCACGCTTGAACTGGCTGTTGTCGCGTGGCCACGGAAAGTGGAACCCCAATGGACAGTTCATCCAGCTCGATATCGACCCCCAAGAGATCGATTGCAACCGCCATATCGCGGCTCCTGTCGTGGGCGACATCTCCAGCTCGCTTGACGCTATCCTGGCCAATCTCCCCGATTACAAGCTACAGATGGACCCTACGTGGGTTCCTTACCTCCAGGGCGTTACCAAGGAGAAGAACGCCAAATTCGCCACCCGACTCACCGCCAACGCCGACAAGATGCCCATGGACCACTGGACGGCCCTGGGAGCCATCAAGCCCATCATCGAGGGCAACCCCGATGTAATCCTTGTCAACGAGGGCGCCAATACCCTCGACGACACCCGCGACGCCATCGACATGTCGCTCCCGCGTCACCGTATCGATTGCGCCACTTGGGCCATCATGGGCATGGGCATGGGTTCATCGGTAGGCGCAGCTGTCGCCACCGGCAAGAGCGTGGTCGCCATCGAGGGCGACTCGGCATTCGGATTCTCAGGAATGGATTTCTCTACCATCTGTCGCTTCAAGCTCCCCGTCACAGTCGTCATCTTCAACAACGGTGGTATCTACAACGGTATTGGACAGAACATGGCCACCCCGGGAGAACCTTCCTACGGCAAGCCCGCGCCTACCACTCTCGACATCAACGCCCGCTACGACAAGATGGGCGAGGCATTCGGCGCCAAGAGTTACTATGTGACGACCCCTGCTGAGCTGTCGGCTGCCTTGACCGAGGCAATAGCCTCCAAGGCTCCCGCCCTGATCGACGTGCAACTCGCGGCCGATTCCGGCAAGGAGAGCGGCCACATTGGCTATCTCAACCCTGCCTCCCTCCAGGACGTGATCGTTTAACCCCGCCTTAACGATTTAAGGATTTAAAGATTTAAATCCTTAATGATTTAATGCTTTAATGGTTTAAATCTTTAAATCTTAAATTCTTAATCAGCAATTATTTAACCCATTAATACGTTTCAATTATGGATATGTCTCATATTATTCTCTACGCGATCGTCCCGATCATCGTAGTGATGCTTGCCGGTTACATTTCAGGCAAGAAAGGCATTTTCAATGGGCAAGACTCCAAGAAATTCAACAAGGTAGTGCTCGACTACGCGTTGCCTGCCGCCCTGTTCGTGTCGATTGTTGACGCTTCCCGAGAGATGCTCGTAAAGGACATCAAGTTGTCGCTGATCTCCCTGATCGTGCTCATGATGTGCTTTATGATCGTGTACTTTGTGTTCCGCTACTGCTTCAAGCAGAACACGCAGGCCGACGCCGCCGTGTCGGCCCTGATTAGCGGTTCGCCTACCATCGGCTTCCTTGGTTTTGCCGTGCTGGAGCCTATCTTCGGCACCAACGCCTATGTGGCCCTCGTGGTCGCTATCGTGGGCATCGTGGTGAACGCCGTGGGTATCCCTGTGGGCCTCGCCCTTTTGAACGCTGGCGACGCCAAGGCCGCCGGCAAAAAGGAGAGCGCCTGGAAGCCTGTAATCCACGCTTTGGAGCAGCCTGTCGCTTGGGCTCCTATCTTGGCTGTGATTTGGGTGGTGATCGGTATACCTTGGCCCGCTTGGCTTAGCCCTTCGTTCGACCTGATCAAGGGTGCCAACGCCTCCATGGCAGTGTTCTCGGCTGGTATTACACTTTCGGCCGTCAAGCTGCAGATCAACTGGCAGGCTGTGCTCGGTTCTATCCTCAAGCTCGTGATGATGCCCGCGATGATCCTTATCGCCGGCCTTATCTTCAAGATGGACCCCATGAACCTCAAGATGTTGGTTGTAGCCGCAGCTCTTCCCCCGGCATTCTCAGGCATTATCATCGCCGACGAGTACGACACTTACGTAGCCACCGGTACCTCGTCGTTGACCCTGTCAGTCATCCTGTTCATGGGCATGTGTCCCCTCTGGCTCTGGATCACCGACCTTTGCTGCAAAGGAGCAATATAAAATATTGTAGCGAGAAGTTTTTAGTAGTTAGAAGAGGCCAGCAGAAAGTCGGTCGAAAACTCCAGTAGAGTTCACTATCAATTCTTCCTACTACTAAAAACTTCTCGCTACTTAAAACTCACAAATAGCATGAAGAAAATAGTCGACGGCGGCACGGCCGCCACCTACGCGGCCTACGCATTGAGCGAGATGGCCACCGTTTACCCCATCACCCCTATCGCCGAAATGGGCGAGATCGCTCAGAAATGGGCTATGAAGGGGATCACCAACTTCGAGGGCATGCCCCTCGAAGTGCGTGAGATGGAAAGCGAGCTGGGTGCGGCCGGTGCTACCCACGGCGCGCTATCGGGAGGCACCCTCGCCACAACGTTCACCTCTTCCCAGGGGTTGATGCTAATGATCCCCAATATGTTCAAAATCGCGGGCGAATTGCTCCCCGGCGTGTTCCATATCGGATGCCGATCGGTAGCCACCCACGCTTTGAGCATATTTGGCGACCACAGCGACGTGATGGCCACCCGCACCACCGGCTTCGCCATCCTCATGTCGGCTTCTGTCCAGGAAACCCACGACCTCGGTATCGTGGCCCATCTGGCAGCCGTGGATGGTCGCGTGCCTGTGCTGCACGGATTCGACGGCTTCCGCACATCCAATGAGATGTCGACTATCTCAATGCTACCTTATGCCGATATCTTCTCGCTCATCGACCGCGAGAAGGTATTGGCTTTTCGCAACCGTTCTATGAACCCCGAGCACCCCGATATACGAGGCACAGCTCAAAACCCCGACGTGTATTTCCAAAACCGCGAGGCCGCTAACCCCTTCTACGACGCTTTCCCGGCCATCGTCCAGCGTCAGATGGATAGGGTAGGGGAGTTGACCGGCCGACACTACCACCTGTTTGATTATGTGGGCGACCCCCAGGCCCAGGCTGTTGTGATCTCCATGGGATCAAGCTGTGAGGTGGCCGAGGAAACCGTCGCCTGGCTCAACCAGCAAGGCTACAAAGTTGGAGCCGTCAAGGTGCGCCTCTACCGCCCATTCTCAGTACAGGCTTTGCTCGAAGCTATCCCTCAGAGCGTCAAGCATATAGCCGTGCTCGACCGCACTAAGGAACCCGGAGCGCTGGGCGAACCACTGTTCACCGACGTGGCCGCCGCAATGCAGCAGGCAGGCCGCGACGTATTGGTCACCGGGGGTCGTTACGGCCTGAGCAGCAAGGAATTCGACCCCACCATGGTAAAGGCTGTTTTCGATAATCTTCTTTCTGAAAATCCTCTGCCTCGATTCACTGTGGGCATCGACGACGACGTTACCCACCTCTCCCTCCCCCTCGGAGAGCCTATCTATATCGCCCCCGAAGGGATGATCGCCGCCCAATTCTACGGCATCGGTGCCGACGGCACTGTGGGCGCCACAAAGCAAGCCGCAGCTATCATCGGCGACACCGACCAATACTACGCGCAAGCCTATTTCCAGTATTCCGCCAAGAAATCAGGAGGTTACACCGTCTCTCAGCTACGCATCGACACCAAGCCCATCCACAGCGAATACTGCATCGAGCGCGCCGACTATGTAGCCTGCAACAAGGACACCTACGTCAACCGCTTTGAACTCACTGGCAACCTCAAGCCCGGCGGCATCTTCGTCCTCGCATCCTCATGGACCCTCGAGGATATGGACCGCATCTTCCCCGACTCGCTCAAGCGCGACATCGCCCAAAAGAAGGTGAAATTCTACAACGTCGACGCCGCGGCCATCGCCGCCCGTCACAACCTCGGCGTGAGAATCAACACCATCATGGAGACGGTGTTCCTCCACTTGATGCCCATCGTGCCGTTCGACAAAGCCTATGCCGACCTCCAGCAACGCATCTCCGAGGTCTACAAGCATGAGGGGGGCAAAGTCGTGGCCGACAACCTCGCCGCCATCGCCGAGGCCGTCCCCGCCATTCAAGAAATCCACTATCCCTCCAATTGGGGTAGCGATCAGTCCTCTCAAGGCGATACCCCGTTACAGCGTTACAGCGATACAGCGATAAATCCCTCCGCCCCCGGCGCTACCCTACGCTTCTTTGACGAGATCTCCCGCCCGTGCCTCGCCCGCGAGGGCAACTCCCTCCCCGTCTCAGCTTTCTCCCCCGACGGTCGCGAGCCCATGGGTACCACTGCCTACGAGAAGCGCCGCATCGCCCTCCACATCCCCCAATGGGACGTCGACAAATGCGTCGAGTGCACCGAATGCTCCATCGTCTGCCCCCACGCTTCCATTCGCCCCTACCTCCTCTCGGCTCAAGAGAAAGCTGCCGCACCCAAGGATCTCATCACCAAGGGCGCCGAGGGTGCCCCAGCGTTGCATCCCTACCAATATCGTATCCAGGTTTACCCCGACGATTGCACCGGTTGCTCCTCTTGCTCGCTAATCTGCCCTGGCCACGCTCTTACGATGGTCCCCATCGACACAATCCACGACCAGCAAGCCCAGCTCCTCGACTACTGCCAGCAACACGTCACCATCAAGGACAACCTCATCCCGCGCGACACCATCAACGGCTCGCAGTTCCACGTACCGTGCCTGGAGTTCTCGGGCGCTTGCGCTGGTTGCGGCGAGACCCCCTATGTCAAATTAGTCACCCAGCTTTTCGGCGAGCGTATGGTCATCGCCAACGCCACCGGTTGCTCCTCGATTTGGGGTGCTGATTTCCCCTCGATGGCCTACAGCGTCAACCAGCACGGCCAAGGTCCCGCTTGGGGCAACTCCCTCTTTGAGGACAACGCTGAATACGGCTACGGCATGGCCGTCGCAATGGACTACCGCCGAAAGGCCCTGGTCAAGGCTGCGACCAGCCTTAGCACCGACCCCATCGTCGGAGCCGCCGCATCGGCCTGGCTCAACGCCAAGGACGACCCCAAAGCCAGCTACACTGCCGGTCAAGCACTCGTCCAGGCAATCAAGGACGCCAAATCCACCTCCCCCTCCGCCCAGTCAATACTAAATCATGCCGACATGCTCGGCCGAAAGAGCGTATGGGCTATCGGCGGTGACGGTTGGGCTTACGACATCGGTTTCGCCGGCGTCGACCACGTCCTCGCCCAGAACGTCGACATCAATCTCCTGGTCATGGACACCGAATGCTACTCCAACACCGGCGGCCAGATGTCCAAGGCCACCCCCCTGAGCGCCGTGATGAACTACGCCGCCGACGGCAAGCGCACCTACAAGAAGGACCTCGGTCGAATGATGATGGCCTACGGCACCGTCTACGTGGCCCAAATTGCCCTCGGTGGCTCCTACGAGCAGGCCATCAAGGCCCTGACCGAGGCCGAGGCCTATCCCGGTCCATCTATCGTCATCTGCTACTGCCCCTGTATCGAGCACGGAATTCACCTGGGCCTTGGCCACAGCATCCTCGAGGAAAAGGCAGCTGTAGAGTCGGGCTACTGGCAACTTTACCGTTACAACCCCCTCTTGGCCAAGGAAGGAAAGAACCCCTTGACGCTCGACAGCCCCGCTCCCGGCAACAACCCGGGCCTGATCGATTTCATCAACGGCGAGGACCGCTATGCCGACCTCCGCATGATCGACCCCGCCGAGGCCGCTATCCTCCAGCCAGCCCTCAAAGCCCGCTGCGACTCCCTCTACGATCTCCTTAAATGTTAAAATTTACTATAATCGGGTTAATGTTCGTAAACAATTATTTAAGATTTTGTTATTTCAAAAATTAGTTGTATCTTTGTGGCGTGAATTAGAAACAGATCTCAATTATCAACATAAAACGCTAAATACTCTAACGTAAGGAAAACGATGTGATCCTCACATATAATTGAGGTGTCCTAAAATTTCTTGACTCGGAGGACGTTAATAAATGTTGATATTC
>JAJBVP010000024.1 GCA_020859755.1 Bacteroidales bacterium | reverse complement strand
TCATTAATCCTTAAATAGCTTTAATTTCCAGTCAAGCTATTTCAGGACGACACAACGGCACAGTGTGCACACCCGCCAACGGGCCCGTGACTCTTACCACTGGCAAGGCCGCCACGCGTTTCAAATTCACCGCCATGCGCACCGACAACATCGCCCTCTCCTCGGCCGACGCCGGATTCACCCTCACTTTCTCCGATCCCGACGACGCCGCAAGCATCGTGGGCGTGGCCTGCTACGACTCCCAAGGCAACCTGGTCTGCTCAGTGGAAGACGACGGCATCCATGTGGAGGATAACGGTTCCTACTACGTGGGTTCTTACTTCTTCTCCATGAAAGGTCTTGAGTCGGCATCGTCCTACTATTGGGTGCCTACGATTCGTTTCCTTAGCTCCGGCGAGACATATTACGCCCGCGACAACAAGGTCAACTTCTCCACCTCCTCCCCCGCCACCCAAGGCTACGAGAATTTTATCCCCGCGACTCTCGATTGGGACGTCTCCGTTCAGAACCGCTGGATTCTCATCCCCTACCATTATGCCTACGGCGACGACCAGACCGTCCTTCCCCACAACATCTTCGTGGTGGCAACACCCCTCGACACCAACGACAACAAATCCCTCGGCGACTATGAGAGCGACTACGACATCACCGACCCCGCGGGCGAGGGCGTCTTCAAGCTCTACGCCCAGCCCGGCATGGCCTACGATGTGGCCCTGTGGTACCGCAGCTCGGGAGAGGTGATCTACAATTCCCACAAGTCGGTCACTATCGCCGCCGACGCCCCCGCCACCTCCAGTCCCGATGACGACCCCGACGAAGGATCCTCCACTACCACGCCACCCAATCTCACCGTCGAGACTCTCAACGCCGACATCAACGGCTCGAGTGTCGAGATCTACGGCCTGGCCTCCTGCGACCAATCCGGCGCGTCAGTCGAGCTGGGATTCCTCTACCAGGAAGGAGGCTCCTCCAATCTCGCCCTCGGCAACGGCACCTATGTGAAAGTCGACGCGAAGGCTTATCCCTCCACCACCTTCAGCTACTCCATCCAGGCCACGCCCCAGCAGCAGTACGCCTACCGCGCCGTCATCAAGTGCGGATCCCAAACCCTCTATGGCGACGTCCTCTACTTCACCGCCGGCTCCCTCAACGACGAGGACCCCGACCAGTATGCCGTCGACCTGGGCCTGAGCGTCAAGTGGAGCAGCGTCAACTTCGGGGCCTCCGGAGAGTCGGGTTACGGCTCTTTCGTCCCATGGGGCACCACCTCGCTCAGCAATTGTGACTACTCGGCCGATTGGTACGATACCAATTTCACCGGCACCTTCCGCGACCTCGTTTCCCTCGAATGGAGTGGCGACTGGCGACTCCCCACCTCCGCCGAGTTCCAGGAACTCATCGACAACTGCGTATGGCAGTGGACCGAGGTCAACGGCGTGCGTGGCATGAAGTTCACGTCCAAAATCAACGAGCGCTCGATCTTCCTCCCCGCGGCCGGCAACATGTACGAGGGTAAGCTTTACTCCAACGCCACCGGCGGGTGCTACTGGTCGAACGACCCAGGCGAGCAGGACGATGTCGATGGCGACACCGTCACCAATTCCTCCGACCTCGACGCCCTACGCCTCCACTTCACCGCCTCCGAGGAGCCCCACCTCGAGTCGGGCAAGCGCTTCTTCGGCCGCTCCATCCGCCCAGTCTGTCCCAAATAGCCACCCATATCACCCCCCGATGTTGTCCGCCACAGCCCCCCCGCTTTGGCGGGCATCATTTTCAGCAGTAGACCAGCACAATGCACTATCCTACAGTCGGTTATGGGGGGGGTACTGCTTGATTTTTCATAGTCGAGGGGCGATTTGATCGATTGAGTCTATCGTTTTTGGGCTTTTGGTCAAGATATTTTTGACATTAGCGCCCTAAATTTGCCTCCAATATTTAACCTCTTAATAAACCATATTATGCGACAAATTTTACACATCCTCATCACCCGAGTATCGGGCCTGCGCCTGGCGCTCCCCCTGCTGCTCTGCCTCCTGACATCACCGGCAGCCAGGGCCTACGACTTCGCCGCGGTTAACGACGATGGAATCACAATTTATTATTATCTGCGCTACAATCAAGCGTGGGTAGACTCCCCCGGCGACGACGGCACCCCGTACGCCGGCGACATCGTGATCCCCTCGCAGGTTACGGGGACTTACTCCGGAACCACTTCCACATACGAAGTGGTCGGTGTCCGTGCCAGTGCCTTCAAGGACTGTACCGACCTGATCTCCGTAACGCTCCCGGAAGGGTTGACATCCTTAGGGAATTATGCATTCTCGGGCTGCACATCGCTCGCGTCCGTCGTCATCCCCTCCACGGTGACTTCTTTGGGCTCAAGTGTGTTCGAGAAGTGCTCATCTCTCGAGAACGTTTCCCTCCCGGAGGGATTAACCTCTATCCCAAGCTATGCTTTCTGCCAGTGCACCGCGCTTTCCTCCATAGACATCCCCTCCACGGTGACTAATATTGGAAATCTTGCTTTCACTGATGACACAAGTCTTGCATCCGTAACGCTCCCGGAAGGGTTGGTAACTATGGGGAACAGCGTCTTTAATAGTTGCACGTCGCTTACCTCCATCGTCATCCCTTCGACGGTGACAAGTATGGGACTATACGCTTTCCAGAGGTAGGAAATGGATGGTAGGCTGCTGAATATCAGCTGGTTATAGTCGGAATATTTTTCTGCGCGTAGAATTCGCGGAATTTTTGTAATACGGTATGTTTCAGCGCGATTTGGCTTGATGGGGTGGGTTTTGGTGATTTTCGGTCTAATTCATTGGCAAATGATTGATTTATTGGGTGCTACGATGATTATTCGGGGAGGATATAAGGCAGTAGGCTTGGGGTAACCAAGGCTGCGTTGTATTTCATCCGCAAATTTACTGATTTATTCGCAAACAACACAAAAAAGCATGCCTATAGTTGAGGTTATAGTTGAGGTGGAGTTGAAATTATTCGCTATATTCACGATTAAACAATGCGACATCCATGGATAATCCCAAGAAACTTCAACGCCTCCCTATCGGCATTCAGGATTTTCCCACTATCAGGGAAAACAATTATCTCTATGTCGACAAAACGGCCCTGCTCTATGAAATGGTGCAGGATCGGTATGCCTATTTCCTTACGCGACCACGTCGATTTGGCAAGAGCCTGATTCTAAGCACTCTGCAAGCCTACTTTGAAGGACGTAAAGAGTTGTTTAAAGGTTTGGCGATTGAACAACTCGAGCAGCAATGGGACTCATATCCTGTGATACGCCTGGATTTGTCTCTATGCAAATCGAAAACGGCACAAGAATTGGAGAAATCACTCCGCCGACTTGTTTGTGAGGAATACGAGCGTCATGGAATAGATGTCCTTGACCGCACCTCTCCGGCCGATGAATTATTTGGCGAATTAATTGCCAAGCTATACAAAGGTACCGGAAGACAAGTTGTGATTCTAATTGATGAATATGATAAGGGCCTGCTCTCGGTACTGCGTGAGCCCAAACATCTGGATGCTTCGAGCGAGGTGCTTCGTGATTTTTACATCAATATCAAGTCGCGGGGAAACATGATACGTTTCTCGATGCTTACGGGAGTGGCCCGTTTCCGACACGTCACGGTTTTCTCGGGACTTAACACCCTGCGCGACATTTCGATGGACACACGCTACGCCGCTATTTGCGGTTTCACCGAGGATGAACTAGTTTCTAATTTTAAGCCTCACATCGAGGAATTGAGCAAACATCAAGGATGGGATTTCGACACAACCATGGCCAATCTATTGCAGTGATACAACGGCTACCGTTTTACCGATGTTGACGTGAAAGTGGTCAATCCCTTCAGTCTCCTCAACTGCTTTGAGGATAATAAACTGGGTGATTATTGGATTTCAACTGGGACTTCAAAGATTCTCATGGATTTCCTTAAAGCCAATGATTATTCTCTTGCCACACTGGATGGTGCTGTCGTTTCCCAATCCACGTTGAGCGATATCTACCAGGATAACAATCCTATCCCGCTTTTTTACCAGACGGGCTACTTGACTATCAAAGACCTTGTGGGGGGAGCGCTACGAGCTTGGCTTCCCCAACGGCGAGGTACAACGGGCTCTTATATGTGACCTAATGCCTCAATTCATGGGGATGAAACGGTCCCAGATGGAGGACAACGTCATCGATCTGCAAGGAGCCTTCGCCGCTGGCGACGTTAAGAAGATTATTGCCTCTATGGAGAGCATACTCTCATCGGTGCCTTACCACTTGTGGCCCGAGAAATCGGCGGAGGCCCCGTTCCACATGCTTGTGCATGTGATATGTATGGTGGCTGGAATATCCACCCAAAGCGAGATGAGCCAGTCGAAGGGACGGGTGGATATGGTGTGTAATACCCATATCCATGTCTATGTCTTCGAGTTCAAGCTCGACGGCTTCTCCGAGGAGGCATTAGCACAGATTGATGAACGGTGCTATGCCCTGCGCTGGAACGCTGACGGTCGTAAGGTTTACAAGATTGGAGTGGTCTTTTCCTCCAAGGATCGAAATATTTCTTCGTGGGCGGTGGGTTAAGGTCAAGCGTTATTCAGCGATGAGCCAAGAGTCGAGGGTGCGGTGCTCGCGGGAGAAGACGGCGCCGATTTTGTGCACGCGTCGGCCATCGGCGCTCCATGACAATGCGTAGTCCTTGCTGTCGATTTGCGCGAGGGCTTCCTCAGTGGTTCCACCCAATTTGAACTCAAAGAGGTAGACGTCCCAAGGGGTGGTAGCCAACATGTCGATGCGTCCGCTTGACACTGATCGCTCGCTCTCGGTGTCGATACCCACCATAAGGAAGATCTCATAGACGAGCATATGGAATGTCTCCTCCAATGGGTTGCGGTGCATGATCTCGTTGGGTATTTTGGCGATAAGGCTCTGGATGGCGCACATCACGGTTTCGATGTCGTTTTTACGAAAAGCGAGTTTAAGCGTGCGCACTGTGTCATTGATTCCTCGTTCGGGAACATTCATGTAGATTGGCATCAGTTCGTTGACCAAAGCATTGCGAACTTCGCCGTTTGGGATGTCCAAAGTATAATATCCGAATTCTTCTCCCACAATGGTAAGATAACCTGTCTGGTACAGTAGGGCTAATGGGTTATCATCGTCATAAATGCGTGACAATTGGTTTTCATCGGCTTGTGACCCTGACAATTCCTCGATCGTGAATGTGTTGTGCTGTAGGTACTCGGCCAAAACCTTAGAGGCCCCGGAGCGCACCCAATAATCCGACATCTCTCCACGATTCATCACGTTTAAAATGCTAAATGGATTGAACACCAAGTCCTCGGCTCTAGTAAACCGATAGCCATCGTATTTCTGCTTGAGTCTTTCCAGAGCTTCGTCATATTGGTAATTATTGCGCTCCATTACTTTTTGAATACCACATTGAAAGTGCTCTTTTAGCTCTTCCATGGTAATTCCACAAATGGTGGAGTATTCTTCCCACATGGAGATGTCAATCAGGTTGTTTACACCTGAGAAGAGGGATAGGTGGCTGAATCGCGCCACGCCGGTAATTAAAGCAAATCGGATGTATTGATCACAAGATTTTAGTTGAACAAGAAGGTTACGCAATATATCCGAGTTGGCTTCACGACGCTTTGCATCGCGTATAGTTTCTAATAACCCTTTGTCGTATTCATCAAACAATATTACCACCCCGCGATCGGTCTTTTCAGAAGCCAATCTAATAAGTTGGCTGAAAAGCACGCCAAGGTTTTCCTCGGGATTAACCTCAACCCCCAGACGATTAGCCTCGTTAATAATTATCCTTTTTAAATCATTTTCCAAACTGATGGGATCGGTAGCCTTTATCTGATTCATGTCAATGCAGATGACCGGACGCTTTTCCCAATCAATTTCCAATCCATCAATGAATAGACCTTTGAAAAGTTCTTTATCCCCCTCCCAATAATACTTGAGTGTGGACAGCAGGAGGCTTTTCCCGAAGCGCCGTGGACGGGACAGGAAGAAGCATTTTCCGTTCTCGTGGACGAGATTATAAAGGAGATCCGTCTTATCGATATAAAGGCATCGGTCGTTACGGAGGCTTCTGAAATCCTGGTATCCGATAGGAAGGCGTGGCTGGTTATTGGTAGACATAACTGGACTTGTTTTTGTTCCAATTGCAAATTTAAGCAAAAACTCTAACGATTGCAAAACACCGCGCCAATTCAGTGTGTTTCAATTACATGGCGAGATCGTATTTGAAGTTGGATGTGCGCCGACCATTGAAAGACGGCAGCTACCCGGTCGTCCTGGCGGTAGGGTACGGGCGAAATATGTATCTCGGTACAGGGATCTCTTGCGAAATCCTTGATTGGGATGACGCGACGAGACAATGCACAGGAACCAACGCTTTCGCCAAGAACGCTACCCTGAAATCCCTATTGGAAACCATCCAACAAAAGATCTTGCGCCTCAGAGAGGATGGGCGTTTTAACGAATTGAACAATAAGGATCTGAGAGCAATACTTGAAGAAAAACCTCAACACAAGAAGTCCAAGCCTACGCTTGAATCGGTGTTCCAAACGGTAATTGGGCTAAAGCATGGCCGCACTGCCGATCTTTACCGCGAAACCTTGAAGAAAGTCAACGGTTATTGCCCCAACGGTGGCACCTATTTCGAGGACATCAACCGATTGTGGCTTGACCAATTTGTCCAGTATTTGAGCCACTTAAGCGTAAACACCCGAGCAATTCACTTGCGCAACCTCAAGGCCGTAATCCATTACGCCATGGACTGCGAGATCCCCGTCAATATGGCCATCCGTCGATTCTCCATCCCCACTGAGGCTACCCGAAAGCGCAACTTATCAATCGACACCCTGCGTAAATTGGCAACCGCCGAACTACCCGAGCACTTAAAGAAGTACCGCGACTTTTTTATGTTGTCGTTTTATCTTATGGGCATTAACGTAGTTGATTTGTGCTATCTTATCGAGGTAAAGGACGGTCGAGTAGAGTACCAACGGGCCAAAACCAAAAAACGTTATTCGGTAAAGGTTTGGCCCGAAGCCCAAGCAATTATTGACAAGTATCGAGGCAAATCCCATCTTTTGAACATGCTTGACACCAACAAGGAATACCGCACTTTCTACCAACAATACGGCCACGCCTTGCGACAAATTGCCAAGATACTCGGCATCCCTGAGCTAACGAGTTACTATGCGCGCCACTTGTAATCTGCAAATAAAATTTCATAAGTTTTCGGTAAATAAGATTTCGGCAGT
>JAJBVP010000214.1 GCA_020859755.1 Bacteroidales bacterium | reverse complement strand
CTTGCACGTAGGGGGTGCGGGGAGCGCGGGGGATGGTACATGGATTGCGGGAATGATGGGGAGTTGGCAGAGCCTTGCGGAAGTTGAGGGACGCCTCCCCCCTCGCCTCCCAAGTAAAAATCCCCGTCCCACCCTTTTAACATTTAAAAACACAAAAATCGCCGGAAGTTATCTAAAATAGCGTAACTTTGCAAAAACTAGTTCAACTAATACTATTTTCCTTAATAAACCATGGATATCCGAGAATTCGCGACTCAATTTATGGAAAATGTCAACGCTATGGTTGACATGGAGGGAACTTCGGCCGAAGAAGAAATCACTCAATCCATAATTGAATACATGGAGGACGCTGGCGAGGTTGGCGCCCCCGAGATATGCTCTTTCAAGAAGAAAGGTGCGGCTATCAGTGCCTATGACTACAATGATGAAAACAATTCGCTCGACCTTTTCATCCTAGTTCCCACCGACACGACCTTAGGCAAAATCAATAATGGTAAAATCGATAGCGCTTTCAGCAAGATGTATCGATTCTATGATGAGGTAACCAAGGGCACTTTGTTAAGGGACGATGAAAGCCCCAACAGCGAATTGCAAGACGCTCAGGATCTGATTGCCTCTTGCAAAGGAAAGGTGGGGACATTACGGCTTTATGTGCTCACCAACGGACTTTCGGAATACGACACCTCCACGGTGGATGATGAGGAAAATGGCTTCATCATGGAGCAAAACGTTTGGGATATCCAACGCGTTTATCAGCAACATTGCGTCAAAGCGGGGAAGGATAAAATCGAAATCGATTTCCCGCAGATGTACGACACTGATTTGCAATGCCTTAAAATGGCTCGCAATGCAAGCGACCTAGACGCCTATCTCGCCATTATCCCTGGTGTAATCCTGGCTCGCATCTACAAAAAATACCAACATGGCCTGTTGGAGAAAAATGTGCGTACCTTCTTGCAATTCAAGAGCAAGGTGAATCGCGGTATCCGCAAAACCTTGCAAGAGCAGCCAGACATGTTCTTCTCCTACAACAATGGTATCTCCACTACCGCCAGCGAAATCGAGACCATAGAACGTGACGGAGCATTGTACATCACCCGCCTTGTGAATTGGCAAATTGTGAACGGTGGCCAAACCACAGCATCCATAGCCTCCACTTACAGCGAGCGCGGAGCCGACTTGTCGAAGGTGTTTGTACCGATGAAGATTTCGGTGATCAATAACAAGGAGAAAGATGGCGAGATCGTGGGTAACATTTCGCGTTTTGCCAACAGCCAAACGGCTGTAAAGGATTCCGATTTCTCGGCCAACGACCCCTATTTGGTGGACCTCGAGACCTTGTCGCGTAGCGAATGGGTTCCCAATGGCAAGATGAAACCAGTAACGAAATGGTACTTTGAGCGTACCCGCGGGCAGTACCTGGATGAATTGGCCCAGAAGACAGGTGCCGACGAGCGCATGTTCCGCACCACTTATCCCAAGAATCAGAAGTTGGTAAAGACCGATATAGCCAAATATCAGATGTGCTGGAACCAGCGTCCCGAACTCAGCATCAGCGGTGGCGAGAAGAACTACCAGGCATTTGTCAAGGAGATTAAAGCCAACCCTGTAAAGGTCAACGCCAAGTATTACCACCACCTAATCGCTAAAGCCATCTTGTTCAAGAAGATGGACAAGATTGTAAAGGAATTTGACCTTGGTGGTTACAAATCCTACGTCAACACTTACACCCTCGCGGCTCTCTCTTATCTCTCAAAGAAGACGCTGAATCTCGACTACATTTGGGAGCATCAGGACATTCAGCCTGAATTGGCACAAACTATCCGTGAAATCGTTCCTATCGTTTGGAATCACATCTCTGAGCAACATTCAGGCTCAACCTCTTACAAATATACCCCCCGTGAATGGGCCTCTCGAGCAAAATGCTGGGACGAACTAAAGGTGAAACTCTCACAACTCCCCAAACTCCCCGAGAGCCTTCTCTTCACCCCCGAGGAGATGGTGGATGACGACATGAATCAAGCTCAAAAGGCTTTGCTGGCCGAAATGTGGCAAGTGCCCGCCAATATATGGTTTGAGATGTCGGCGTGGGCCAAGGAACATGGCGCGCTCACGCCCATGTACCGCAAGATGGCTTACAGTTTCGGGCGGTTCAAATCCAATAATCGAATGTTCTCCTTTAAGCAAGCCACGGAGGGCAAGAAAATAATCTCATCGTTGATAGAACTAGGTTACGAGCCATCCTCACCAATCGCTAAATGATTCCCGATTTTCAAGACTTCTTTTATCCCGTCTTAGAGTATTTTGCTGATTTTGAGCGGCATACCACTAAGGAGGCCAATGAATATATTCAAGGTCTCTTTAAGGTGAACGCCGAGGAGGCTAAGACAAAATTGTACAGCAAGCGTTTTAATTGGACGCTCACCTACTTCGTGCGCGCTCTCGTTTTGGAGCGTGTGGAGCATGCCGTGTACATGATTACCGAGCGCGGCATCGACCTGTTCAACGAAAGCGAAGGCACAATTTCGTATAATCGATTGTTGCAATATCCCGAGTTCCGCAAAAAAGAATGGGATAAACGAGGCGAGAAGAAGCAAGCCAAAGACGTGCCGAGCGAAGAACGCCTACAAGAATTGCGGGAATGCGAATGGAAAGAATTTGAGCAGGCCATAGCCAGTTCCGTGGCCACACTGGGTTACGATTCTCCATTCAGCTATGAATCGGTGGAGGAAGAGGGGATTAAAGGATTGGCATTCAAGGAGGAAGAAGCCCATTGGATAGAGGCGGTGCAATACGATATGCTGGTCGTCAACGGTAAACGAATCAAGCACTTTGAGGAGGAGATGAATGAGCATCAGGCCTCCCAGGGTGTATTTATGACCACCTCGCGTTTCTCCCGCGAGGTCCTCGATTCATGCCCTGATAACATCGAACTCATCGACGGCAACGGCATAGTGCAATTGCTCGAGGAAAGCAGCCAGAATAATCCCCAAATAAACAATCAGGCGTCAAAAGCGACTCCAACTAATGCCCCTAATCATATCGAGGAATTGAAGGGCCAATTAAGCGAAATTGTGTCTACATGGGCACGTGAGCACCATCAAGCAGTGAGTTTAATTCTCGAATGTGATACTGGTGGAAATATTGCCATCGAACTGCAAATGGAGTCAGAGAAAATATCAACTCCCACCTCCACTCTCAGTTCTCCTAGAGAACAGGAATTGCCAAAGCCTGTGAATAATGAACCTCAACCTGTAGGTCCTTTAAAGGTTGAGTTCCCAGACGGTAAAGTCATCCATGAATTATATGGCAACCATACGTTACTGGAGGCAATCAAAATCATTGGTCCTGAAAGAATTGTACCGTACAACCTAATGGCATCCAATATTGAACAACAGGTGAAAAAGCTCATTCAATTAGAACCTGACTCTAAACTAAAGGGGGCCTTAAAGCCAGTTAAACCTGGATATTATTTGCTCACCTCATCACCTACGGAATATAAGGCCCAATTATTGGTATGGATATCCAACAAGTTGAATCTGGGTCTTAAGGTGTGGTGTGAAGGACAATTCATCACAAATTGTGATTCGGTGCGTCAAGTTGACACTTCATCACCTTCGGTAATTGTCCCCCCAACTCCAAAAGTTGTTGAAAAGCCTCGATCAACTGTTGCCAATGAAGAACCCCATCAGTTACCGACTCCAAGCCCTACGCAAACCATCAAAGTTACATTCTCCAATGGAAAGACTGTTAATCATCCCAATCCAGATGATACCTTAATTGTTGTAATTAAGAAGGCTGGGATAGAAAAGGTATATCGTAAAAACTATTATGTTGAGACAAAAGATCATAAGAAAGTACCTCTAATCGGCACTTTCCGCGACAAAGTATATTTCGGTGACCAAAAACTATTGACGGTTGGACGTTACCTCACCTCTAATTTAGATATTTACACGCAAGTATATATCCTCAACAAGCTTTCCAAGGACTTTAAACTTTGGGCTAAAGTGGAATTGGTGGAGAGTGACCCCTTGCCAGTTGCATCCTTACCTCCTTGCCCTCCCGAGGAAGATAAGCCCAAGCAAGAACCAGTAATTAGCGACGAAAATAGCTATTTGGCCATCACTCTGCCTCATGGCCAAATGCTTACGGGTGACACTTTTGCTGAATTTTTCAAATACGCTGATGCCGCTAAGATACGATTCACGGAAACAAGTCGCACAACTGATGGCTTACTCCTTTTTAAACAGGCTCATCCCAACTACGATAGAAATATTTATGTAAGTGTGGGTTGCGGCTACTGTGTAAAATGTGATTACTCCAATCAAGAAAAATATCGGATTGTTTCCAAAATTAACAGTGAGTTGAATCTCGGGTTAAAGGTGGAATTGCGTGTGTCCCCCAATTTAATTAAAGAGAAAAAGGTGGAAACGACTCCTGCACCAAAGGAACCAAAGCAAGAGCCTACCCCCAATGGTTACAAGCCAACTTCATCCATCGCTGTCATCAAACCCTATGGTCAACTTACCAAGGACAGGATTACAGTACATTTACCTAATGGAATGAGGCTGGCAGGAGAGCCTTTTCTGGAAGTTATTCGTTATTTGGATCCCGCTAAGGTAAGGTTCACTACTAAGGCGCGTAAAATGAAGGACTTAATCCAATACGATCCCCGTCTAGCTTTTACATCACTCAAGCATTATCAGGAAGTTAGTAATGGATATTATGTCCGTGTGGATTACACCGCTGATATGAAATACCAAATCCTATGCGACCTTATTGCTGAGTTGAAAAGTCCACTTCAAATCAATTGGGTAAAATAAGGTGGCATGTTTAGTGAGTACTGTACGGTCGACAAATCCCTGAGGGACTATCAGCTTGACGCCAAGAAGAAGATATTCGCGGCGTGGGATGATGTTGATGAGGTGCTGTACCAAATGCCCACAGGCACGGGTAAAACTCGATTATTCGTGTCGCTGATTCGCGACGTGCTGCTCGAGGGGTTACGTCAAGGCACCAATCCCCATATCTTGATTATAGCCCATCGAACGGAATTGATTGAGCAAATTTCGGCCACGCTGGAAAGCTATGGGTTGAATCACGGGGTTTTCGCTGGCTCGATGCATGCCAAACGCGACCTAAGGCAACGCGTGCAAGTGGCCTCGGTTCAGACTCTAACGCATAAGCGGAATCGTCAGGTAGCGGAGGAACAGCCGTTTAATTTCGTCATAATCGACGAGGCTCACCATGCCAAAGCAAGCACCTACCTAAAACTTTGGGATCTTTACCCTGATGCCAAGAAACTGGGGGTAACGGCAACTCCCTGGAGGATGAGCGGGGAGGGATTTAGCGATACCTTCGGAAGGTTTATTCCCTCGATGAGCATTAAGCAGTTTATTTCGGAGGGGTGGCTGGCTGATTACGTCTACTTCTCGATTAAGCCTAATTCACAGCTGCAAAGGCAGATAAACGCCATCACCGACACTGATATCGAGGGGGATTATACGGTGGACTCGTTGGAATCGATCTATGACCAGGATTTTATCCACGCTCAGTTGCTTGAGAATTATATGAAATTCGCCAATGGCAAGCGGGGGATAATTTATTCTATTTCTCGGTTGCACAGCAAGCATATATGCGCGAAATATGCATCAGCGGGATTGCGAATCGTTGATATCGATTGCTCAACGCCAGCGCAAGAAAGGAAGGATTTGGTGCAGAAATTCAAGCGAGGGGATATCGATATAATCGTGAATGTGGATGTGTTCTCGGAAGGTTTTGATTGCCCTTCGATAGAATTTATCCAACTGGCTCGGCCTACGAAGTCGCTGGTGAAGTATTTGCAACAGGTGGGTCGCGGGCTGAGGCGAAATGGGGATAAGGAATGCGTTATCCTCGATAATGTAGGTCTTTATAATCGCTTTGGCTTGCCCGACCGCACTCGTAACTGGAAACGTTATTTCGAGGGCACGGAGGAGGGTGAATTTACTCCTAATCTGCCTTCATTCAACAAGGATGGAGAGGAGGTGGAAAAGGAGGAGAGCCCCGCGCCTGTGATTGATGAGGGGGATGAGGAGATGGTGTTGATAAAGGGGAAGAAACAGGCTGTCAAGCGTGAAGAGACGAAGGAAACGAATGTGGAAGTTGCGTTCTTGGGGAGAAACTGTGTTGTTGGGATCGAGAAGGGGAGTTTGGTTATTGTGGACAAGGAGAGTGGGGAAGAATTAACCTTAGGGGAGAGTGGGGAGGGGGGTATTGACAGCATCAATATCACCAAGCATGGAGTGAAGGATTTTTGGGTTGTGAAGGGAAGGAGTGGCGAGAAGGAGATTCGTTTGGGGTATTTCTCGGCGGAGGGAGGCGTGTTGAAGTTTCGCGGCGCTGGGAATCCTCAAACAGTAACATTATTCACTAAAATGGAGGAGAAATGATGATGGATAAGAAGGAGATTATGTGGAGAGAGGAATGGATGGAGGGGGTTGAGGAGGTGGTCGAGGGAGTGCCTGATGGGGTGTATTTGTGTCGGGAAGGGAAGGTGGTTGAGGAGGCGACGGTGGTTAAGGGGAGCGGTGAGCATACGAATTTTGTGTTTGAGGTGGTGGGGGAGATGGATGATGAGAAGATGGGGAGGTTCAACGGGATGTTTCATGAGACGGAGGTGAAGGGGGAGAGGAGGCGTCATGTGGCGACGGGGAGGAGGATGGGGTATCTGCGGGAGTTGGGGTGTGATATCAGGTATGTAGGTGAGGCGGGGCCGAACGCGCGTGCTAATCTGATCAAGTGCGGGGGGCTGGAGATGCCGTTGATTATCGGCGGGATGTTGAAGAAGTTTTATTACGAGAATCTGGGAGGGTTTACCTCGATGGAGGATTGCGTGGATTATCTGGCTGAGCGGGATGTGGCTGGATATGGGTTTGATGGGTTAAGGGACGCGTATTATGGGAAGGTGGCGAATTTTCTGTTGTGTAGTTTCACGGGGATGAAGTTGGGGACGCCGTGGAATGGTCGCCAGGAGGTGAACGGTGGGTATATCGTGGTGAAGAATAACGGTGATGTGGTGGCGTTTCACTCGACGATAGCTGATGAGTTCAAGGATTTTTTGGTGAGGAAGATGAGGATGGAGGGGCCGTCGCATCAGCGGCACGGAGATATGGTGATTTATAGGGAGGGGGATAGGTATTTGCTGAAACTGGGGCTTCAGGCGCGGTTTGTGTTGCATCAGTAGGGGGCGCCGCGGCGGACCGCGGGGCACGGTGACGCAGGGAGGGGACATTCCTTGGATGAGGGCCGTCCAAGAGCCGGCCCGCCCAGGCTGCGCGGACGTCACTAGAAACTAGAAACTAGAAACTAGAAACTTCCTTGGTTATATCGGCGCCAGCGGTCGATGAGGGCGGTGAGGTCGGGGGG
>JAJBVP010000264.1 GCA_020859755.1 Bacteroidales bacterium | reverse complement strand
CGCCCGACTGCGTGCCGAATTGGAAACACTAACCAAGAACCAAAAACCATAAACCAAACCGCCCGATCTATGACCACCATCGTCCATATCTTCCTCCTCCTCTGCCTCGCCGCCGCCGTGGCCACCGTCAACCGCAACTGCGGCCGCTGGGCGAGAGCCGAGGACACAAACCGATTTCTCGTGGAGCAGATTAACTCCGAAAGGGAACGCCTGCTGCGTGCGCAACAACAAGCTGAACGCTACCAGCGCATCTCGTTGCTGCAGAACCTAAACTAGGCGTTCTCTGATTACGAAGTAATAAACTAATATAATCAATAATCTCTTAGAGAATATTCGTGTAATAACGTTAGAAAATGGCATCTCTCAACCAAGTCAACCTTATCGGTTTCGTGGGCGATGAGCCGAAAGTTATCGCTACTCAAAGCAGCAGGCTTATGGCCACCTTCTCGCTCGCTACAACCGAAAAAGGATTCACTCGCCAAGACGGAACAGCTGTACCAGACAAGACTGATTGGCACAGCATAGTCATCTTCGGCAACCTTTCAAGAGTAGTTCAATCGTTCGTGCATAAAGGCTCGCTGCTGTACGTGCAGGGCAAACTCAGCTATCGCACGTATGACGGCAAGGACGGCCAAAAGAAGTACGTCACTGAAGTAGTTGTCGACAACCTGCAGCTACTTGATCGCAAGGTCGCTTCTGCGGCTGAAAGAGGCGAACCTCCGTTTTGACAATTAGGTAAATTTCGGGAATAAGCAAGATAAAACGAAATGAACCACATTGAAAGCCGCATCCAGGTCGCTTGTGTTCGCTGGTTTCGTTACCAGTTTCCACAGCTTGCTAAACTACTTATCGCTATCCCAAATGGCGGGGCAAGGCGCAAGATTGAGGGAGCGATAATGAAAGCCGAGGGTGTCCTAGCCGGTGTCAGCGACTTGTTTCTGTTCTTTCCCTCGGGCAAGCATCACGGCTTAGCGATTGAGATGAAGACGAAAGTCGGTCGCCAGCAAGACACTCAGAAAGCTTGGCAACGAGAAGTGGAATGGGCTGGCTACAAATACGTGCTCTGCCGTTCGCTTGAGCAGTTTCAAGAGGAAATTCGGGTCTATCTCTCTGAAAAGGGAGAAAAATGAATTTTTTCGTTCCAAAATAGTGCTTATTAAGCATTTTTGAAGTATCTTTGCGAGCGGAGCAATTTGTTTCGCTCGCAATTGCTTTATCCAATCGTTACGCAACATGAACCAATCGCCCGAAATACCCGAACTGAAAGCCACGGACTATGTGATGCTCGACCTCGCTCTAATTGAGCCTAACGAGGGTCAGCTACAAGACGAGGGGCTACCAGCCAATCCTCGCGAGATTTTCACCCATAAGTACGAGCTGCTTAAAGAGAACATAACCAACTACCCGCATTTCTTGAAGTACAATGCTCTCAAGGTGCTTCCGCTCGATAACGGCCATTATCTGGTAATCGGCGGTAATATGCGCTGCAGGGCGTTGAAAGAACTCGGCTTCACCAAATGCCCGTGCGCAGTTATTGATCCCGAGACCCCTATCGAAGACCTTAAGGCGTTCGTTATTCTTGACAACGCTTCATTTGGCCGTTGGGAGTGGTCAATGGTCGCTAACGAGTGGGATAACGCTCAGATGCAAGCGTGGGGCGTTGATCTCCCAATTTTGTCGAACGATGTGGATATTGACCAGTTCTTTGAGGAGAACGCCGAGAGCGACAACGAGAAAGGCGACAAGATAGTGGTTGAACTTCCTGTTGACGCCGACAAGGACTGCATCAAAGCGATCATCAAAGAGGCTCTTGTCGAATATCCTGATTGCAAGGTACGATGAAGGTGTATCTCGCAGGTGAAGGCTACAAGAGGGAATTTCTAATCAACAAGTTAGAAAAGGGTGAAGACGTGCGCTCCGTCAACGTCTTGGAAGCCTTCTACTACCTGCGAAAGCAACCGCAGTTCTGGCCGTATATCCACAGCTTTGGCTCGTTTATGCTCGACAGCGGAATATTCACCTATCTCGCTGGTACGCACAAAGGCAAGACGGATTGGGACAAGTACGTGGAACAATACGCCGACTTCATCAACACTCACCATATCGACCTCTTTGTGGAAGTCGACATCGAGTCAATCGTAGGGATGAAGGAGATGGAACGCTTGCGGGCAAAGTTGGAGCGGCTCACAAGCAAACAGCCAATCCCTGTGTGGCACTTGTGTCGTGGCAAGGTCGCTCGCGTCGTTGGCTACTGCGCCGCCAAGATGCAGTTACAGGAGCGACTAGCCAAAGAAATCGTTGATGTGCTCGCAGGGGCGTTGAACGATGACATTCTTGGTATGGCTATCGTGATGAAAGGGACGCACCTTTGCAAGACGATGCGTGGCGTACGTAACAACGGCCAAATGACCGTCAGTCACCTAACTGGTGAGTTCCGCACCAATCCCGAGGTGCGTGCCGAGTTCCTGAAACTAATCGACCTCGACAATGGATAACCCGCAGAAGCGAAGATATAGCAAGTACAGCTTATCGGTTGCCAAGACCACCGAGGAATGGGTGACGGATCACGGCCTCGTTGACTATGAGGGCGCAAGCGTAAGCCAACTCATGGAGTTCCTTGGCGTGTCGGATAACACCTACTACAAGTGGAAGAAAATACATACCGAATTCGCCGAGGGTATCGAGCGTGGCAAAGAGCTGTATAAAGCCGCCAAGGCTAGCAAACTGGAACGATCGTTATTCAAAGCTTCTGAAGGTGGTTTCGTGGAAGAGGAAACGGAAACAACCGAGTATGTCCCCTCAACCAACCCCGAGCGACCGCAGATTCGCAAGATGGTGCGCACGAAGAACAAGAAATATATTAAGCCCGATGTAGGTGCGGCCATATTTCTGTTAACCAATCTCTCGCCTGAGACGTACCAAAATCGCCGTAACGCCGAGGTGAAAGTTTCCAAGGGTAAAGAGCAAGAAATGACGCTTGACGAGTTGAATGCCGAAATAGCTCGCTTATCCAAGCCCGACAGCGATAACGTAACGAATAATGACTGAGGTGGAGCGCAAGAAAGAGATACTCAAGTTGATGCGCAAGCGAGCCAGATTGCTTGCGCCGAACGACTTCGCTCATTTTCTTGCCTACGCCAACCCTAAGTATCAGGCCGAGTGGTTTCATCAGCTCATCGCCCATCGCTGTCAGGACGTGCTGGAAGGTCGCATCAAGAACCTTATGGTTTTTATTCCGCCACAGCACGGCAAATCGGAAATTATCTCCCGAATGTTCCCTGCGTGGGCGTTGGGTCGCAACCCCGATTTGAAGATTGTGTCTTGTTCCTACTCCTCTGACCTTTCACAGCAGTTTAGTCGTTCCGTGCAGCGCATTATCGACACCGGGGACTACGCCGAGATCTTCCCCGACACATTCATAAGCGGGTCAATGGTAGCTGCAGCGGAAGTGAAAGGCTTTGTGCGTAACGTGGACTTCTTTGAAACCGTGGGCCACCGTGGCTTCTACAAAGCTGTAGGCGTGGGCGGCTCGCTGACAGGTACGCCCGTGGATATCGCTATCATCGACGACCCAGTAAAGGACGCTGCAGAAGCAAATAGCACCACGTATCGCCAACGTGTATGGGATTGGTATAACACTGTACTATCAACCCGCCTGCACAACGAGAGCCGCCAATTATTCATTATGACACGCTGGCACGAGGACGACCTTGCGGGACGCATTCTGCGAGCCGAGCCGAATGAGTGGCAAGTGCTGTCGATTCCAGCCATCTGCGAAGTCGAGCGAGACAACGGACTATCACGCCGCAAGATTGGCGATGCCTTGTGGCCACAGCGCCACTCGCTGGAGAAGTTAGAGAAACAGAAAACACGTGCGCCGCGCGAGTTTTCAGCCCTCTATCAACAGCGACCCACAATCGAGGGTGGTAACATCGTCAAGCGTGATTGGTTTCCTCGCATCAGCCTTGCAGATTTCACTGCGATGCGCTTCCGTGAGCCAATGCACTTCTACCTCGATACAGCGTACAACAAGCGCAAGAAAGGCCAAGACAACGACCCGTCAGGCATCCTTGCCGCTTGCCGCATCAATAACCAAATCTACGTCTATAAAGCGCAACGAGTATGGAAAGAAATGCCCGACTTGCTACGCTTTATTCCCGAGTTTATGGGCTCTAATCTCGGCAACGAGGAAAGTATTCTGCACGTAGAGCCGAAAGCCAACGGCATTTCCGTTGTGCAGATGCTGCACGAATTGTCGACCCTTAACGTGCGCCAGACACCCACGCCACAAGACGATAAGGAGGTGCGCTTGCGTGTCGTGTCGCCGCGCATCGAGACAGGCCGTGTCACGCTTGTCGAAGGTTCTTGGAACGATGATTTCTTGGACGAAGTGTGCGGCTTTCCCACCCAGCCGCACGACGAGTTCGTGGATATACTTGGCTATGCTATCAACGACCTATACCACGATGGGGACGATCTCTCTCCTGACGTGGATATAGACGATTTATTCTCATACTAATCTCCAACCTTATGCCCCCTCTCTTTTTTCAGACGTTCACCAACTTCCTAAACGCCGCTGTAGGTCGAAACCAAGAGTTTGAAGACCTTATCAAGGCCAAAGACATAACACGTGTCAAAACGCTGTTCGCCTCCCGCTCCACGATGACCGCCGAGGCGTTGAAGGAGTACGACCCGCACCAGCACGACATCACGCGCCGTCAGGACAAAATAGTCAAAAACAAGCTGGGCGAGCGCAAGGGTACGGTGAAGCGGTGGAAGTTGCCGCTCAACTATCCGCAGTACATCAACGAGATTTCGGTGGTGTTCATTTACGGTCGCCCCGTGAAATGGATATGCCAAACCGAGAATACTGATGACGCTTTCAGCGCATTCAAAGACCTGCTCAAGCGGACACGTTTCGACAGCAGGGTGCGGCAGTGCAAGCGTCTAGCCGGTGCTGAGACCCAGAGCGCGATGCTGTTCCGGGTGTTCCGTAACGAGGAGGGCAAGCCCGATTGCCAAGTGCGCGTCCTCGCCGCTAGCAAAGGTGATGAAATCTACGCTCGTTGGGACATCTATGAGAACCTAGTGTCGTTTGCTTGGGGCTACTACACGAAGGGCGGTAGCACCACCACGACCTACCACTTCGACATCTTTTTGCCCAACGTTATCTATCGCTGTACAAGCGGCAAAATGGGTTGGGATGTCGTAGAGGAAGAAAACCCCATTGGCAAGATTCCTGTAATTCTGTTCCAGCAAGAGAAAGAGTGGTCGGGCGTTGAAGAACTTATCAACCGTGAGGAGTATATCGGCTCTCGCACAGCTGACAACAACGACTATTTCGCCGACCCAATGTTCTTGATTCACGAGGACGTTATCAAGTCAATGCCCGAGAAAGGTGACGAGAACAAGACGCTGCGCATTAAGGGCACTAACGTTGACGATGTGAGCAAATACGCCAAGTATCTCACGTGGGACAGCGCGCCTGAAAGCAAAAAGCAAGAGATTGAGTGGTTGCAGAAGCACATTCTCTCCAAGACCTTTACGCCCAACATCGACTTCGACAACATGAAGGGCCTTTCCAACGTGTCGGGGAAGGCGCTACAGCAAATGATGCTGTTGGCCGACATCAAGGCTTCTCGCCACAAGGAATCCCACGATGACCTGCTCGACCGCACCTCGTCCCTTATCCTCGCTATAATTGGCAACGTGCTTGACGTTAAGCTGCACGAACAATGTTCCAACGCAGTGATAAGCCATGAGTTCCAAAAGCCTTTCGGCGAGGACATTGCAGAGATGATAAAGAACCTCACCGACTCAGTGGATTCTGGTATTCTCTCTACCGAGGGAGCTGTAGAGCGTAACCCGCTTATCAGCGACCCGAGAACCGAACTTGCTCGCTTGGAGAAGGAGGCGCAAGATGCCAAAGAGGCGCAAGAGCGACAGCGTGACATCTTCGGCTTGAATCAGTCAATAGACGACGTTTGGGGAGGAGCTAACTAATGGCCAAGAAACGCCTGCGAGAAAGCCAGCACGACTGCAAAGACTGCGTTCACTCCTATGATTGGCACAACATAGGGGCGAACGGACAACCCATATTCTGTCGCTGCAAGTACTACGCTGACGGTAGGTACTGCAAGTTTCTCACTGGCCGTGGCTGTAACGAACACTTCATACCACGCTAAGTTCAATGGCGAAGAAGACCGTAGATTACGACAAGATAGCCAAAGGCTTGTTTCGGCGCACCGAGGACTATGCCGACAAGGTGCGCAGACACTTTGCTACAGCTGTGGACGAACTGCTTGAATTGGTCGATACGGGCGATTTGAGCGGGTCTGCGGCGTTTTCCTTCGCCGACACCAGGCATTTATCTAATAAAGCCAACAAGGCGCTTAGACGCCTTTATTCTGCGGTCTACAACGAGGTGCAAAATGGTGTTAAAGCTGAATGGGGCTACGCCAACCTTATGGGCGATGCGCTCATCGAATCCATCTTCGGCAAGGGGCTAAAAGAAGATTCGCATTTCGCTCGCTGGTTCAGTCGCAATCAAGAAGCTATGGATGAGTTCTTGAAGCGCAAGAGCGGGCAAGAAGGTCTTGGCTTGTCACAGCGCATTTGGAGCTACACGGACAATTTCCGCACGGAGATGGAAACTGCTATCTCTGTGAGCCTAGGTGCGGGTGATAGCGCAGCAGCTATGTCACGCAAGGTGCGGCAGTATCTAGAGAACCCCGATGATATGTTTCGCCGTTTCCGTGTAAAGACTGGCGAGCATGAGGTAACGGACGCTCAAGGCAACGTGGTGCTTGGCGCTGATGGGAAACCCAAGATGGAAGCGGAGTATGGCCGCAGGTGGAAGAAGAAAGTCATCGACCCTATCACTGGAGCTGTTACGTGGCAGAACTTCAACCCCAAAGACTACCACACAGGCCCGGGCGTATATCGTTCCAGCTACAAGAACGCGATGCGCTTGACCCGCACAGAGACCAACATGGCTTATCGCACCGCCGAGCAAGAACGCTGGAAGCAGCTCGATTTCGTAGTCGGCTATGAGGTACGATGTTCCAAGAACCACCCCGAGGAGGACATCTGCGACACCCTCGCTGGTCGCTATCCCAAAAACTTTGTGTTCCGTGGATGGCACCCGCAGTGTCGTTGTTACTGCGTACCTGTGCTCAACACCGAGAAAGAGTTCCTCGCACAGCAAAAAGCTATCCTAGAAGGCAAGGAGCCGCTAACCGAAAGTGTCAACGAGGTTGTGTCCCTGCCCAAGAACTACACCGATTGGCTTAACGAGAACAAGGCTCGCTTTGAGGGCGTATACATCGCTGGCAACGGAAAGATCGGCGAAGGTGTCAACGCGAAATTCTGAGGAAGAGATTATTGGCTAAGGTACGGTTTAATAGCTTCTTGGTCGTTCATATCTACTTTGTTTTT
>JAJBVP010000048.1 GCA_020859755.1 Bacteroidales bacterium | reverse complement strand
AATATCAACATTTATTAACGTCCTCCGAGTCAAGAAATTTTAGGACACCTCAATGAAATGAGTGCCCATACCCACAAAGGGATGCACGTCCTTCTCTATCAAAAATTCATCACATCAGGTTTATTAGAGGCCAAATATGGTAGTTTTTTCGCTCGATTGATGCAATTACGACAGAAAGCCGACTATAACTCAGTTTTTGATATAACTCAAGATGAAGGTGAAGAAATTTTGCACTTATCAGAGGACTTCATCAATGTTATAACAGCACTTATCTCCAACCCTCAACCCTAGATAGATTTTTTGTTTTGCTCCCTTGCTATCGTTTAGCGGGGTAGAGGCGGGAGTGGAGGGTGCCCACGAGGAGAGCGCCTCCAAGGATGTTGCCGATGGTCGCGGGGATGAGATTGTCCCAAATCGCCTGCCACACAGTGATTTCGGCACCCGAGAGCATTCCCGCGGGAAGGAAGAACATGTTGGCGATCGAGTGCTCGAATCCCAGCGCCACAAACGCCATCACGGGCAACCAGCAGCCGAACGCCTTCTCCAACAGCGATGTCCCGGCCATGGCCAACCACAAGGCCAGACACACGAGCCAGTTGGCCCCTATTCCCTTGAGCATCACCATGATCCACGGCATCGACACCTTGGCCTGGGCGATGCCGGCGAGTGCCTTGGCATAAGAGGGATTATCCAGCAGTCCGCACCAATACACCAAGAGGAACACAAACGCGATGGCTCCCAGGAAGTTGCCAACGTACACCACCGTCCAGTTCCACAGGACTTGTCCCACAGTTGCCCTCCGCGACATAAACGCTGGAATAAGCATGGCGTTGTTGCCCGTAAACAGCTCAGCGCCAAGCACTACCACAAGGATGAGGCCGATCGGGAAAGCGATGCCCATCAGCGCCTTGCACCATCCCGGGGCGACCTCGGCCAATCCTGGCCAGCTGTAACCGAAAGCGATTGACAGCATGCCCCCAAGGGCGATGAAAGCTCCAGCTAATCCCGCGAGAAACAGCAATTTACCTATTCCCGCATGGGCTAATCCTGCTTTTCGCGCTCCGGCCTCGGTGGCCAATCTCGTAATTTCCTGTGGACTGTTCATGGTGTATTTGGTTTTTTTAGTTATAATCTTTTGGCAATCAAGGAGGTAAGCCATGCGGTAAAGGCTGAGGTCGCGACTACTAAGCCAAGGACGACCAAAACGTCCACCCCGTGTACCTCCACTGGATAAACGTCGATAACCATCATCGAGGGATCGCCCGACAGGCGGATGAAGCCACCCCATTGCTGTGCCAGCGACAAAATCACACCTAAAATGGTGCCAATCACGCCTCCGAAAGCGGTGACCATGGCCCCCTCCCAAGCGAAAATTCCCCGCACGCGCTGAGGCGACATGCCCATGGCATCGAGGATGTGGCGCGAGCCTCGTTTTTCGAGGATCAGCAACGACAAGGTGCTCAGCACGTTAAACATCGCGATCAACAGGATAAACGTCAGCATCAAGAACGTCACCCACTTCTCCACGGCGATCATTGAAAACGAGTGTTGCTCCTGCTCAATTCGAGTCAATATGTTGATTCCCTCGCTGCTATCTAATTGGTTTCTTATTTGGTCACGGGTGGCTGAGGTGTCCCATATCTCGAGAGCCGAGGCCTGATTGTCGGAGTAGTCGAGCATTTGGCGCAAGTTGCTGATTGGGAGGATGATAAGTTGCTGGTCGTGGCGCTGGTTGCCCGTTTGGAACACTCCCGCGATTTCCAACCGTTGCTCGCGGAACGCGGCCATCGGATTGGCGGGATTGACGCGCCCCTTGCGTCGGGGCACGTAGATTTTCAATCCCCTCTCGTCGCCGGGATGCGTCGCTAAGTCGACCGCCGGGCCCACGGCCAGCAAAGCCGCGGCTCCCGCGACCGTGTCGCCGAGCGAGGCGACTCCGTCTATCACGGTTTGGGATATCCCCGAGGAGTTTAGCCACTGGTCGGGCACTCCCAATAAAGTTACTGGATGCTGTTTGTCCCCCACCATCGCCAATCCTTGCTCCTTTACCACGGGGATAGCCCCCGGTAGACTCACTGCCAGCACTTTCCCTTGCGCAGGGACGACGCTTAACGGGGGATCGACCACCGACAATTGGCTCTCGGCCAGCCTGCTGAAGCCGTTGAACACCGAAAGCACGATGATGATAGCGGCGGTGGCGACGACCACGCCGGCCAATGCGATTGCAGAAATCACATTGACCGCCGCGTGCCCCTTCCGGGCCACCAGATATCTCGCCGCGATCCTCGCCTCCAGCATAACGTAATAATTTCTGCGAAGGTAGCGAAAAAAAACCAATATTTGGCCCTAAGAGGCGGGAAATCAAAAAGCCTACTCTCGCGAGTAGGCCAATTGGGTATTCACAAACATTTTGGTAAAACAGTCATCCTCTATGGCTTAGAGGTTAAGTGGTCGTATAATTATCTGGTGCAAAGGTACAACCATTGAACTGCCCCCAAAATACCTATTTCTGAGTAGAAGAGTCGTTTTTTTGAGTAAAGGCGTCTTTTGGACGGGCCAGGGAGAGGAATGAGGAGGGGATGGGGGAGGTGAAGTGCATGTCGCGTCGCGTGCGGGGATGGGCGAAGCGGAGCGTCTGGGCGTGGAGTGCCAGGCGGTGGATTGGCGAGGGTGCGGCCCCGTAGCGGCGGTCGCCAGAAATGGGGTGGCCCTGCTCGCTCAGGTGGGCGCGGATCTGGTTTTTGCGCCCTGTGTCAAGTTCAACCTCCAGCAGCGAGTAGCCACGACCATGGCCGATTGTGCGGTAACGAGTGACGGCAAGCTGGCCTTGCTTGGGATCGTCGGTCGAATATACCTGATGCTCGGCGTTCTCGGCAAGATAGGAGCGAATGGTGCCCTCGGGGGGTTGCATGCCGCCTTCCACCACAGCCACGTATTTGCGCTGGAGCACGAGGTTGTTCCAGTTGTGCTGCATCGTCTCCTTGGCCTCGACGTTCTTGGCGAACATCATCAGGCCTGTCGTGTCGCGGTCAAGGCGGTGCACGACGAAAATCTTGTTGCGGGGATCCTTGCGTTTCACCCACTCCTTGAGGATGTTGTAGGCCGTTTCCTCCTTGCCGGCACGGTCGGTGCCTACGGAGAGAAGACCGTAACCCTTGTCGACGACGATGATGTCGTCGTCCTCGTAGACGATTTTCAAGCGGCGGTGGTGGAATGTCTGGAACTCGCGGGTGACGTTGACGCGCACCGTGTCGCCCGGTTGCAACTCCTTGGAGGCGAGGGTGACGGGTGTGTCATTGTTGATGGCCACTTGGTTGTGGCGCAGGAGTTCCTTCACTGTTGTGCGCTTGCGATCGGGCATGGCGCGAAGGAGGAACTCAAAGAGCTTGGCGGGAGCGTCCACGCGATATTCCTCGATGCGGTCGGGGACAAATCGGCGGCGCTCAGCTCCGGGCTTTTGTTGGCGGGATGAGGGCATGTTGGAGAGATTTGGTTATTTTTTGCGGGTGCCGCGGCGCGGTTTTTTGGGGGCGGCGTCCTGAGCGGCCATCAGTTGGCGGCATTCCTCAAGGGTGAGCGACGCGGGATCGGTGACCGTCTTGGGGATCTTGTAGTTGGTGCCGTTAAAGGTGATGTAGGGCCCGTAACGTCCGTTCAACACCTGCAGCCCTGGCTCCTCGTCGTAGGTGGCCAGGACGGCCTTGGCCGCAGCCTCGGCTTTGGCCTTGATCAATTGCTCGGCCTCGTCGAGGGTGATTGCCGCGGGGCTAATGCCCTTGGGGATCGACACGAATTTGCCGTCGTGCTTGACGTAGGGGCCGAAGCGACCGATGGCGACGGTCACCTCTTTGCCGTCGAGTTCGCCCAAGTGGCGCGGGAATTCGAAGAGTTTCAGGGCTTCCTCAAGGGTGAGGGTGGCGAGCGATTGACCCTTCTGCAACGAGGCGAATTGGGGCTTTTCGTCGCCCTCGCCTTCGCCGATCTGCACCAGGGGGCCGAATCGGCCGATCTTCACGAACACCTTCTTGCCCGTCTTGGGGTCGACGCCCAGTAAGCGTTCGCCCACCTTGTGCTCCAGTCGCATGTTCATGGCGCTCTCAACGGCAGGGTGGAATTTGCCATAGAATTGGCCGATTTCACCCTCCCACTTGCATTCGCCCTCGGCAATCTCGTCGAAGCGCTCCTCCATCGAGGCGGTGAAGCCGTAGTCGACTATATCGGGGAAGTATTCAGCGAGGAAGTCGTTGACAATCACGCCGATATCGGTGGGGATGAGTTTGCCTTTCTCCGCACCAGTGGTTTCCGTGGCCACCTTGGATGAGATTTTGCCGTTTTTGAGAGTCAGGGTGGTGTACTGGCGCTTCTCGCCGGGTTTCTCGCCTTTTTCCACATACTCACGCTGCTGGATGGTGGAGATTGTGGGGGCGTAGGTCGAAGGACGCCCGATGCCCAACTCCTCCATTTTCTTCACCAGCGACGCTTCGGTGTAGCGCGGGGGCTGTTGGGTAAACCGCTCGGTAGCGACAACCGACTGGGTGTCAAGGCGTTCGCCCGCCTTCAATGCTGGCAACAATTCCTGGCCCTCAATGGCTTCCTCCTCGTCGCGGCTCTCGATGTAGACCGTCAAGAAGCCGTCAAACTTCACCACCTCGCCCGTGGCCGTGAAACGGTCGTCGGGAGCGCCCTTGGGGACAATTTCTACCGTGGTTTTCTCGATTTCGGCGTCGGCCATCTGGGTGGCGATGGTGCGCTTCCATATCAGGTTGTAGAGGCGTTGCTCTTGTGGCGTGCCGGGGATGGTTTTCTTGGAGATATGGGTGGGGCGAATTGCCTCGTGGGCCTCTTGGGCGCCCTTGGAATGAGTGTGGAATTGACGGTTTTGCAGGTACTTCTCGCCCAGGCTTTCGCGTATCTCCTTGGATATGGAGTTGATGGCAAGCGAAGAGAGGTTCACCGAGTCGGTACGCATGTAAGTGATATGGCCCTCCTCGTATAGGCGCTGGGCCACCATCATCGTCTGCGACACCGAGAAACCCAGCTTGCGCGCCGCGTCCTGTTGCAGGGTGGAGGTGGTGAAAGGCGGCGCGGGCGATTTCTTCAGCGGCTTCACCTGGATATCGGCCACCGAAAACTCGTGGCCCTTGCAATCCTCGAGCAACTTCTTGGCGGCGTTCTCGTCGGGAAGGCGGCGGCAGAAGTCGGCCTTGATCGCCTGGCCCTCGGCTGTGGCGAAATGACCCGTGGCGCGCCAATAGCTCTCGGATTTGAAATTCTTGATCTCGTTCTCGCGCTCCACGATCAGGCGCACGGCCACCGATTGCACTCGACCGGCCGACAATGCGGGCTTGATCTTGCGCCACAACACGGGCGACAGCTCGAAACCCACGATGCGATCCAGCACTCGTCGCGCCTGCTGAGCGTCGACGCGGTTAAGGTCGATCACGCGAGGGTGGGCGATAGCGTGGAGTATGGCGTCCTTGGTAATCTCGTGGAACACAATGCGTTTCGTGGTCTTGGGGTCGAGCCCAAGCACCTCGCTCAAGTGCCATGCTATAGCTTCACCCTCGCGGTCCTCATCAGAGGCCAGCCACACGGTGTGAGCCTCCTTGGCCGCTTTTTTCAGATCCTTGACAAGTTCCTTCTTGTCGGCCGGGATTTCGTAGATGGGGGCGAAGCCGTCCTCCACATCGATTGAGAAGCTCTTTTTCTTAAGGTCGCGGATATGGCCGTAGCTCGACATCACCTTGAAATCCTTGCCGAGGAATTTCTCGATGGTTTTGGCCTTGGCCGGCGACTCGACGATTACCAGGTTTTGTATCATCAGGGGATGGGTTTTAGAAATCCGGGGCAAAATTGCCTGCCCCATAATCGGGGTAAAATGGCTCGCCCCATAAAATCGGGGGCAAAGTTACACATTATTAATTTAACGGCAAAACTCCCCCGCGAGTTCACCCCCGTCTCCCCCGGAATAGGAAAAGCGGCCGCGACGTGAGTCGCAACCGCTTTTGGCGCTTCAGGATGGGCTTGAACCAACGACCCCCTGATTAACAGTCAGGTGCTCTAACCAACTGAGCTACTGAAGCTTGTTTCGACCGTCCAAGATGTCGCTGGAACGCGGCGGGGAGGCCTTTTGCTGTTTCTGGCGCTTCAAGATGGACTTGAACCAACGACCCTCTGATTAACAGTCAGATGCTCTAACCAACTGAGCTATTGAAGCGTTAACGCAACTTCGGAAAGGGCTTTTCGTCAATTGCGTGGCAAAGGTACTGCCAATTTCCGAATAATCCAAACGTTTTTGGAATTTTTTAATATACTTAGTCAATATACATAGTCGATTTCGGGGGGAGTGTGGGTGTACTGGGGCATGCACATTCCGGTGAACGCGCCGATGAAGGTGGGGTCGGAGATGTAGTAGGTGGCCTTCTTCCAGTCGTAGTGGTCGCCGCGGAAATTGGCCTCGGCCGATGTGACGGAAGCCGATTCGTGACCGGGGTAGTGGAGGAGGTGGCTGTGGACGCCAAGGACGTTCCACAACAGGTAGGTGTAGAACACGGCGCGGTCCTCGCAGTCACACTTGTCGTAGAGGAGCATCTCCTCGAAGAAGTAGGGCTTCTCGAAGCCGTGGTTTTCGTCGTCGGTGGCGTATTCAAAACCGTTTTGCACGAAGCTGAGCAGGGCGTTGACGGCGTCCTTGGTCGACATTTTGGCGGTTTGGGCCTTGAGCTGCTCCACGATGTCGTTGCGCAGCGCGGGCTGGAGGTCGGATGAGGCGTAGGTGGCCATCACCGATTGGGGGTAGCGCAGGAGCATCTTCTGGAGGTTGTTGTTCACCTGTCCGGTGATTTTGAGGCGCCCGTCGGTGATTGTGAACTCACGCGGGTCGTCGGGGAGGGTAAGTGGAGCGAGGCGCAGATCCATGACGCGGCCGCAGTCGGCGCCCTCGGGCATCTTGCAGGTTTTGATACCGGCCAGACCGTTAAGCACGTCCACGCCGTCGTCGGCGAACACGTAGAAGTTTTTGTCGTCGAACACCAGGTAGGGTCGCGCATACACTTGTTGCTCAAAGGGGATGAGCAGCAGGGTGACGCCGCGGGTGTCCTGTGCCAGGCGCACGTCGAAGCCCATGAGGGCGGCCATGTAGTGGGTGAGCGACAGTCGCGACGATTCGTGGGCCGAGGGGGCGACGGCGTTGACCCACTGGCGAGCCAGCTCGAATGTGAGGTAGTCGTTGAGACCCATCTCCTGGGCGCGGGCTTGGAGGGCCGGGGCGATGTCGGAGGAGAGGGCGGTGACCTTGTTAAGCTCGCGCCAACGCTTGCCGAAGTCGGCCGGCTCGAGAAGGCGTGCGGTGATGTTAAGGTCTACCTTCGGCACCTCCACGGGGATGCCGTAGAAGTCGAATTCCATCGCCGCTGGAGCGGAAGGGGTTGGAGGGTTAGAAGGGGTAGAAGGGGTAGGAGGGG
>JAJBVP010000150.1 GCA_020859755.1 Bacteroidales bacterium | reverse complement strand
GGGCGGGCACGGGCTCGCCGACGGTGAGGCCGTTCTGGTGCTCAAACATCATCTCCTCGTATTGCACTTGGAGGGCGGGGCAGTTGGTGTAGGCTTGGCGGTGGGCCTGCACGGTGAATACAATGGCCTCGGCGAGGAACAGGGCGATGACGATCGTCGTCCACCAGTTGCCGATGGTCTTAAGACGGTCCATCCAAGCGTGGCCGTTCCAGCCGCAGCTTTGGAACATCGACCAGAAGCCGTGGGTCATGTGGAACCACAGGGCGACGAAACCGATGCAGTAAATGAGGAGAGTCCACCACTGGCCAAAGGCGATCTGGAGGAACCAAGTACCGGCGGCCGGGGGCACCATCTTGTCGGTGAAGGCGTCGACGTACATCTCTCCTCGTATCTCCTGAAGCTGCATCTTGGCCCAGAATTGGATCAAGTGGACCACCAAGAAAGCCAGGATGACAATACCGAGCACGTACATGTTTTTCGACGACCACTCAACATGTTTGGGCTTGGAGGTGACGGCGTAGCGGTCGTTACCGCGGGCGCGACGGTTTTGGATGGTAAGCCAGCTTGCGTAAACGATGTGGAGCAGGAAGCCCAGGGCCAGGATCAGCGTGCCGATCAGGGCGTACCAGTTGGCACCCAGAAACTCGCAAACGACATTGTAGGCCGAGGGCCAGAACAATGCCACACCGTTCATCAAGCAGTGAAACGTTACAAATAGGACAAGGAAAGCTCCGGTCACCGACATCACGAGCTTTCGTCCTATAGATGAGTTAGTTAACCACATAGAGGATGAAGTTTTTGTGAATTATTAATGATTGAATTTTGTTGAAATTACTTGCTTGGTTCAATAGCTGAAGCGCCGCCTCTCCACCGCGGTGATTGGCTCATTTTAACTATTTCTCGCAAAATTAATGCAAAATCCCCAATTACGGAAAAATTTCCATAAAAACTTTTATTTCCCGCGTCCATGGCCCATTCGTCCTCTCGGCGACCCGTGATTGGAGTAGTCGAGAAGTGGAGAAGTGGAGAAGAGTCGAAGGCGCCTTTAGTGGGCGAAGAGGAAAACGTGGAGTGCTTGGGGGAACTCGGGGGAGAGGCGGCTGTACTTGCCCCAAACGTTGCCGTCCCAGCTGGGCTTGGTGGAGTCGTAGCCTATCAGGCGCGTGAGGTACATGTCGCTCTGCATCTTGTAGCGCGAGGTGAAATTCTCGTCGGCTGCGTAGGTGAGGTAGAATCCCCACTTCATCGGGGAGTTGGCTTGGGTATAGTCGCGTTCCTCGCCGATCTTGAGTCCCAGGGCGTCGTTGTCGATACCCCATCCCCAGCCGAAGTCGCTGTACCACTTGGTTTTGAACCCGTAGAGGGAGTTGGTCATGTCGGAGGGCATGAACATCACGGGGTCGAGCATGATCGACGAGTGAGGGGGAAGGGTGATTACGCGTTGGCTGTAGACCGTGGTGGTGGTGCCGTGGCTCGATGAGCCGCCCACATTCACGCCTGATGCGAGTGTGCCAACGCTACCCCCCACGCCCAAGGCCCCGGCTACGGCGCCCATGTTGACCGACGCTCCGGTGGTTGACGATGAGGAGGAGGTGGTGGAGGTGGGTACATAATAGGGCGATGCCAGCGAACCGCGCTTGAAGAAGGTGTTGGCCAGGTCGACGTAGAGCGATTGGTCGGAGTTGTTGGTGAGTTTCACCTGAATGCCTCCTTTGAAGCATCCCACGTTGGCCTTGCCCGCGTTTTTCAGGACTCGGCTCATGGAGCCGGAGCCGCTCTCTGAGCCGTCGATCTGGGTGGTTTCCCAGGTTTCACCGCGACGGTCGTAGTGGCCGCACACGTATTCCACGGCCATCACTCCATCGTTGATCACCGAGCCGTCGACGAAGTCAAACATTCCGAAACATGTCCTCGCGTCCTTGTCCTTGGGCTTGTCGGTAAAGTGGATATCGTGCGAGTAAGCGCCCAGGGCCGTGGCGTTTACATCGGTGGAAAACAGCGGGTTGATCACCGGGGTGGTGGGCTCGGCCTGGGTTGTGGAGGCTGAGGTGTTGGTGGCCTTTACGGCATCGTCAAACGTTTCCTTCTCGCCGTCCTCGTAGTTGATTGCGAGCACGTCGGCTTTCTCGACGGTGTATAGGGGGCCGTCGGGGCGTGAGGCTTTCTTGTATTTTATCTCTGAGGTGCTGATTTCCAGAACTTTGGCGTTAACGACGTCGCCGTTTCGCATCACGATAATGTCGTCGGCGAAGCCGATTGCGGCGCCGGCGCACAACATAGCTAATACTACACTATACTTTTTCATTGTAAAGGATTTTCGGCAAAGTTAACAAATTTTTCACTATCAACCAACGGTTGTGAATTGAAGTAAACATTCACCTAAAAAATAATTAACCCCAGAAAACACGAAAGACACCAAGCACGCCTGTAGCAAATTTTAGGCTCGTAAACTCGCTGAACAACCCAAAGCCATCCGGATGGATAGAGTTTTTTGGAGCTTGCGACCCCTTCGCCTTTCCTATGATTAGTGATTTTCGTGTTTTTGTGGTTAAAAATACATTCGATGAAAAGTTACCCTGGGTGTATGGTAATGTTAAATGATGTTATTTAATGGGTGGGTTGATGTGAATTGATGTTAAAGAGAGGGGAGGGATGGTGGAAAATTGGGGGCAGGATTTGGCGGTGTGGAGCCAATTTGTTAATTTCGCGGTAGAATCAGCGGAGGAGGCCACGGCTTCCTCCACTTTATTAATATAGGTATATGATTGACAGCCAGCTATTGCGCGACACCGTGGCAAAGGCCATTGAGGGTACCGACATGTTCATCGTCGATATCCGGGTGTCCAAGGACAACAATATCGTGGTGGAGCTCGACAGCGACACCTCTATCGACATCGACGCGTGTGCCGACGTGACACGCAAGATCGAGGCCGTGTTCGACCGCGACGTCGAGGACTACGAGCTCGAGGTGGGTTCGGCCGGCTTGACCTCGCCGTTCAAGGTCAAGGGCCAGTACCTCAAGAACCTGGGCAACGAGGTGGAGGTGCTCACCCGCGACGGCCGCAAGCTCACGGGCGTGCTTGTCGAGGTGGGCGATGACGACTTCACAATCGAGGTGCCCACCAAGGAGCGTCCCGAGGGGGCGAAACGCCCGGTGATCGTCAATCGTCCCGAGAAGCTGAAGATGGCCGACTGCAAATCAGTGAAATATTCAATAAAATTCAAATAAACCACCCAAACACTTCTAACCATCCCTATGGCAAAGAAAGAGGAAGCTCCCAACATGGTGGAGCGTTTCGCCGAGTTCAAAGAGCTTAAAAACATCGATAAGACGACGATGATCTCCGTGCTGGAGGAGTCGTTCCGCAACGTGTTGGCCAAAATGTTTGGCACCGACGAGAATCTCGACGTGATCATGAACCCCGACAAGGGCGACGTGCAGATATTCCAGAACCTCGAGGTCGTGCCCGACGGCGAGGTCACCAATCCTAATCTCCAAATCTCGCTGAGCGACGCCCGCGCCGACAACGACCCTGACGCCGAGGTGGGCGAGGAGCACACCAAGGAGATCATCTTCGCCGACTTCGGTCGCCGCGCGATCCTCAACCTGCGCCAGACACTCCAATCCAAGATCCTCGACCTGCAAAAGGAGGCTATCTACGCCAAGTTCAAGGAGCTGGAGGGCGAGTTGGTGACCGGCGAGGTTTACCAGACATGGTCGAAGGAGACCCTGCTGCTCGACGACGACAAGAACGAGCTGTTGCTCCCCAAGAGCGAGTCGATCCCCGGCGACTTCTTCCGCAAGGGGGAGACCATCCGCGCCGTCATCGCCAACGTCGACAACAAGAACAACAACCCCAAGATCACTGTTTCGCGCACCAACCAGAACTTCCTGCGCCGCCTCTTCGAGCTGGAGGTGCCCGAGATCCACGACGGGTTGATCAATATCCGCGCCGTGGCCCGCATCCCGGGCGAGCGCGCCAAGATCGCCGTTGAGAGCTACGACGACCGCATCGACCCCGTGGGGGCTTGCGTGGGCGTAAAGGGCTCGCGTATCCACGGCATCGTGCGTGAGTTGCGCAACGAGAATATCGACGTGATCAACTACACCAACAATCCACAGCTCTTCATCCAGCGCGCCCTATCGCCCGCCAAGGTAAGCTCGATACGCCTTGACCAAGAGGAGAAGAAGGCCGAGGTGTTCCTGCGCCCCGAGGAGGTGTCGCTGGCCATCGGCAAGGGCGGCTTGAACATCAAGCTGGCCTCGATGCTCACCGGCTACACCATCGACGTGTACCGCGACACCGAGGAGGCCGACGAGGAGGATATCTACATCGACGAGTTCAAGGACGAGATCGAGCCTTGGGTAATCGACGTGATCAAGGACACCACCGGCGCCATGACCGCCAAGGCCGTTCTGCGCCTGAGCAAGCAGGAGCTGATGGACAAGGCCGACCTCGAGGAGGAGACCGCCGAACAGGTGCTCAGCGTGCTGCGTGCCGAATTTGAGGACGAGGAAGCCGACGAAGAGCCCGAAACTCCCGAGGCTCCCGAGGCTCCCGAGGCTCCCGAGGCTTCCGAGACTTCCGAGACTTCCGAGAATCCCGAGGAGGACGCTGCCACCGAAGAGAAATAAATAAGAAAATTCACCCCGACAACAATATATGGCAATAAAAATCAGTAAAGTAGCGAAGGAGCTCAACGTGGCCGTGCCCACGGTGATTGAATTCTTGCGCAAGAAAAACATCGAAATCGACGGCAATCCCAACACGCGCATCGAGGACGACCTGGTCGACCTCCTTGTCAAGGAATTCAAGCCCGACCAAGTGCTCAAAAGCAAGTCGGACCAAATGACTTCCGAGCGCAAAAAAGAGTCCAAGCCGGCCAAGGACGCTCCTCGCCCCGTTGAGGAGATCAAGCTCCCCAGCGAAACCATCAAGCCTAAGTTTGTCGGGAAAATCGAGCTCGACGCCAAGGGCAATCCCATCACGCCCAAGCCTGAGCCCAAGCCCTCACAAGCCGAGATAGAGGCTCAGAAGGCGGCCGAGAAGGCTGCCGCCGAGAAAGCTGCCGCAGAAAAGGCGGCGGCCGAGAAGGCCTCCGCTGAAAAAGCCGCCGCCGAGAGGGCTGCCGCCGAGAGGGCTGCCGCCGAGAAGGCCGCAGCTGAGAAAGAGGCCGCGCAAAAGGCCGCTGAGGCTGCTCAGGAGCAAACAAGGAGCGTGGGCGCCTCAGCCGCAACCGAGAAACCCGCCCAGCCCACTCCCGCCGTGGAGAAGGCTCCCGTGGCTGAGACTCCCGCCGAAAAGCCCGCTACCGGGGAAACCCCTAAGGAACCCGAGGAGGAGCTCTTCACCGTGGGTGTGCCCCAGCCCAAGGTGCAGCTCAATGTCGTGGGAAAGATCGACCTGTCGGCCATCAACCAGTCGACGCGTCCCAAGAAGAAATCCAAGGAGGAGCGCCGCAACGAGCGCATCGCCAAGGCCAACGCCGCCAGTGGCAACGCCGCTCCGGGCGACAAGAGGAAGCGTCGCCGCATCTCCGGAAAAGAGAAGATCGACATCGAAAAGGCCGGCAACGAGGCTCCCCAAGGCGGTGGACGCAACCAGGGTGGCGGCTCGTCGGATAAGGGCCGCGGTGGTCGCGGCGACCGCAAGAATCGCGACAAACGCCCCCTCCACACCGAGGTCAACGACGAGGACGTACAGAAGCAGATCAAGGAAACCCTCGCTCGCCTTACAACCAAGGACAAGGGCCTGAAGAAAGGCGCAAAGTGGCGTAAGGAGAAGCGCGAGGCCAACGAGATGCGCGAAATGGAGGCTCGCGAGCAGGAAGCCGCCGAGAGCAAGGTGCTGAAGCTCACCGAGTTTGTGACCGCCAACGACTTGGCCACCATGATGGGCGTGCCCGTCAACAATGTCATCGCCACGTGCATGAACCTGGGCGTGATGGTGTCGATCAATCAGCGTCTCGACGCCGAGACGATCAACATCGTGGCCGACGAATTCGGATTCAAGACCGAATACGTTTCGGCTGAGGTCGTGGAGGCTATCCACACCGACGAGGACTCGGAGGAAGATCTCGTAACCCGTCCGCCGATCGTCACCGTCATGGGTCACGTCGACCACGGCAAGACCTCGCTTCTCGACTATATCCGCAACGCCAACGTGATCGCCGGCGAGGCTGGCGGCATCACCCAGCATATCGGCGCCTACAACGTCAAGCTCGACGACGGATGCCGCATCACCTTCCTCGACACCCCCGGCCACGAGGCGTTTACGGCCATGCGTGCCCGTGGTGCCAAGGTCACCGACTTGTGTATCATCATCGTCGCCGCCGACGACAACGTGATGCCGCAGACGATTGAGGCCATCAACCACGCGTCGGCCGCCGGCGTGCCTATGGTGTTCGCTATCAACAAAATCGACAAGCCGGGAGCCAACCCCGAGAAGATCAAGGAGGAACTCGCGGCCATGAACTACCTCGTGGAGGAGTGGGGCGGCAAGTACCAGTCGCAGGACATTTCGGCCAAGAAAGGTATCGGTGTCGACGACCTGATGGAGAAGGTGCTCCTCGAGGCCGAGATGCTCGAGTTGAAAGCCAACCCCAACCGCAAGGCCACCGGCTCGATTATCGAGTCGTCGCTCGACAAGGGTCGCGGCTACGTGGCCACCGTGCTCGTGCAGAACGGCACGCTGCGCATGGGCGACATACTCCTTGCCGGTACCCACTTCGGCAAGATCAAGGCCATGTTCAACGAGCGCAACCAGCGCATCACCGAGGCCGGCCCCTCCACCCCGGTGCTGATCCTTGGCTTGAACGGCGCCCCCACGGCCGGTGACACCTTCAACGTGATGGACACCGAGCAGGAGGCCCGCGAAATCGCCAACAAGCGCGAGCAGCTCCAGCGCGAGATGGGCTTGCGCACCACCACCCGAATGACCCTCGAGGAGATCGGCCGACGCCGCGCCCTGGGCTCGTTCCACGAATTGAACATTATCGTAAAGGGCGACGTCGACGGCTCGATCGAGGCCCTGAGCGACTCTCTTATCAAGCTGTCCACCCCCGAGGTACAGGTCAACGTGCTCCACAAGGCTGTGGGCCAGATCTCGGAGAGCGACGTCACCCTTGCCGCCGCATCCGACGCCATCATCATCGGTTTCCAGGTGCGTCCCTCGCAGGCCGCGCGCAGTCAAGCCGAGCGTGAGGGCGTTGAAATACGCCTCTATTCGGTTATCTACCAGGCAATTGAGGAGGTTAAGGATGCCATGGCCGGCATGCTTGCTCCTGAGATCAAGGAGGAGGTTACCGGAGCCGCCGAGGTGCTGCAAACCTACCATATCTCCAAGGGGGGCACCATCGCCGGGGCTATCGTGCGCGAGGGCAAGATCAAGCGCGGCTCCAAGGTGCGCCTGATTCGCGACGGCATCGTGCGCTACACCGGCGACCTTGGTTCGCTCAAGCGCTTCAAGGACGACGTCAAGGAGGTGACCAACGGCTACGACTGCGGCCTGAACATCGCCGGCTACAACGACATCCAGGTAGGCGACTTCATCGAGGCCTTCGAGGAAGTCGAGGTAAACCGCACGCTGTAATAAGCATTTAGCGTTTAGCATTTAGCATTTAGCCTTACCTGTTGGTTGAATTAGACATATAGGGCATATTTGACTTGCCCGATATTTC
>JAJBVP010000010.1 GCA_020859755.1 Bacteroidales bacterium | reverse complement strand
GTAACCTTCTGATCCGTAGTCAGATGCTCTATTCAGTTGAGCTAAGGAGCCATCCTCGTTGGGATTGCGAGTGCAAAGTTACGCCTTTTTCCCAAATCTGCAAAATTTTTTGGGAAAATAAATTCATGGGAGGGGGATTAAAGGGCAAGGCATAGGAGGTTGGAGCCGATTTGGTGCCAGGAGAGGGTGTAGACGCGGCCATCGGGAGTGGTTGCCGATGTGGGGGTGACGGTGATGTCGGTGAGGGGTAGCCCCGGGGTGCCGGCTGCTTTGAAGACGGCCTCTTTGGCTGTCCATTGCTGTAAAAGGGAGAGGGTGGGGGAGTCGGCTGGCGTGGCGAATCTCTCCCTCACGCGCTCCAATTGCTCATTTCTTGCCTCTTCAATGTCGATGCCAATGGGATGGTGGGCAATAGCCAGAGCGACGGCTTGTCGGGAATGGGAGATGGAAATGTAGCCTGGAAATCCCTGGATTGATGGTGAGCCATGCTCGTCGTGGAGTAGCTGGGCGTCGTGGCCGAATGCTTCCTTGATGAGCGAGTTGCGGGCCTCGATCTCTATCTCGCGACGTGAGTGGGCGGCTCCATGAGATGCTGGCCTCGCTTCCTCATGAGGGGGGATTGGCTGGATGTGGATTTCGACGTCGTGGATTGAGAGGCTGGTCATAGTGGCTTGAGGTGTTGGAGCATGCGTATGACGTCGCCGTGGACGGCTTCTACGACAGGCGCGATTGAGTCGGGTGAGGCCGGTGCCTTGTCGAGGGCCAGACTACCGCTCACCACCCACATTCCGGGCAACGTGGCGATAAACTGCACGGGAGTGACCGAGGCCATTCGTGTCATTGTCACCGATGCGTGAAAGCCCGAGGGCGTGGTCAATTCGGTCATCTCGGTGGTGCGACCACCGATGTTGCGGGAGATGCGTTCCACGCGGTTGTCGATAACCTCCTGCTCCGTGACCGTGTCCACAGGGGTGAGTGATATATATAATGTGGCTCGATAAAGAGGGTAGCGCACGTTCACCCACCAGCCCGCGTCCTCCCGGGAGGTGGAGGCAAGGGCGTCGGCATTGGCCTCTAACAATAGTGGCAATCCCTCAACGGTGTCCATCTTCTGGGTGTAAAGGTCGACGCGCGGCCAAGCCTGGGGGCGAGGGATGTTCACGGCCTTCTCTCCCTGGGAGCAACTCGCCAAGAGCAGGATTCCCGCCAGCAATCCCAGTCTCCGATATGGCTTACCGGTCCCCAAGGACTTATAGGGCTTCTGGACGGTCATTGGTTTTGGATTTCGTTCATCACTTTCACCCTCACCGAGGCGATGCGGTGATGGTCGATGTCGAGGATGAGGAATCGGCAGCGACCGTAGACCAAAGGCTCCTTCTCTTTAGGGAAGTCGCCCTTGATGTTGAGCAGCATGCCGGCGAGGGTCTCGCAATCCTCGGCCACGGGTTGATACTCCTCTTCGTCGAGGCCGGTGACTTTAAAGAAGTCGTTCAACAGTGTTTTACCCTCAAATATAAATGTGTTGTCGGGGAGGCGCTTGTAGGTTTGCTCGTCCTCGTCGTATTCGTCGTTGATGTCTCCCACGATCTCCTCGAGTACGTCCTCGAGGGTGACCACTCCCTGAGTGCCGCCAAATTCATCTACCACCACAGCGATGTGAATTTTCAGTTTGCGGAAGTCCTCCAGGAGGTCGTCGATCATGCGTGACTCGGGCACGTAGTAGGGTTCGCGCATAAGCGTCTGCCAGCGGAAATCGGGTTCTCGCTTCTCTATGTAAGGTAGCAGGTCGCGGGAGTAGAGGATGCCACGGATGTTGTCTTGAGTTCCTTCGACTACCGGGAGGCGCGCGTAGCCGGTTGAGATGACGGTTTCCATCACTTCATCGAAGGTCATGTCGATATCGAGGTCGGTGATGTCGACGCGAGGGGTCATGATTTCGGAGGCTGTAGTGTCGCCGAACTTGAGGATGCCTTCGAGCATTTCCTTTTGGTCGGTGGCTTGCACTTGTGTGATTTCAAGGGCCTGCGACAGCTCGTCGGTGGAGATATTCTGGGCTTTGCGGGTGACGACACGGTTGACGAACCCCGAGCTTTTCACGAGCATCGATGACAGGGGGGAGAATATTTTCACTGCTACGTTAAGCCCGGGGTAGGCTCCGAGGGCCCATTTAAGGGAGTTGGAGTTGGAGTAAAGCTTTGGGATAATTTCGCCGAAGAGGAGGATGAGGAACGTCAAAATTACCGTCTGCAAGATGAAATTGGCCACGGGCGACATGTTCTCGAACAGGGGTGTCAACGCGAAAGAGCAAAGCACGACGATAGTCACGTTCACCAGGTTGTTGGCGATGAGGATTGTGGCCAGAAGTTTTTCGGGTTGCTTGAGCAGCTTGATGACTCCCTCGCCGCGAGGGGTGTCCTCAATCTCCTCGAGCTCGGAGGAGTTGATGGAGAAGAAGGCGGTTTCGCTGCCTGAGATATATCCGGAAATTAACAGAGCGATTACAGCCAGACACAGGGCTACAATCTGAGCGGCACCGAATGTGTCGATGAAAGCCATAATGCAACAAAATCCGGCGTTAGCCGGTAAAGGGTCGAAGTCCAATTGGGTTTAAGGTTTGGTTTTACATGCGTCACGGGCGAAGGGCCTTGACATTTTCTTACCGCGAATGTAGTGAATAATTTTTATTGCACCAAATCATAGCCGCGGCGAAGGGCTTCGGCGTTGGCGGGGAGAGTGTGGTGGTGACGCTCGGGGAGTGCTTTTTTCAACCCGGCCATGACGGCGTCCATCGACACGATGGGCTTGATTTTCAGCAGTGCGCCCAGGACGATCATGCTGAAGCTCTTGGCGTTGCCCAGGGTGAACGTGGCTTCCATGGCTTCGACGCGGTGGATGTTGATGTCGGTGCGCGTGGGAGGGCGGTGAATTCCGTAGGGGTCGTAGATGAGAGTGCCCCCGGGTTTCACTTGGCTCTCGAATTTGTCGAGCGACTGCTGGTTGAGGATGACTGCCGTGTCGAAGGTGTCGAGCACTGGCGACGATATGGGCTGGTCGCTGAGGATGACGGTGACGTTGGCCGTGCCGCCGCGCTGCTCGGGTCCGTAGGATGGCATCCAGGTGACTTCAAGGTCGTTCATCAACCCCGCGTAGGCCAGGATCTTGCCCATCGACAATACGCCTTGTCCACCAAAACCGGCCATTATAATTTCTTCCTTCATAATCCATTAAAAGTTGAGCCTAATATTTTTTGACCACAAAAGTTCACAAACCGAGACACAAAAATTAACCATGGGAGTTTTTGTGCTTTTTCGTGTTTTTTGTGGTCCTACAATCCTTCATTGATTCTGTGGTCACTTCACGGTGTTTTTGAGGTCGCCGAGGGGATATTTGGCGAACATGTGCTCCTCCATCCACTTGTTGGAGTCGACGGGCGACATTTTCCAACCGGCGTTGCAGGTCGAGACGATTTCGACAATGGATGTGCCTTTGCCGTCAAGGGAGTTTTGGAATGCCTGCTTGATAGCCGCTTTGGCTTTGCGCACGGCCGCGGGGGTGTGCACGGCCTGACGGGTGATGTAGCATGTGCCGTCGAGCTGGGTGCAGAGGTCGGTGATCTTCAGGGGATAGCCGTTGAGGTCGACGCGGCGGCCGTAGGGGGTTGTGGACGTCTTCATGCCCTCGAGGGTTGTGGGGGCCATCTGTCCGCCGGTCATGCCGTAAATGCCGTTGTTGATGAAGATTATGGCGATGTTTTCGCCTCGGTTGGCAGCGTGGATAGTCTCGCAGGTGCCGATGGCGGCGAGGTCGCCGTCGCCCTGGTAGGTGAACACCAGGTTCTCGGGATTCATGCGCTTGATGGCGGTTGCCAGGGCCGGAGCGCGTCCGTGAGCGGCCTCCACCCAGTCGATATCCACATATTTATATGCGAACACAGCGCAACCCACCGGGGCGATACCCACGCAGTGGTCCTCAAGCCCCATCTCCTCGACCAGCTCGGCGATGATGCGGTGAACCACGCCGTGGCTGCAACCCGGGCAGTAGTGCATGTGATTGTCGTTCAAAAGCCGAGGCTTCTGGTAAACCAGATTCTCGGGCTTGATTATATCTTTTCTATCCATTGTAATCGATATTTTCGATATTTTCGAGAATTTCGGGAATCCCAGGGGATTTCGGGAATCCCAGGTTGAGGTTAGGAGAGGAAGTCGCGGCGGAAAGCCTCGAGGATCTCCGATGGGTTGGGGACGATACCGCCCAGTCGGCCGAAGTGACGGATGGGCACGTTGGTGACGCCGGCGTCAAGCGCGGCGAGCTTCACGTCCTCGATCATCTGTCCGGCGTTGAGCTCCACTACCAGCACTCCTTTCACCTTTTTAACAAGGTCGCCGATGGCTTTGTAGGGGAAGGGCCAAAGCGTGATGGGCCGGATTAGCCCGATTTTAATGCCCTCCTTGCGTGCCTCCTCTATAGCTTTGAGGCAGAGGCGAGCGATAGAGCCGAAGGCCACGAACAGGTAGTCGCAATCGTCGGTGTGGTACTCCTGGAAGCGCACCTCGTTCTCTTCAATTTTGCGGTAAGTGGCTTGGAAACGCTGGTTGTTGGCTTCCATGACGTGGGAATCGAGCTCGAGCGACGACAGGAAGTTGTTCTTGCGGTTCTTTTTGCGGCCGGTGGCAGCCCAAGGGCATTGGCGGTCGATCTCCTCGTTGGTGCGACGCGGGCGGAAGGGGGGTAGTTTTACCTTCTCCATCATCTGTCCCACGATGCCGTCGGCAAGGATAATCGAGGGGGTGCGGTACTTGAATGCGAGGTCGAATCCCAGAGCGACGAAATCGGCCATCTCCTGTACCGATGAAGGGGCCAACACGATCGAGTGGTAGTCGCCGTGACCGCCTCCCTTGGTGGCTTGGAAATAGTCGGCTTGCGAGGGATGGATGGTGCCAAGGCCGGGACCGCCGCGCATCACGTTGACGATCAACGCGGGCAATTCTGTGGCAGCGAGGTAGGAAATGCCTTCCTGCTTAAGGCTCACGCCCGGCGACGAGGATGAAGTCATGCACGCTTTGCCGGATGCGGCTCCACCGTATACCATATTAATAGCGGCCACCTCGCTTTCGGCCTGCATGACCACCATTCCGGTGGTGTCCCAAGGCATTTCGGCTTCCAGTGTTTCGAGGATCTCGCTTTGTGGGGTGATGGGGTATCCGAAATAACCGTCGCAGCCGTAGCGAATAGCGGCGTGGGCGATGGCCTCGTTGCCTTTCATCAATCTTATGTCTTCTTCCATGATTTCTTGAATTTATAAAGCCTTAACGCTCGATAGCCCGGTAAACGGTGATGCAACCATCGGGGCAAACGGCTGCACAAGCTGCGCAGCCAATGCAGGCGTCGGGATGCTCGGCGTAGGCGAAGTGATAACCGCGGTCGTTAACCTCCTTGGCCTTGAGAGCCAGCACAGTGACGGGGCATGCGACCACGCACAGGTCGCACCCTTTGCACCGCTCTTCGTTAATAACAACCGCTCCTAAAACTTTAGGCATATTCTATTATTCTGCTTTTGTGATGACTTTGTTGTGACGCGAAATTAGTGAAAAACTTAATAAACAATGGTTATTTAACGTTGCGTTAACCAATGGCACAGAGAATGTGAAAATGCGCAGTTGAACCGTTACACGGTTTCAACGTTTTAATATAAAAGCTAAAATTCTACAGCGTAATAGCAGTCAAGAATATTAATGAAAAAACGATATGATTATGGATTCTACATTACTTTGGATCGTTGAATGGCTCGCGATAGGCGGGTTGATCGGATTGACCTCCTGGGCCGGGCATGCTATCGAGCGGGGCCGAAAGATGACCGCGCAACGTCGCGCGCAAACGGTGCGCCAACCAGCGCGTCGCCGCTAAATTTGGCACATTTTTGGCAGAAATGTGAAAAAAGTGGCCGGATGTGATTGTGCGTTGCATAATTTTTACTAATTTTGTGAACGTTTCACAAAACCCATAATCATTACCATCAAATCGAATGGCCCATTCCATTAATAAAATAATCCTCGACTCACTAAAGCAAAATTGGGATAATCTGGCCCTGACCAACTTCAAAGGCGTGTCGCTCCAATACCGCGACGTGGCCCGTCGCATGGTGAAGATGCACCTGCTGTTCAAGAACACCGGCATTGAGCCGGGCGACCGTATCGCTGTGTGCGGCAAGAACTCAGCTCAATGGGCCGTGGCTTTCTTCGCCACCATCACTTATGGCGCTGTCGTGGTGCCGATCCTCCACGAGTTCAAGCCCGACAACATTCACCATCTTGTCAACCATTCCGAGTCGAAGCTTCTTTTCGCCGACAGCGGCACGTGGGAGAACCTCGACCCCGAGTCTATGCCCAATCTTGAGGGCGTTATCCTGCTGGATGATTTCTCCCTGCTGCTTTCCCGAAGCGAGCGCCTTACCGAGGCTCGCGCCCACTTGAACGAGCTCTTCGGCAAGGAATATCCCGAGCGTTTCACCCCCTACGACCTCCATTTCCACCAGGATCATCCCGAGGACCTGATGCTACTCAACTACACATCAGGCTCCACTGGATTCTCCAAGGGCGTGATGCTGCCGTCGCGCACCCTGTGGAGCAACTGCCAATACTGTCTCGACAACCTCAAGTGGCTCAAGTCGGGCGACGCGTTGGTGTCGATGCTCCCCATGGCGCATATGTACGGGCTGATGGTGGAGGTCATCTTCCCCTTCTGCCGGGGCTGCCATATCTGCTTCCTTACACGTGTGCCCTCGCCCAAAATTATCATGGACGCGTTCGCCCAGGTGAAGCCCAAGTTGATCGTCACTGTGCCGTTGATTATAGAGAAAATCATCAAAACCAAGGTGTTCCCGTTGCTCGAGAAGCCGCTGATGAAACTGTTGCTGCACGTGCCTTACGTTGACGATCGCCTGTTGTCCAAAATCAAGGAGAAGCTCGACGAGACCTTCGGCGGCAATGTCCATGAGATTATCATCGGCGGAGCGGCCCTCAACAAGGAGGTGGAGGCTTTCTTGCGCCGCATCGGCTTCCATTACACCAACGGCTACGGCATGACCGAGTGCGCCCCGTTGATCTCCTACGCTCCCTGGGAGGAGGCTCGTATGGGCTCTTGCGGCAAGACAGTCGACCGCATGAAAATCAAGGTGGACTCCCCCGATCCTTACGCCGTGCCCGGCGTGCTGTGGGTAAAGGGCGACAACGTGATGCATGGCTACTACAAGAATCAGGAAGCCACCGACGCCGTGATGAAGGACGGCTGGATGAACACTGGCGACATCTGTACCATCGACCGCGACGGATACATCTACCTGCGCGGCCGTGACAAGAATATGATTCTGGGTCCTTCGGGCCAGAACATCTATCCCGAGGAGATCGAGCAAAAGCTCAACAACCTGCCCTACGTGCAAGAGTCGGTGGTGATCGACGAGGACAACGCTCTGGTGGCCTTGATTTACCCCGACCTGGAGAACGCCGAGCGTCAAGGCATCGACGACGCCCAGATGCGCACGATTATGGACGAGAACATCGTGGCTCTCAACAAGGAGCTGCCCGCCTATTCCCAGGTGAAGCGTTACCGCATTTACCACGAGGAATTTGAGAAGACCCCCAAGCGCTCGATCAAGCGCTACCTCTACCAGCACAAATAAAGATAAAAAAGTTGTTAGTTGTTAGTTGTTAGTTGTTAGTTGTTAGTTGTTAGTTGTTAGTTGT
>JAJBVP010000241.1 GCA_020859755.1 Bacteroidales bacterium | reverse complement strand
AATTAGGCCGAACTGCCATGGCTGGCAATCCGGCTAGTTTCGGATGGTTACCCCCTAACGGCTCCCCTAACGGTCCCCCTAGATGGCGCGGATGTTTATGGGGGAGGGGATAGGGGGAAATGGAAGCAGCCCCGACCGTGGGGGCCGGGGCTGCTGGTTATGGGGAGGTGAGGATTAGTCGAGGTAGCAAGCGTAGGGCACGATGCTCAGGTCGAGGGTGATGTGCTTCTTGCCTGCGGGAGCGGTGAGGTTGCCGCCGTCCTGAACGAGGTTGAGCATGTCGCCGCCGAGGTTGATGCCCCAGTCGTCGTTGGCGCGGAACTTCCATTCGCCGCCGTCGCCGAAGTCAACGTCGCCTTCCCATACGAGGAAGTCGTCGCTCGGTGTGAGGGCTACTGATTCGCCCCAGCCGTTGAAGCCGCCGATCACGCCGATGGTGGTGATCTCGGTGAGCGAGTAGGTGAGGTTGGCGATGTTCACTGAGCACCAGTAGAGGGCAGCAGCGTCAACGGAGAGGTTGCCGGCTGAGCCGTCGGTGGTGAGTTCGCCAGCGACGCCGGTGCTACCGTAATTGGTACCGTTCCAGTCGGCCTGTGAGGTGAACTTGAAGTCGCCCGTGAGGTAAGCGTAACCAGTGTAGGTGGTGAAGTCGTTGGTGGTAAGGAGCTGCGAAGATGCCTGGTTCCAGCCGTTGGAAGCGCCCGGGGTGTAGAGGTACTGGAATGCGGGCGAGAAGGTGTAGGTGCGCTTGAATGAGTCGCCATCGGCCACGCCCATGTTGACGGTCAAGAGGTAGTCGCCGGTCTTGTCGTAGAGGCCGGTCTTGCCGCTGAGGAGGTCGCCAGTGAGCTCTGCGCTATCCTCGGGTCCGTAGGAGCCGCTTACGCCCTTGATGTACCAAGTGAGGCCCGAGCCTACCTCTTCGGGGGAGAGGCTGATGGAAGCCGAGAATACGGGATCGTCGTAGGGGCTCTCGGAGGAGTGGCTCATGGTGTACTCGGCGCCACCGAGGACGAGGGTGTAGCTGTCGTCGATAGTGAAGCCGTTGTAGGCGTCAAGAGGCAGCACGGTGAGGGTCTGGGGGCCATAGTAGTAGTTGGGGCCACCGATGCGCACTCCGGTGGTGTTGTCGTTGGATGCGTAGGCTACGTAGCGCACGTAAACGGTTGTTTGACGCGGGTCGAGGGTGACGTCCTGGATGGCGGCGCCGAGGGCATCGGGAGTGATGGTGAGGATACCGTCGTCGGTGATGGTGGTTTCAGCCTCGCCATACTTGGAGAAGTCGGCCGACTTAGCCACCTGGGCAACGAAGGACAAGGTGTAGTCGTCAACGGGGAACGTGCCGTAGTCGATTTGATCGAGGGAAATGGCGGTGTTGTCGGCGTTAAGCTCGGGCAGGTTGAGGGCTGCCTGTGCTTGGTCAGTGGCGGTGAGCACCAGGGTCGAGGCGTCGAAAATCTCGCCTTGAGCGTTGCTCTGGGCTGGCGGGTTGGGCCAATCGTAGTTGTCGTAATCGGAGCACGACACCAAACCCAAGGCCAACGCCATCACTGAAAATATTGCGATTTTCTTCATAATTGGATTTTTCCGTTTAATGATTTTTGATTTAAGGGTCGCGGGCTGGGGCGCTGGTGAGCGCCCCGTGGCCGCGGGTCCTTGAGTTGGTTGTTTAGAGGGCTACGAAGGTTACCTCCATGTTGGCCATGTCAACGGTTTGCTGCATTTGGCCGCCGGCCCAGTTGGGGAAGCTGAAGGAGCCTTTGCCCTTAACGAGCGGGTTGTTGAAGGTGTTTCCGTCGAAGTCAAACTCGATGGGGTTGTCTTCCTCCTGAGTTCCGTAGGAGTCGGTGTCCCAATCGGTCATCGAGGTGTAGAAGCGGAACATGGCGGTGCCGGCATCGATGGTGAAAGTGCCGTGGTAAACAGCCGAGCCGATAGCGTCGTCGTCCTCGAAGAGGCGCCAGGGCTCATAGTGCTTGATGTTGGCGGCACTGGGGCCTGCCCAGCCCTCGGGCTGGCCAACGAGCCAGATGTAGCCGGGTGAAGGCACAGCGAAGTAGGGCATCACTTGGTTGAGGCTAACGACGTTGGACGAGGTGATCTCGGAGCCTTCGACGCCGTCGAGATAGGCTTTACCTCGGAAGTAAACTTTCACGGGGGAGGTGAATACATAGCCTTCATCGTCGGAGGTGAGGCCCATCAGCGAGCAGATTGCGAGGGCGAGGTCGGCGTCGTTGAAGGTCATGCGCGACGAGGTGGAGTTGCCGTTCTTCAGAGTCGAGCACTCGGCGAAGTCGTCGGTGAGGGAAACCTCAGCAGAGTAGTAGGTGACAGCCGAGTAGCCGTAGTTGGGCTGGCTCTTGCAAACGATCTCGAAAGTGTTGCCCTCCGTCAGCTGGTAGTACTGATCCTGCAGCTCGGGCGTGTTAAGCTCGAAGGATGTGGGGTTCTGGTAGGTGGGCTCCTTCTTGTCCTCGCAGCTGGAGAACCCAACGAGCACGGCCAAAGAAGCTAAAAATATTGATAATTTTTTCATTGTAAGAATCGTGTTTTAGGTTCTGAGAATTAGTAACCGGTGTTCTGGGTGTAGTGAGCGATCTCCACGATGCTGGAAGGCAGCGGGTAGAGGGTGAAGTAGCTGGGGTAGTCGGCACCGTCGGCCACTTGGTTCTTCCAGTTCCAGGTGTAACCCGAGATCCATTTGTTCCAGCGGATAAGGTCGGTACGGCGGCAGTTCTCGGTGTAGAGCTCGCGAGCGCGCTCGTCCTGGAGGTCGGCGAAAGTGGCGGTGGTGAGGTTGCTCAAGCCAGCGCGGCGGCGGATGAGGTTCAAGTAGTTGAGGGCGTCCCCGGTAACGGCCTTGGAGTCGGTGACGCCGTCGCCTACCATAGCCTCAGCGGCCGACAGGTAGATCTCGGCGAGACGGATCACAGGGTAGTCGCCACCCACTTGGGTGGTAGCGGCGGGCGAGTTGGCGGCGTCGATGTTGCCGTTCTCGTCGTAAGCCCAGTTGGAGAACTTGACAGCCAGGAAGCCGTTCTGGCCGAAGTAGGCTTGGGTGAGTGTGCCGTTGTCGACGTTGAAGCCGTCGGCGGCGGTGCACCAGTTGCCCACGCGGGTGTCGGGCGAGGTCTGGAAGTCGCTTTCGTTCCACTCGAATTTCTCGACGAACTGGCGGCGGGTGGTCATACATTTCCAAGCGTCACCGGCGTTGTATTTAGCCTTGGAGCATTTCCAGATGTCGTCGTCGGTCGACTCACCGATCCAGGCATCGATCATGAACGTGGAGTTGGCCCAAGATACGAGGTAGGTGGCGTTCTGGGGGATAGTCCAGATGATCTCCTTGCAGGCGTTGGTGCCACCCTGGCAGTACTGCTGGTTGTTGGCTCCGAAGAGGATGAGGTAGTGGGGAACGAGGCCCGAGCCTTCGAAACCGTTACCCTTGAAGTGGTTGATCAGGTTGTTGGCGTGCTCCAAGCACTTGTCGTACATTGCTGTGCCGGTGTAAACCTTGGCGTTGAGGTAGTATTTAACCAAGAGGGCCTCGGCAACAGCCTTTCCTACATAACCGTAAACCTGGTTCCAGTTGGAGCCGTACTCGGCCGAAACGGCCTCGAGGTCCTCCACGCAGTACTGGAAAGCTTGAGCGCGGGTTACCTGCTCGGGCACGGAGCCGATGGCGGTGTTCTCGTCGGCCCAGGGCACATTACCGAAGCAGTCGATCAGGTAGAAGTAGGCTCCGGCCTTGAGGATGCGGCACTGACGGATGAACTCGTCGGCCACTACCTTCTGGTCGTCGTTGAGGCCGAAGTAGCCGTTGTTAACGGTTTGGATAAAGTCGATACAGCAAGCCACGTTGATCATGAAACGGGAGTAGGTACCGAGGATAGCGCGGTTGTTGGAGGGCACGGGGCCGTATTGGAACGTACCGTAGTCAACGTCGTTGGGCAGCCAGTTGGCCTCGTCGGTGTTGATCTCCTCGAGGATGAAGGCGGCGCGCTGGAAGGTGGACATACCACCGTCGAAGCCTTTTACCGCAGCATCGTTGTTTACGCCATGTACGGCAAACTGCAAGTAAACGTCGCCCATTACCTGCTCCATGTATCCCATAGGATCCTTGGAGAAGTCGGCGGCTGTGGTGGAGTTGGGATCAGTCGGGGTCTGGTCGAGGTCTCCGGTGCAGGAGCCCAGTGCCAGAGCCGTGGCTGCAACGCCGATTGAAAGGAATATTTTATTTAATGCTTTCATGTTGATTCTATGAAATTAGGATGTAACTCTTTAGAAAGTAGCCACCAGACCGAGGGTGCAGGTGATAGGACGGGGGTAGCAGTTGTTGTCGATACCACCGTAAACCTCGGGGTCAAGACCTTTGTACTTGGTGATGACGAAGGGGTTCTGCACGGCTGCGAAGAGGCGCAGGCGAAGGTTGTTGTTCAACAGCTCGGGGAAGGTGTAGCCCACGGTGATGTTGTCGCAACGCAGGAACGAAGCGTTCTCCACGTAGTAGGACGACAGGGGCTGGCACTGCTCGGAGGTTTGGAAGATGAACTCGTTGGCGAGCAAGTTGCTCAAGCCGTAACCCTGAACGCCGGCCACGCGGGTGCGGTCGTAGAGAGGACCGTTGTATACGTAGTTACCGAAGTTGGCGCGGAGGGTGATACCGAAGTCCCAGTTCTTCCAGTTAACGGTGTTGTTCCAGGTCATGGTCACCTTAGGATCGGGCGAGTGGTAGATGATCTTGTCCTCGTCGTTGATCACGCCGTCGGCGTTCTGGTCAACGTACTGGCCGGGGATGGGGTTGCCGTCGGCGTCATATACCTGCTGGTATACCATATATGAATAAGCGGGGTAGCCCACGAGGTGGTACTGGAGGCCGCCACCAGTTCCGGAGGGAACGTCGGCAGCTTGGATTTGCGAGGTCTCAGCGTCGCCGGTAAGAGCGGTGATCTTGTTCTTGTTCCAGCCGATGTTGAGCGAGGTGTTCCAGGTCACTTCCTTGGTGACGATAGGCTTAGCGCCGATGGTGAACTCAAGACCGGTGTTGCGCAGCGAGCCGATGTTGCGGTTCATGTAGTTGGAGGTGTTGATACCGGCTACGGGGGTCCAGGCCAGCAGGTCGTCGGTGTTACGCAGGTACCAGTCGGCGGCCAAGGTGAAGCGGTTGTTCATGAAGGCCATGTCGATACCGATGTTCCAAGTGGTGGTTTCCTCCCACTTGATGTTGGAGTCGTAAGCGTTAGGATAGAGGGGCTGGATCCAGGTGCCGGGGTTGCTGTACGAGGGGTAGTAGTAGCCCTGGGTGGATGAGAGGGTGTAGGTGGCCATGTAGGGGAAGTAGGAACCGATGTCCTGCTGACCGGTCTTACCCCAGCCGAGACGAAGCTTGAAGTCGTTCATCCAGCTCTGGGCGTCCTCCATGAAGGGCATGTTGATGATCTTCCAGCCGAGGGCCAACGAGGGGAAGAGACCCCAGCGGTTGTCCTTGGAGAAGCGGGAGGTGCCGTCGTCACGCAGGGTGAAGGTCAACAGGTAGGTGTTGTCGAACGAGTAATTCAAGCGGCCGAAGAACGATACCAGCTGCAAGTTGTTGGCGCCCTTCGACCAAGGAGCGTCGAGAACCGACTTGCCGATGTTGGCGGCGCTTGCCTCGTCGATATTCAATGTATAGGGCGAGGTGGTGGTGTCGAGGGTGTAGCCAAGCGAGTTCACGCGGGTGATGGAGCGCTCGTGGTAGTCGAATTTCTGCCAAGAGTAACCCACCATAGCGTCGACGTTCGACTTGATGGCCTCGAAGTCCTTGCGGTAGTTGATATAGAAGTCGAGCAGGGTGTTGCGGGTAAGCTTGTACCAGTACTCCTGGGTGCCGGCGCCGGCCGAGCCCATAGCGGTGAGGCTGGTGTTAGCCCACTGGTTAACCGAGTTGGGCTCGTAGGTCTTGTGGTTCTCGTTCTTCGAAACCTCGTAACCAAGGTTGAGGTTGAAGTGGAGCTCGGGGAGGAAGTGGAGAGCGTAGTCGATCTGGATGTTACCGTTGCTCTGCCATACCTTACCTACGTTGTCAACGTCCTCAAGCAGGCCCACGGGGTTCTTGGCTGCCTGGGTGTCGTAGAGACCTCCGGAGAGCACCTGAGTGTAGCCGCGATAGAGGGTGGAGAAGCCCGAGTTGCCCTGAACGGCGGGACCGCCATGCACGGGCAGCGTGGGGTTGTAAGAGGTGGCGCCACCGATCGCGCCGGTGTCGGCCTGGTTGCTCTTGATATACGATCCGTTAACGTTGGCGTTGATTTGGAGCAGGTTGTTGAAGAACTTGGGGTTCAAGTTGAAGCCTACGGTGGTACGCTGCATGCCCGAGGTCTTCAAGATACCTTGGTTGTTGGTGTAAGAAGCGTTGACGCGATAGGGGAGCCAAGCTACTGTACCGCCTACCGACAGCGAGTAGTCCTGGGAGAACGAGGTGCGGAGCACTTCCTTCTGCCAATCGGTGTTGGCGTCGCCGAGCTGGGCGAGAGCGGCCTCGTTGTTGAGCGTGGGGTTGTTCTTGATGAAGTTGCGGAATTGGTCACCCGACATCACGTCCAAGGTCTTGCGGGCGGTGTTGACGTGCCAGTTGGCGGCGAAGTTGACCTGCGGACGGCCGCTTTGGCCCTTCTTGGTGGTGATGATGATGACGCCGTTGGATGCGCGGCTACCGTAGATGGCGGTTGCTGATGCGTCCTTCAAGATGGTCATCGATTCGATGTTCTGGGGGTTGATCATGGTAAGGGCGTTGGTGCCGCCGGCGTTGCTTTGGTCGCTCATGGGCACTCCGTCAACCACGATCAGAGGGTTGTTGTTGGCTGAAAGCGAGGAGCCACCACGGATACGGATGGTAGCGTTGCCGGTAGGATTACCACCGTCGGTGGTAACGACCACGCCAGGCGATGCGCCCACCAGGAGGTCCTGGGTAGAGGTGGCGATACCAGCCTCGATGTCATCGGGCTTCACGACGGCCACCGAGCCGGTAGCGTCGGATTTCTTAACGACACCGTAACCGATGGCTACGACCTCTTTCAGGGCGACTGCGTTGTCCTCCATCACCACGTCGATGGTGGTGCGGCCATTGACGGCGACAGTCTGGGTGTTGTAGCCCACATAAGAGAACACGAGGTGGCCGTTTTCAGCCACATCGACACGGTAGTTACCGTCAATGTCGGTGGATACGCCATGGGCGGTGCCTTGCACGAGTACGCTGGCGCCGATCAATGGCTCACCCGTAGAGTCAGTCACGGTACCGCTTACAGTGATGGTCTGCGCCTGGATGCCTATGGCACATAGCAATCCCATCAACACGAAGAGGAATTTCTTACTGATTCCTGTTGCTAATTGCTTCATTTACGATAAATGATTTTGTTAATAAATAGTGAAATTTTTATTCTTGGTATCAGGCCCGGGCCAACGCCGGGCATCACAAATCTTGGCTTACAAAGGTCCCCTTAGCCAGGGGTGGCGAGTTTTTCCATGATAAGACATGTAAGTTAATTATATCTATCTCACTTAGTTAGCTATCTCTACGTGTGACAAGGCGTCGCAACTAAGTTTACGCTTTTTCACACAACTCTACAAAATTATTCAATTCCCCCCAACCGCGAGCAACATTTCCCCTAATTTTTTTAATTTTTTAGCTTTTTTAACTAAACAGACTGCCACGCGGCAGCTTAGGGGGGTCGGCCTTGGACGGCCATCACGCGGATGCCTTAGGGGGGCCGGCCTTGGACGGCCA
>JAJBVP010000014.1 GCA_020859755.1 Bacteroidales bacterium | reverse complement strand
GCGCGGGGCGGGGAGGAGGGGGCGGCGCGGCCGGCCTCGTGGGTGTGGGATTTGCAGGGGCTGGGGCGAATTGGGGGGGGTGGGTCGGGTCGCGGGTGGAGGTGAGGGGACGCAGGTCGGAGAGCGGGTCGCGAGGGTCGAATGGCAACGTCTGTTCGCGGTCGGCAGCGTTAGTGGAGTCAATCTCTCCTCCAGCCTTGTATTCGATGACGGCATCTTGCATAGCTTATTGCCATCCTTGTCTTTTAGGGGCTTTTTGTCAGCGTCAAAATTCAGCCCCATTACACGATTGAATGTGCAAAAAGTTAGGCAGAGTGTAGCCTTTCTTTTCGCACATCATCAACATCATGGACACTGGACGATCTGGGGGAAGTTGGACGTTGCAAAGGTATAACTTCGCTACGGTGCTTTTTTGCGCCGCTAATATTTTTTTCAAAATATTGAGGATTTCGGCATATTTACGTAAATTTGTGCTATTATTAACCCGAATTGATGAATTCGGTTAACCGTTAAAGAAATATCTTTCAATTATGGAATATCTGTCAGATTATGTAATCCAGGCGTTGGCGTTGGCCAAGGAAAATCTCGCCCGCTGGGAGAAGTATCGCCAAGTCAAAAAAACTCCTCCAAGAAGCCGAAGGCTGATTCTCTCATCTTCAATCATAAAACTCTTAAAAGTAAACTGAAATGGATAAGCCGATGGTCATAGGCCCATCGTCGAGCCGTGGAAGTGTCGGCCTATGTCTGCACCCAGCACGGCGCTATGCCTGTATATGAAGACAAATGATAACGATAGATAGACTGCAACAGATAGTTAGGGAGGCTTCGGCCTTGATGGCTGTGGATTTCGATATACACAGTAAGGGAGGATATGAGAACATCGTGACCACGGCCGACGTGAACGTTCAGAACTTTCTGCGCGACCGTCTCAGCGAGGAACTTCCCGGCTCAGGATTCCTATGCGAGGAGGAGGACCGCCACGACCTCGACCATCCCTATGTGTGGATTATCGACCCCATAGACGGCACGGCCAATTTCGCTCGAGGGATTGACCAGTGCGCCATCTGCGTCGGTCTGAAGGATTCACATGGGATGTTGATGTCATCGGTTTACATCCCGCGCACCGAAGAGATTTTCACCGCCGAGCGAGGGAGGGGAGCGTGGCGCAATGGCAAGCCGATTCATGTGTCGGAGCGACCCTTCGCCGACAGCATCCTCTGCACGGCCCTCCCGGTCTATCACAAAGAGCACGCCCCGGAATGCGCAGTGGCCATTCTCGATGTATTCCAACAGTGCAACGACCTGCGACGCTTCGGAGCCGCCGCTCCAGAGCTATGTTACATTGCTATGGGACGTTGCGAGCTGTATTTCGAGTATTTGTTAAGCCCCTGGGACTTCGCCGCGGCATCGTTGATTCTGCAAGAAGCGGGAGGTTACATCAGTGACCTGAAAGGTAATCCTATTAACAGCCTCGAACCGTCAGGCATCCTTGCGGCCAACTCGCAAGCCAATCTTGACAGGCTCGAGACTATAATCTCAAAATACATGCAATAATATAGGCTAAATTATGCAGATACTGATAGGATGCGCTAAGATAATGACTGGGATGGCTCCGAGGGCGATTCCCGGCTGCACCGAGCCTCGGTTTCAGGACGAGGCCAATGGGATAGCCGCGCAGTTGGCCGAGTACACGCCTGAGCAGTTGAAAGCGATGCTGCGGTGCAACAAGGCCATAGCCGTGGAGAATTGGCGACGCTATCGGGAGTTTGGCAATCAGGCTACGCGATGTCCCGCGGTGTTCAGCTACGACGGCATGGTGTTCCAAAAGTTGGCTCCCGAAACCATGTCGGACGCTGATTTGGCCTATGCCAACGACCATCTGATAATCGGCTCGTTCCTCTATGGCCTGCTGCGCCCTCTTGACCTTGTGAATCCTTACCGATTGGAGGGGGACGTGGAGTTGCCCGACAACGGTCACATCTCGATGTTCGACTACTGGAAACCCCGGCTCACCAATTATTTCATCGACCGCGTAAAGGCCGACGACGGCGTGCTTGTAAACCTCGCAAGCGCCGAGTTCAAGCGGCTTTTCGACTGGAAGCAAGTGGCAAAGGAAGTCGAAGTAATAACCCCGGACTTCAAGGTGGTGAAGGACGGCAAGCCCAAGAACGTGACCATCTACGCCAAGATGTGTCGCGGCGCGATGACGCGCTGGATCATCCAAAACCGCCTCACCGACCCCGCCGCCCTGCGCCAATTCTCCTACGAAGGCTTCAATTACACCAACGACTGGAACTACATATGCGAATCATAACCAACCGTGGGTTTACGAGCCTAAATTTTGATTTGCGCCAGACATGTTTGTTGTGTTTTTCGGGGTTAAAAATTTTTCGGTGAGTAGTTATGATGTCCCTGATATAGGTCAAAAATAAAAAATTTGGGGCGACCCGCTTCATTTTAACCAAGAATTTGTAACTTTGAGCCATAATATCGGTCAAATCCTTGGCCGCTTTCGTCGGACCCCCCAAACCCCTTCCCGCTCGATACTCTCATGAAAAGCTTGTTATGCCCTTTAACTTTTATAATGTCTTTAGTCGCTATCGGCCATATAGCGACAGCCAAAGAGAAGAAACAACCGGTCAACACCTCTGAGGGCGTCTTCTCGCTTGTGGAGGACAACGGACGTTATGGCGTGCGCGACGCCGCTGGAGGGATCATTATCCCCCTCGATTTCGACTCTATCCGCTATCAAGCGCCGCAAGACGCACAGATACGGAAGTTATTCATTGAGTCGGCTGATATCACAGCTTATTATTGGTCGCCATCCTCCAAGGCCTGTTTTTGGGCCTTCAAGAAAAGGTATTTGTCAATATATTCACTCCAGGGCGAAAAGGCGGTTGAAACTTTTTACCTTCAAAGTAACGCCAACCTACCGGGATTCGTTTTCACTATCGACGAAACGGGAGGCGGTGGTTACGTTTATTGGGAACAAATGCGTCCAGCTTATCGAGCAGGCGTGGTCAACGCCTTGGGCAATGACGGCGCCAAAATTGGATTGTCGGCCACCGATGGGCGCTTGTTGCTCAACCCGTCGGTAAGGGAAGTTACATTGCCACTGACCGATAACCCTAAGAACGTGATAAAGTCGTTCTTCTACGGCCGATCGCTGTATTTCGACAAGGTGGGATCGATGGGACTATGGCCTCTTGAGCAGGGCTCCTTGATGATTCCCTACGGCAACGCCTATATGGTCACTTGTGTGCCTGACGCCAACTACATCGCGGGCATTGAACATCAGATGCTGAACGGAGAGACCGACTACTATATGCTCGGCAAAGAGGTCACGGGACGTATTTATGCCAACGAAGGCGACTCCCTGCTCCAAAACGGGCGCTTCAAAGATGCCTGCCGCTATTTTCTGAACAGCTGCAAGGAGGGTACCGACCCCGACGCTTACCTTTACTCGGCATTGGCATTATACTACATCACTGATCTGGGCACAGCTCATATGATGCACGCAGTGATGCAAACCGAAACCGACAAATCGTGCCACTATTACGAGTCGGCTCCCCTACCCTCCTACAACTTCTCGGCTTGCCGCAAGATACTCAATTACACGCTCGACGATCTGGACAACTACCAACGCCTAAACCCCAGTCCCGACCGAGATCGCCAAAACCTGGTGAATTGGGTGCGCAACATGACCCACTCAGCCCTGGAACGACTCAACGATTATGAACCACGTTACGCCGCCGCGCAACAGTACGTCGAGCAATGCCCCTCTTTACTTGCCCAATACAAGGCCGAGCAAGAGCAGATACGTATCCAGCGCGAGGCCGAGGAGCAAGCCGCCTACTTCGCCATGATTGACGCCATGTTCAATCACGGCAAGAGCATGTTTAAGAGCCACAAGAAAAAGAAGAAATCGTCGGGTAAAACTTCCACCGTGGCAAGTGCGGGAGGAGGTTCCTCATCCTCGTCGAGCGATGACGGAGCCTCGGCTCAATGGAAGAAGAACCGCGCTCGTGACGTGGCGCGTCAACTTGAGGAGCAGCGCGAACGCCTTGCCCAAGCCGAGCGGAGCCGCGAGAACGACCCATCCTCAGGCAACGCCGCGCTGATCCAATCCTGCAAACGACGTATCGCTGAGCTTGAGCGCGAGCTCCACGACCTCGGGCGGGATTAAAAATCGGCGGGGGTGACGAGTGGGTCAGTCCCCGGAACGTTGTACGCAATGTAAAACCAAAACTGAATAACAAGAAGCAGAAATTCAACAAATAACCTTAAAGACTTGCAGGTTAGAGAACTTATTGCCTACCAATATGTTAAAGAAGTGATGAAAGACTTTAAACTGAATAATGGAGGGTTGATTCCCTGCGTAGGGTTTGGTACATGGCAGACTCCCGATGGGGAAACTGCTGTCAAAGCAGTGGAATGCGCTTTGAAGGATGGTTACCGCCACATAGATACTGCTGCCGTATATGGCAACGAGGTAAGCGTGGGTAGAGGCATCGCGCAGAGCGGTGTCCCTCGCGGTGAGATTTTCCTCACGAGCAAGGTGTGGAACACAGATCGAGGCTATGACCTCTTCTAACCGGTAGATGGCGCGGAGATTCACAACGGGGCCGATACGGTCGATGATTGATCTGGAGGAGAGGGCTGCAGAGGCCGGTTTCCTCCCGATGTTCCAGTCGTGCGTGCCGGGGTACTCGGTGTATGAGAACACGCTGCGCTTCTGGAGCGACGATGACGGCCCGTGGGAGTGGAAAGGGCCGATTATCCGTGAAGGGCATTTGGCCTACGGCAAGTTCTTCCAGCGAAAGGCCGGTTACGTCAGCCTTGAATGGCTTCCCGATTTCCTCAACTATCGTCGCAGTAAACGGCTTGCTCCCAATGAGGACTTGGCGGCTTTGGACGAGGTGGTGCTCCAAGCCATCCAATCAGAGGGTCGCGTGGGTATTAAAGAGTTGCGCCAGTTGCTCGGTTTCGCCAAAGGCCGCGGTAAACGTCGCCCGCAGGATCTTGTAGACGATTACCATGTTGACGACAAAATCTCGCTCGACCCGATTCTCACCCGGCTGCAAATGGAGGGGCGCGTGTGCATCGCCGATTTCACCTATAATGTGGATCGTCGCGGCAACCAATACGGCTGGGGCGAGGCCCTTTATTCCACGCCCGAGACGCTGTACGGTAACCTGCGCGTCACGGCCACTCCCGAGGAAAGCTATGCCCGCATGCTTGCCCATTTGTGTAAGCTGCTTCCGATGGCCTCTGATACCCAAATTAGGAAGCTTCTTGGATAGTAAAAACATCTTGGATCAGTCAACGTGAAGAAACTGATTTGGACAATCTTAAGCGTTTTCACAATTTTGGTCCTAAAGGGTCAAAACGCTAAGGCGTATACGGCTCATGATGGCGGTATAACGTTGGATTCCGCGGTGGTAGTGAGCCACGGCGGAGTGGTCAGGGGGAGCATTGGCCGGGAGGAGGTGTCGTTGATTTTCACGGCCGATTCCATGTTTGAGGGAGTGGACACGATTCTTAAGGCATTGGACAAGGCCGGGGTTACGGGCGCTTTCTTTTTCACGGAATACGTGTTGAACAATCACCCACAAGTAGTGGGTAAAATCAAGGACAAGGGCCATTACATAGGTCATCACGGCTATCATCACTTGCTGTATTGCGACTGGGCCACCCGCGACTCCACGTTTATCACCCGTGAAGAATTTGACGCGGAAATGGACAGCGCCGATCGTTCGCTCGGAAGATATAGCATTTCACGTCGTGACGCACCCGTGTTCGTTCCGCCGTTTGAATGGTACAATGATTCCATCGGCGCCTGGGCACGGGATAAGGGATTACAAGTTGTGAGCTTCACCTACGGGTTCCCTACAAGCGAGGATTACACCTTGCCATCAATGGGTGACTCCTATGTATCAACCGAGGAAATCTTCAAGAGGTTGCGGGCGCGCCCGATAGAAAACGGTACAATCTTTCTTGTCCATATGGGCGTTAAGCCTGAGCGCCCTGAGCCGCTTTACAACCACCTCGGCGCCTTGCTCAGCTTGATCTCCCAGAAGGGTTTTAATATCGTGCCCCTAATGGATCTAATATCGCCACGGCTAACCATTACCGGGATACCATCCACAGAACCGCCACGGCTCAGATAGGCCGCTCATACGTTATTGCCTTGCTCCTTTCCAGAGTCCCCGAGCGAACTAAGCGAACTGCGGTTTTTGCCATGGACAATGCACGGATTTCAGGCAAGTAGAATTATCCAGCAATAGCGATCTAGGACGGGATAATTTTTTGGGGAAAAGGTTGCATTGTAAAAATTAAGCCGTAAATTTGTGATCGCTATGATAGAGGAGATTTTACGACACAATAAGGAATTCGTGGCCAACAGGGGCTACGAGCGGTTTATCACATCCAAGTATCCCGACAAGAAGATCGCTATCGTGACGTGCATGGACACGCGGCTGGTGGAATTGCTGCCGGCCGCTCTGGGTATCCGTAACGGCGACGTGAAGATGATCAAAAACGCGGGGGGAACGATCACCAATCCGTTCGACTCAACGTTGCGCTCACTGCTTGTGGCTGTATACGAGCTGGGCGTGAACGAGATAATGATCATCGGGCACACTGGCTGCGGGGTGCAGGGCATGGATCCCGACGAGATGCTCCACCTTATGAAGGAGCGTGGAGTGGACGAGGAGCATATACAGCTCATGCGCCATTGCGGAATCGACCTTGACAACTGGCTACGGGGGTTCACCGACACCTCGGAGGCTGTGCTCGAAACCGTAGACTTGGTGAAGAACCACCCTCTCATGCCCCGCGACATCAGCGTGGCCGGTTACATCATGGACTCAGAAACCGGTGCTCTTCATCCTCTCAAAAACCAATGAAAAAAGTAAAGAATCCTTGGCTGGGATTGCCCGGCTATAATTGCATGGGTTGCGCTCCCCACAATCCTATCGGGTTGCATATGCGCTTTGAGGCGGACACCGACAGCGAAACGTTGTGGGGATGGTGGGAGCCGTCGGCCGACTATCAAAGCTGGCCCGGGGTGGTGCACGGCGGCGTGCAGGCTATGATGCTCGACGAGGCCGCTGAATGGTGGCTCAACGTGTTCCGTAAGACGGCAGGATATACCGCCAAGATGGAAGTGCGCTATCATCGCACGGTAAGATACGACGAAGGAGAGTTGCGCGTGCGGGCTACCCATATCAAGGATCTTCGCGCCTACGTGGAGCTGGAGGTGAGCATCATCAACAGTCGTGACGAGATATGCACGTCGGCCAAGGTCACTTACCTGCAGATGCCGGCTGAACAAGCCAAACAAGATTACAACTTCACCGGTTGTGAACTGTATAGCCTGTAACGCTTTACGATATGTAACTAGCCGTGATTACATGCCAGACGCGGCGAGGAGGCCGGCGACGGTGAGCTTGACCATTACGGTGGCGCCACAAATGACGATACCGGCGATAGCGAAGCCTCGAGGGTGCTTGAAGGATCCGATAAACGATAGGAATGCAGCGAGAAACCATATTACCCAGTCGACTACCGGCACCCATGAGAAGAGAATGGCCATCACAGCCACTATCAATCCGATAGTGCCCACGTCGTTGGTCACCGGCCGGTTGTAATGCCGCGCGTGTGAACCGGATATGTAGGATGCCGCAGAATCGGCATAAGTCGAACCTGTTGGTTGAATTAATTTAGTAAAATATTTATAATGAAAAAGTTGCACATA
>JAJBVP010000012.1 GCA_020859755.1 Bacteroidales bacterium | reverse complement strand
ATGTGCAACTTTTTCATTATAAATATTTTACTAAATTAATTCAACCAACAGGTTTACACTTTACACTTTACACTTTACACTTTACACTTTACACTTTACACTTTCACCTTTAAACATTACATCGTGCCTGTCAATCGAAATACCATCGTGCGCCTCCGCACCATCGACCGTTGCCTCCAACGCGGCCGCCAATGCACCCTGCAAGAACTCAACGACGCTTGTTACGACGCCCTCAACCAGCTTGGGTACGCCGAGGAATTGTCGCTGCGCACCACCCAACGCGACATCCAGTTGCTTCGCTCGTCGGAGCTTGGCTACAACGCTCCTATAGTGGTGAGGGACCGCAAGTATTACATGTACGACGACCCTGGCTTCTCCATTCGCAACATGCCGCTGAGCGACCGCGACCTGCAAGAGCTGTCGTCGGCACTCGACATCTTCCGCCATTACCAAGGTTTCAGAGCTTTGGAGCAGCAGGAGGACCTGATAGCGCGCTTGCAGGAGAGCATCAACCTCGAGCGCAACCAGGAGCAGATCGTGTGGCTCGACACCAACGATCGCCTGCGCGGACTCGAGCACCTGTCCACGCTCTACGACCTGATACAGGCCCGCACGCCGATTGTCATCTCTTACCAATCATTCCGCCAGCGCACGCCCAGCGATATCGAGATGTCGCCCTACGTGTTGAAGGAGTTCAACAACCGATGGTTCGTCATCGGCCATCCCACGACCGGCAAGAAGGTGCTCACACTTGCCCTGGACCGCATCAGCTCGGTGCGTCCCGACACGGCCCATCCCTACGTGCCCAACACATTCTTCAAGGCGCCCCAGTACATCGGCCAGATGGTAGGCGTGACGCGAGAGGTCGACTCCGAGCCGCGCCATGTGGTGCTGTGGGTCGACGCCGAGACGTTGCCGTATATGATCACCAAGCCCCTTCACGGCAGCCAGAAGCTGGGCGAGAAGGGGCCTGATGGCTCGGGCAAGCTCCACTTGGATGTGATTATCAACTTAGAGCTGGAGCGACTGCTGTTGGGGTTTGCCGATCATCTGGAAGTACTGTCGCCACGCGATTTGCGTCACCGCGTGAGCCACCATATCCTGAAGGCCGCAACCCGTTATCAGCAATTTTCTAAGGCTCCGTTCCACAAAAATCGTTAACGCTGGGGCGGCGGATTGTCGCGGGAATTTCGTCGGTTTTTGAGGGAGCAATGCGGGCATTGTGACCGAAAAAAGCGGCGAAATTCACCGACAAGCCGCCGAGGCGATGGTAACTTATAGCACGAAACAGAGTTTTATGGGCCCAAGGTCGTGAAGAACCGCGCCGCGACCCGGAGGTCGCGGCGGCATGGCGAACGCTCGCTCCACCACCCACCGGCCTTCCATCGGCACGAACTCCGAGGTCCCGAAATTTGATTTGACACACCGCATCTCAGCGTCCCATACCTGCGGCAACGCTCTTTCCAAAGGCCCGGAATACCCCTTGTCCCCCTTGATCAGGCGAATGGTCGGAAATGAGGCCAACGAATTGGATATCAATGCAGGGGCGGCTTTTGAATCATGCACGTTGGCCGTGGTCACCCGTACCCATAGGGGATAGCCCAGGCTATCCACGGCCAGATGGCGTTTTATGCCCTTAATGCGCTTGTGGCCATCGATGCCCTTGTCGGACTGGCGGTAGCCCCAGCGCACTGTCTGGGAGTCGACAACCGCAGCGGTCGGCTCCGGCGCGCGCCCCTCAGCGGCTCGCTTGCCCGACACCAGGGCCTTCAACAAACGCGAGAACCAACCCCTCGCGCTCCACGAACGGAAATGGTGGTAAACGGCCTTCCACTTGGGAAAGGTCTCGGGAGGCATATGCCACTGGCAACCCGTGCGGAGCACATAAGCCATGGCGTTCAGCACCTCAAATACGCAATATTCGCGCAGTCTGGGCAGGTCGTCGCCAGCGGTGGCGCGGATGAGAAGCTTTTGCTTCTCCGTAAGATTCGTTATGTATGACAAAACATTGGGTTTTAAAGATTTATAACACCCAACAATCGCAGTCCCTTAGTGCGCCACGGTTCTTTAATAAAGCCTAAATTTCCACACACCATTTGGCCGAGGAAGTTACCCTCCCATCGCATCCGCGGCGCGTCTTCGGCCTTTTGGCTCAGTCACGTAGCTCGCTACGCTCCTTCGCCTGCAAGGCCGAATCCGCACCACGGCTGCGACCCCAGCGTTAACGATTTTTGTGGAACGGAGCCTAAATTGTCGTAATTTCAAGCTCGGCGTTCTTCTGCACCTCCGATTCAGGCGCTTTGGAGCAGATAGGCGGTGTCATGCGCTCCCAGATGTAGCGCGGGATGCGGCGCCACAAGTAATAGACGCCACGCCAGCGCCAATCGATCACGGCCACGCGCTTTTTGTCCACGATGGCCTTGAGGATCTGGGGCACGGCGTAACTCATGGTCATGTTGATCGGGTAATCGAGCTCGTCAAGCTCCAGCGGGGTGCGGATCCATCCGGGACGTATGTCGGTAAACTTCACGTTAACCTTTTGGATATGAGCGAGCTGGGCAAGTGCCTCGATGTAGGTTTGGCCGAATTTCTTGCCTGCCGAATAGCTGGCGATAGCGCCGGTGCCGCGGGTGCCACCTACCGAGGTGATAGCGGCTATTTGGCCCGGGCGACCCGAGAAACGGAAGTAGTGGTAGGCCGCGCAAAGCATCCGGGCGAAGCCCACGCACTCGGTTTCGAGCGTCTCCACCTCTTGCGAAATCATCAACTCGGGGTTGATGTACTGGATACCTGCGACGTGGAAGTAGATATCCATGCCACCCAGCTTGTTGATCTAGCCCTCGAGGCGCTTGGGTGCGTCGTCGTGGGTGACATCGATTTCAGCCCATTCGACATTTTTGGGGAATTTCTGCTTTATAGCCTTGAGTACCTTTACATTACGGCCAGCCACGCCCACTTTCCATCCAGCCAAAGCCAGCATTACCGCGGCGCGTAGTCCTTGGCCCGAACCGGCACCCATAATCACGATTTTCGTGCCTGCTTTGCGGTGCAGCCAGTCCTTATAATAGCCTTTTTGTTCCATGACCACAATTATTTAGATTCACGCCGGGCACTATCGCCCAACGCCTAATCACATAACAAATTACAGGCCAGGGAGGTTCGCTGGGCTATTCGATGCGAGCTTGCTGGTCGCGGGTGATGGCAAGCTGGCGGTTGAGACGCTCGCGCTCGATGCTGGCGCGGCGGAAGGCTGAAAGCGTCTGGGCGAAGTCCCAGGCGGTAGCCAGGCCGTGGGCTTGCGCGGGGGTGAGGCGTTGGGTTTTGGTGCGCTCGCCGCGATAGGTGACAGTGAGGGTCTCATCGCGGTGCTCCGAGGCGAATTGCCCCACGGTGGAGCACGCGGCCGTCATATAGGTGACAACCTCGCCACCGTTGACACGGTAGTTGAGCTCGCCGTCATAAGGCACCACCTGCGTCGACGCGTCGGCACTGCCGGTGGACAGCGTAAACCACTGATGGTGAACGTTGGAGGGACACAGCGATGATACCATGTAGAACTCGCCCGTCTCAGTGACACGACCCTCGATGCCGTCGCCGCTCACCAGCCTGGGGTTACGCCCCTCGGTGGCCACCCAGTAGCCCTCGGCGAAGTCGGGAGTGGACACCTTAGTCATCAGCGACACAATCGAGTCGTAACGCACTTGCAGCGATGCCACTACCGAATCCATGCGGGAGAACTCCACTTTCGACAGCTCCTCCTGCACCTTGGGACGCAGCCTGAGTCCGTCGTTGCGCGTGGCGATCTCGCCGGGATAGGCGTGGTCGATGGAGTCGAGCAACGCCAGGGCCGTCTCGTAGGCCCCTTGGGCGTAAGCGCTGTCGGCCTGAGCGTAGAGGGCCTCGGCCTCGCGGGTTGATTGGGGTTTGCCACAAGCCGTAGCCACCAGTGCCAAGGCCAGAATAATCACTGATTTAGTTGCTGCGTTGTACATCTTTTACGCCTTTTACTTGTAAGATTTTCTTGATGAGGTTGTTGAGCGTCAGGTTGTCCTTGACACCCACCACGAGGTAGCCCTGGAACAGGCCGTCGTGGGAGTCGATTGAGATTGAGCGCAGGGAGGATGAGCCTTCCTTGTTGATAATCGAGGTGATGTTGGTGACGATGCCAATATCGTCCTGACCCACAACGCGCAAGGTTACGGGAAGGAGGTCGCCGAGCTTGCCCGACCACCGCGTGGGGATGATGCGGTAGGGGTATTTTTGGCGGATGTTGCGAGCGTTGGGACAGTCCTCGCGATGCACCTTGATAACGCCCTCGGCCGACACGAACCCGAACACCGGGTCGCCGTAAATCGGGTTGCAGCATTTGGCCAAGCGGTAGTTCAACCCCTTGATGTCGTTGCCGATGACAAGCACTTCGCTCGAGGGATGGGTCTCGGCGGTGGGTTGTTGCACGTATTCCTCGGCCGACACGGTAGTGGTCTCGCTTGTGGGAGCGTCGATGGTCAAGTAATTGTCAATCACGTCTCCGGGGTCGAGCTGTTCCTCGGCCAAGGCCTTGAAGAAGTCGGTGGCCATCTTGTAGCCCATCTTCTTGACCACACGCATGAGCTTGGCCTCGTCCATCTCGATCTTGCGGTTTTTGAAACGCCGCGAGAGGAGTTCGCGACCCAGTTCGGCCATCTTGTTGCCCTCCTCCTTGATCGTTTGCTTGATTTTGGAGCGCGCCTTGGAGGTGACCACGAAATTTAGCCAGTCCAATTTGGGCTTTTGGGTGGAGGATGTGAGGATTTCTACGGTGTCGCCACTTTGGAGCTTGTAGTTGATTTTCTGGTTCTTACCGTTGACGCGGCCGCCAGTGCACTGCTCGCCGATGCGCGAGTGGATGTTGAAGGCGAAGTCGAGCACCGAGGCGCCCAGGGGCAGTCGATACAGGTCGCCCTTGGGGGTGAAGACGAACACCTCCTTGTCGTACACGTCCATCTTCATGTTCTTCATCAGCTCCATTGGTCCCGACTCGGCAGCCTCGAGGATGTCGCGCACGTTGTTCATCCATGCGTCGAGGTTTTGCTCGGCCTGGATGCCCTTGTACTTCCAGTGGGCCGCGAGGCCACGCTCGGCGATGGCGTCCATGCGACGCGTGCGTATCTGCACCTCCACCCATTTGCCCCCAGGGCCGTTGACAGTGATGTGCAGACTCTCGTATCCGTTGCTCTTGGGTATTGACAGCCAATCTTTTAGGCGCGAAGGGTTGGGCTGGTACATGTCGGTGACAACCGAGTAGACGTTCCAGCAGTCGCTCTTCTCCTTGGCCGGCTCGGAGTCGAGGATGATACGGATGGCGAAGAGATCGTAGATGTGGTCGATGTCGGCACCCTGCTTTTTCATCTTGTTCCATATGGAGTAGATCGACTTGGTGCGTCCCTTGATCTCAAAGCGTAAATCGGTCTGTTCCAGCTTTTTGCGTATAGGAGCGATGAAGTCGGCGATATACGCGTCGCGGGCGGCCTTGCGCTGGTTGAGCTTATGGGCGATGGAGGTGTAGATGTCGCGGTGGGTGTACTTGAGCGACATGTCCTCCAATTCCGACTTTATGGCGTACAGGCCCAGGCGATGGGCCAGCGGGGCATAAAGGTAACCGGCCTCGTAGGCGGTTTCCACCACAAATGGCTCGTCGGGGTGATGGTTGATGGCGCGCATCAGGGCCAGGCGATCCACTATCATGATGATAATCACGCGAATATCTTGGGCGAACGTCAACAGGAGTTTGCGGAAATTGTCGCTCACGTCGCCTGTGCGTCGGCGGTATAGGCTTTCCACTTTCACCAGACCCTCGACCAGTGAGGCGATGTCCCTACCCCACTGCTTTTCCACCTCGACGAGGGTCATAACCTCGTGAGTGACAAGCGTGTGCACCAGTATCGCCACGATCATCGAGCGGTCGGCGTCGACCATCTGGCACAGGGTGACGGCCGTGTCCAATTGCCTTGCAATCGGCTCCACGCCGTGGCTGTCGACAGCGAGGGCTCCCTTGTCGTAGCCCTCGCGCAACGCCCGGAAGATCGCCTCCCGATCGCCCTCTTGGGCTACCCCGTGGGCTTGCCGGGCGAGATCCCGATAGAGCCTGACGATCCTTCCCGGCTCGGTGTATATGTTGTGAAATTCGGCCATGACGTCGTAATTCTTTAGGGTAAAACGTTTAAAATCTGTTATAAACGCAGTTTTATAGTTAAATGCAGTTAAATATTAGCTGTACCTATTGCGGATACAAAACTAATGCTTACCTTTGCATCAGTTTTTCATGGTATTAGATTTAAGGTAAGAAGATTATTCGTCGTGATGACGAGTAATTTTTTTTGTTTTTACCCGAGCCTTACGGCTCTTTTTTATTTTTAGGCCAGATATCAACCCATTAACTTAGCCACCTATCAACCTTTATCCCAGCCCTTCCAGGATGCGCTTGAGCACCACCTGGGCCGAGATCTCGCGGTTGGCGGCCTCGGGAATCACCAGCGAGTTGGCGCTCTCGATCACATCGTCGCTCACGATCATGTTGCGGCGCACGGGCAGGCAGTGCATGAACTTGGCATTGTTGGTCAGTGCCATCTTCTCGGCGGTTACGGTCCAGCCACGATCCATGTTGATCACCTTGCCATAGTTGGGGTCGGCGTAGGCGCTCCAGTTCTTGGCGTACACGAAGTCGGCCCCCTCCAGAGCTTTGTCCTGATCGTACTCCACGCGGGCGTTCCCTACAAACTTGGGATCCAACTCGTAGCCCTCGGGGTGAGTAATCACGAAGTCGTAACCGGCCGCGTTCATCCACTCGGCGAACGAGTTGGGAACCGCCTGCGGCAGCGACTTGGGATGGGGAGCCCACGTCATCACCACCTTGGGACGCTCGGTGGTCTTATGCTCCTCGATGGTGATCAAGTCGGCGAAGCTCTGCAACGGGTGGCGAGTGGCCGCCTCCATCGAGAATACCGGCCTACCTGAATGCTCGATGAACTGGTTGAGTATCTTCTCGTTATAGTCGTCCTCTTTCGACTCGAAGCGGGCAAACGACCTTACGCCGATCACGTCGCAGTAGCAGCCCATCACCGGCACCGCCTCGAGCAGGTGCTCGGGCTTGTCGCCGTCCATGATCACCCCGCGCTCGGTTTCGAGCTTCCACGCGCCCTGGTTGACGTCGAGCACGATGGTGTTCATGCCCAGGTTCATGGCCGCCTTCTGCGTGGACAGGCGAGTGCGCAGCGACGAGTTGAAGAAAATCATCAGCAGGGTTTTGTCCTGCCCTAAATGCTTGTATCCGAAGCGGTTGTTCTTCACTTCAAGAGCCTCGCTGACGGCCTTGCGGAGGTCGCCTATATCATTGACGTTGGTGAAATGGCGCATAATCTTTCTATTTTATATACGTGTAACACCGCAAAGGTACAAAAATCCTGAGAAACAGCCAAGCCCGTGGAGAAGCCTACGCTCATAAGCGTCCGCGGCAGCCTTGGCGGGCCGGCTCTTGGACGGCCCTCACCAACGCGGCCCCCGAAACGCCCGCGGCAGCTTAGGGGGGCCGGCCTTGGACGGCCAACACCAACGCCGCCCCCGAAACGTCCGCGGCAGCTTAGGGGGGCCGGCCTTGGACGGCCATCACCAACGCCGCCCCCGAAACGTCCGCGTCAGCTTAGGGGGGCCGGCCTTGGACGGCCAACACCAGGCTACCACCCTCAAACAAGGAGCGTGGGCGCCCCCGCCCGCGCCTGCCCGGATGGCCCTACTGGGAGCGCCGCTGCCCTCAGCGGCCCCCACTATGGCATCGCCGTAGGCTGTAATCGGTAATTTTGCATCGTCGATTTCGGCAAATAAGAAAACGGCGAA